>CBFCWO010000033.1:0-26373 GCA_965601625.1 uncultured Flavobacteriaceae bacterium | reverse complement strand
CATCCAATCAGTGAGCCTTAAATCCCTGGTTCGGCAAAAACAACTTTCACCAGTTGCAAGCCTGAGGCAGGAACAATTTCGGAAAGCCCGAGTGAACCTCCTGTTTCCAGCGAGCCTTCCAGTTCACGCGCGGAGATCGCTCCCCTTCCCAGGGCCAGGAGTGCTGTCATCATTACCCGGACCTGATAGCGCCCGAATCCCGGCCCTCCCACTTCAAAGAAATAGGTATTCTCCGGAAAGAAGCTGGCTGTGAATTCGGTGTTCACCTCCAACCTCGCATGATCCACCTGTCGTATAATCCGGGTGTTCTCAGATGGCTGGACGATAAACCCTTTGAAATTGTGAGTGCCTTCAAAACGGGAAACTGCCTGCCTCATGGACCTTATGTCCAGATCGCCGGAGAAAAATCCCAGCAGCGGGGCACAGAATGGATGCGGTTTCGTTCCATAGGTAAAATAGTACCGGTATGTTTTGTGCCTACAATCCCTGATGGCATTAAAATCAGGTGTTCGGCCTTGTACCGAGATCAACCTGATATCAGCGGGAAGGTTCTGGTTCATTTTACTGTGAAAATCCTTTTCAGAGTCAAGTGGAGGCCCGGAAAGGATCAACTGCACGCCAAAATCCAGGGCGGAAACCATGGAATCCGTACGGCCTGCCCCAAGTAATTTCACCTTTCTGCCCGGAAGCACGAATCTCAGGGTTTTCAGCAACATGCCTTCCACAGTTTTCACCCGGGGTTGTTGCTGCCAGCCGCTGTAGCGAAACCCGAGGAACTGTATTCTCAGCAGGTACAGGTGTTTATCAGGTTCAGACATAATAGAAGATGTTCCCTAAAAATACGGAAGACAGTAACAAAAAGGATCATTAGACCTCTAATAGCTTAAAACCAGAAAGAAACATGCAGAACAACCAACCAAAGACGAGAATGGTCATCGTGGATGCCCTTCATAGTATTTCGGACGGGCATACCTGACCTTTGGTTTCTTTTTGCTGGGCCTTTGGTTCGGTCGGCTGCAGTACTTCAAAAAAAATATCTGGATTTGCGGAAGGAAACGCGGAGGGCCTTATGGACGGGACTTGCAGTGCTGGTCCTCGCCATTGGGCTTACCGGATTTTTCTTTACGCGACTCGGACCCGAACCGGATTTCAATACCGGGTGGGCCATGTTGGGGCTTTCCTCCCTTGATCTGGCCAACCTGGGCATGACAGTAATCATTCTGTCGGGGTTTGTGCTGCTGTATGGGCCCCCGAAGGTCGAACGCGCACTGAACCGGTTTGCACCCTATGGACGCATGGTGCTGACCAACTATGTGCTGCAAAGCATTATTGGCGCGCGGATATTCTATGGTTGGGGGTTTGGCCTGGCAGGATCCGTGCCAAATAGCTTCGCCTTCCTGATGGCCTCTGGGATCATTATTATTCAAGTGGCCTTCAGCTCCTGGTGGCTCAGGAAGCATTACTACGGGCCCCTGGAGTGGATTTGGAGGAGCCTTACCCATTTTCGCTACTATCCGATGAAACGCAGCTGAAGTTTATCGACCTTGTGATAACCCATTTTTCACAACAGTTTCTGACCCCTTTACAACATTGGTCACCGTTCATCGAATTCCCTGAAATAAGCGGGGTCGGGTCGCGTTTTTAAATGCAAACAAACGTTCCCCAACCCAGTGAACCCTAATTTAATTCCCCCCACATCTGCACGGATCACCTCCTGGAAACTCTGTTACTACGGAACCTTGATTGTTTTGCCCGTCCTGATCATCTTCAATTTCTACGGCCTCTACAGCAATCAATTCTATTTTCTTAAGATCGACAATTATATTTTTCCACTGATCAGCATCCTCCACATGGTATTCCTCTACGCCATCCGTTTTAAAATACGCGAAAAGGAATATCCGGACCCCGTAATGCGCAATGTAGAATACGGCATGTACGCCGCCCTGATGATCTACATCTTCAAGTGCCTGGATACGACGTATATCCTGATGAGCTATAATGATTTCAGCGTATACCTTATCCCGGATACCTTTTTGCCCATTGGCATATCCATATTAATCCTGCAGGTATTACTGGTACTGTTGACCATCAGTAGCTTCCGGCAGCGCAAAGTGCTTTTGGGAGCCTACGATTTTGAGCAAATTGACAAGAATATGAATTCCTGGCATTAGCCAGATTTTTTGTGTTGTGGCAAGAAAAAGCCCCGGGTTTTCCGGGGCTTTTTTGATGATAACGTTGACCTTACAGATCCCTGATATAACTTCCGTAGAGGTCTCTGAACTTAAAGCCTTCCAAAAACCTGCTTTTGCTTAATTTATCATGCCCTACAAGGCCCCAAAGGACAATTTCCTTGGCAAAGGGAACCATCGCCTCATCGAGGTCCGGCAGATACTTTTCTATCAGGTTGTTCAATGGAGTTGCCCTTTTAAGGATTTCCTGGTATTGGGAATCTGGGGCATCATCAGGAAGCTCGAGGCCATCGGACTCGAAAAACCAGGTGACCAGGTCGTCATATGGGGAAACCGCGTCTTTTCGCTCCAATTTTTTGATCTCCGGGAAATAGCGGGAGAAGAGCGTTTTGACCCCTTCTTCCACCAGGATCTCTGCCACGCTGTCTGCACCTTCCTGTTCCCCTTCATAGACGAGCTCGATCTTGCCGGTAATAGCCGGCAGCACCCCCATAAAATCGCTTAACCTTACGGAGGTGCGCTCTGCCCCTGCCCGTAGCATGCGCCGCTCAGCAGTACTGATCAAATTTTCATATCCGGTAATGCTCATCCGGGCACTTACGCCGCTCTTGCGATCCACGTATTCGCTCTTGCGCGCCTCAAAGGAGATTTGCTCCAGCAAGTCCCTTGCCATATCGGGGACCGTAACCCCTTTTTCCTGAGCCGGATCCAGGGCGGCCTCCTGGGCCGTAATTTTCCTTGCGGTCTCCAGGTCCTCCGGATAGTGGGTCAGGATCTGGGACCCGATACGGTCCTTCAGCGGGGTCACGATGCTTCCCCGGTTCGTGTAATCCTCGGGGTTGGCCGTAAAGACGAACTGTACATCCAGCGGCAAGCGAACCTTGAAGCCCCGAATTTGAACGTCGCCTTCTTCCAGGATATTGAACAGGGCCACCTGAATACGGGATTGCAGGTCTGGCAATTCATTGATGACGAAAATACACCGGTTGGCCCTGGGGATCATCCCAAAATGGATCACGCGGTCATCCGCATAGGAAAGCTTGAGGTTGGCTGCTTTAATCGGATCAACGTCCCCTATCAGGTCTGCCACGGTCACATCCGGGGTGGCCAGTTTCTCGTAAAAGCGATCCGAACGGTGAACCCAGGCAATCCTGGTGTCATCCCCATCCTGCGCCAGGGTTTCCCGGGCAAAGCGGGATATGGGGTTAAAAGGATCGTCGTGGATTTCACTTCCGGCCACTTCCGGGATCCATTCATCCAGCAATCCGACCATGAGCCTTGCCAGCCGTGTTTTTGCCTGGCCGCGCAGTCCCAGCAAATTGATATGGTGGCGGGAAAGGAGGGCTTGCTCCAGCTGTGGGATCACCGAATTCTCATAACCCCAAACCCCCTGGAAGGATGTCTTTCCCTCTTTAATATTCCTCATCAGATTTTCCCGGATCTCCTCCTTGATGGGCCGGGTTTGATAGCCTGCTTTTTTCAGGTCTCCAAATGTTCTGATATCAGGTGCGTTTCCTTTTACGTCTGTCATTGTTTTCTGATGCTTTATCCTCGAATGCGTTTTTTTCTGTTTTGTTCGTAATCCTCAAAGATCATTTCCCCCAGCCCTTTCAGGCCCGTGAAAAATGCCTTGCCCTTGTTGGCTTCCGTGAAATGCCTCACAAACTGCATGAGATACGGATCCTGGGCGATCATAAAAGTGGTAATGGGAATGTGCAGCTTGCGGGCCTGACTGGCCATGTTATAGCACTTCTCCACGATAAAATCGTCAAGCCCCACGCTGTTCTTGTAATAGGTGCCGTCCGGCATCCTGAGGCAGGAAGGCTTTCCGTCCGTGATCATAAAGATCTGCTTGTTCGTGTTTCGCTTCCGTCTCAGCAGATCCATGGCCAGCTGAAGCCCCGCAACCGTGTTGGTATGGTAGGGCCCAACCTTCAGGTACGGCAGCTCCTCCAGGCCAATAGGCCAGGCGTCATTCCCAAAGACCAGGATATCCAGGGTATCCTTCGGATATCGGGTGGTGATCAATTCTGCCAGAGCCATGGCTACTTTCTTGGCCGGTGTAATCCGATCCTCTCCATAGAGGATCATGCTGTGGCTGATATCGATCATCAGCACCGTGCTCATCTGCGCCTTGTGATGGGTGTCTTCCACCACCAGGTCGTTCTCTTCCAGGCGGAATTCGTCCATCCCATGGTTAACCTGCGCATTGCGGAGGCTCTCCGTCATGGAGATTTGCTCCAGGCTGTCCCCGAAACGGTAAGCCCGGAAATCCCCTGTATGTTCATCTCCTCTCCCTGTTTTGCCAGTTCGGTGATTGCCGGTACCTCTGCGTTTAAGCTGACCAAAGATCTGATCCAGCGCCCTTTTGCGAAGCATGCGTTCAAGCTTGGCGGTCATGGAATAGGTCGGATCACCCGGCACACCCTCTCCTTCTTCTCCGTCCTCCCCTTCAGGTCCGAGCTCGATCTCCTCCCGCAGGTATCCCTTGGCTTTCAGGTCTTCAATAAAATCGTCAATGGTATAGTCCTCATCCGTCAGCTCGTATTCCTTGTCGAGTTCCCTGAGCCAGTCCAGGGCCTCTTCCACATCCCCGGAAGTATGGGTGATGAGTTCCTGAAAAATATCGAAGAGCTTCTCAAAGGGAGTTCGCTCTGGCGCCTGGTATGAAGTAAACCGAAATCCTTTTCTTCCGTTCATAGCGCCCTAAAAATACGACAATTGAAGCAGGAAGTCGAAAATTTAAGATTTCTTAACGAGCCTATCGGTGCCGCCCCTGAAGTACGGAAACCACGTCTTTCAGGGTGTAGCCTTTGGCCTGCAACAGCACCATAAGGTGAAACAGCAAATCCGCGCTTTCGTTTAGGAACAGGTCATCATTGGAATCCTTAGCTTCAATAACGGTTTCCACTGCCTCCTCCCCTACTTTCTGGGCTATTTTATTGATCCCTTTCCGAAAGAGGGATTCGACGTAACTCTCACCCGGCTGATCGGAGGATGCAGCTGCTCTCCGATCTGCAATCACGTCTTCCAGGCGCCTGAGGAATGCCAGAGGGTCCTCGTTTGGTGAACCCCAACAGGTATCCGTTCCCGTATGGCAAACAGGGCCTGCAGGCATGGCCTGTACCAGCAGGGTGTCCTGGTCGCAATCCAAAGATATCCCTTGCAGGCGAAGGGTATTTCCACTCTCCTCCCCTTTGGTCCAGATCCGTTTTTTGCTCCTGCTGTAGAAAGTGACCAACCCGGTTCGCTCTGTGACTTCCAGGGCCTCCCGGTTCATATAGCCCATCATTAACACTACCCGTGTTTCAGCATCCTGCACAATAGCGGGCACCAGTCCATTTCCTTTATTAAAATCGATCTTTTCCATTGATAACATTTTAAATACGCATGGGAATCCCCGCATCGCGCAGGTACTTTTTCAGGTCGGGAATCGGAATCTCGTTGAAGTGAAACACACTGGCTGCCAGGGCTGCATCCGCTGTTCCTTTGGTAAAGGCATCTGCAAAGTGCTCTCGGGTCCCGGCGCCTCCGGAAGCCACCACGGGGATATTCACCCGTTTGCACATTTCACGCAGGGCTTTGTTGGCAAACCCGCCTTTGGTCCCGTCGTGCTCCATGCTGGTAAAAAGGATCTCCCCCGCCCCCCTGCGGGCTACCTCTTCTGCCCAACCAAAAAGCTCCACCGCAGTCGGTACCTTCCCGCCAACCAGATGGATCTTCCAGATACCGTCTATTCTCCTGGCGTCCAGGGCGACCACGATGCACTGGGAGCCAAATTTGCGCACCAAGCGATCGATGAGGTCAGGATTCCGTACGGCGGCCGAATTAATGGAGACTTTGTCCGCTCCGGCGTGGAGCAGCACATCCACGTCCTCCACCGAACTTATCCCTCCCCCTACGGTAAAGGGAATGTCGATCCGCTCAGCTACGCGCTGAACCAGCTCAGCCAGGGTTTTGCGTTTCTCCTCCGTGGCCGATATATCCAGGAATACGAGCTCGTCTGCTCCCTGATCCGCATAAGCCGCGGCGAGTTCCACCGGGTCCCCGGCATCACGAAGGTCCACAAAATTCACTCCTTTTACCGTTCGGCCGTCCTTGATATCCAGACACGGAATAATGCGTTTTGTGAGCATGGCTTATTCGTTGGTTTGATTCAGGTCAAAGTCCCGATAGAACCCGAGATCCACATTTTTGTTGAGTTTGGTCAGGTAGGCGAACTGTCCGGTATGGTAGCTCAAATGCTCCACCACATGCAGGATGATCCCAATACCTGAAAAGGCAAATCCCTGCACCTGCTTTATTTTGGTCAAGTCTTCAGCATTTAGGGAACCGATCATTTCGATCGCGGTGGCAATCGTTTCAAAAAAAGCACTTTCAACCCGGTTGCGATCCCGATTGGCCAAGGGGATGAATTCTTCGTCCCGCTCGCGCAGGTCGGGGGCATCCCCCAATCCGCTAATGATATACTGGGTGATATTTCCCTTCAAATGCCTGAGCAACTGGTCGGGACTGTTGGACTGCTCGTTGGGCTGAAACCAAAAGGCATCCTCATCCAGAAGATTAAGGCATCCGCGGATCTTATCCGCCGATTCCTGCATCCGAAACACCGCGTGATCCTTAAATTCTGCGACCAGCGTATCACTTAGTCCTTCCATTATTCCGAAATTAGGGATTTGAGATCCTCCAGACGGATCTTTCCTTCATACAGCGCTTTGCCGATAATAGCCCCCTCACACCCTGCCTTTTTGAGGTCCAGCAGATCCTGAAGGGTGGTAACTCCCCCGCTGGCAATCAGGTTGATCCCAGGCCTTTTGATATCCTCCACCCCACTCATGCCAATTCGGGTCTCCACCACCATTGTTCGTTTCAGGATTTTGCGATACAGATCCAGGGAGGGTCCTTCCAGCATCCCATCCTTGCTAATATCTGTACAAACCACATACCGCACGCCTTTTTTCTGGTACTTCTGCACATAGGGAAGCAGTTTCTGCTGGGTGGCTTTTTCCCAGCCGGATACGGCTATAAACCCGTCTCTGGCATCTGCTCCCAGGATGATCCGGTCCGGACCGTACTTCTCAAGCCAGGAAATAAACCGCTCCGGCTGGGAAGCGGCAATACTGCCTCCGGTAACCTGTGCGGCACCACTATCAAAGGCGATGTGCACGTCCTCATCTGATTTCAGCCCACCTCCAAAGTCTACCTTCAGGGTGGTCTTTCCGGCAATCTGCTCGAGAATACGATGGTTCACAATATGGGCAGTCCGGGCGCCGTCCAGGTCTACCAAATGCAAATAACGGATCCCTGCATCTTCAAAGGATCGGGCAACCTCCAATGGGTCGGCACTGTACACTTTCCTGGTGCTGTAATCCCCCCGGGTCAATCGAACGCACTTCCCATCTATAAGGTCTATGGCGGGTATGATTCTCATCCTTGCTTATAGTTTTAAAAAATTCTCCAGGATCCTGGCGCCGGGGGCACTGCTTTTTTCCGGGTGGAACTGTACGCCATAAAAATTGTCTCTGGCCAGGGCTGCACTGTAGGGAAATCCATAGTCGGTTGTGGCGATGGTATCCCTGCATAAAGGCGCATAGTAACTGTGTACCAGATAGATATAGGCTCCCTCATCCAGCCCCTTAAACAAGGGCGACCCCAGCTTGTGAATACTGTTCCAGCCAATCTGCGGCACCTTCAGATCCCCGGGAAAGCGCATGACATCTGCATCAAAGATGCCAAGCCCTTTTGTAGGTCCCTCCTCAGAACTATGGCACATCAGCTGCATGCCCAGGCAAATCCCAAGCACGGGTTGATGCAATTCGGGGATCACCTTATCCAGACCGCTTTCAGTCAGTTTCGCCATGGCGCTGGAGGCTTCGCCCACTCCGGGAAAAATCACCTTGTCTGCTCTGCGGATCCGGTCAGGATCGGCACTGAGCTCCAGGGAATAGCCCAACCTTTGAAAGGCAAAACGTATGCTTTGGATATTCCCTGCCCCGTAATTTACAATTACCAAATCCATGTGTTGCATTTAGAGCATTCCCTTGGTGGTAGGAAGTATTCGTTTATCCGGATCCCTTCTGACGGCCATTTTGATCGCCTTGGCAAAGGCTTTAAAGATCGCTTCGATCTTGTGGTGTTCATTCTGTCCTTCAGCTTTGATGTTCAGATTGGCCCGGGCACTGTCCGAAAAGGACTTAAAAAAATGCATAAACATCTCAGTGGGCATGTCCCCGATCTTCTCCCTTTTGAAATCGGCCTCCCATACCAGCCAGTTCCGTCCGCCAAAATCAAGGGAAACCTGGGCCAGGCAGTCATCCATGGGGAGACAGAACCCATACCGCTCAATCCCCACCTTATCGCCCAGGGCCTGTGCAAAGGCTGTCCCCAGAGCTATAGCGGTATCTTCTATGGTGTGGTGCTCATCCACTTCAAGGTCTCCCTGCGTCCTGAGGTACAGGTTGATTTGGCCGTGGCGGGCGAGCTGATCCAGCATGTGATCAAAAAAGGCCAGCCCTGTCTGAATATCGCCGATCCCCGTACCATCCAGGTTGAGGCGCACCTCCACCTTTGTTTCTGCCGTCTTTCTGGAGTGGGTGACCTCCCGCCGTGGTAGGGCCAGGTATTCATAGATCCCTTTCCAGGAATCGCCTTCCCAGGCAATGACCTCATTCAGCCTTTCGCGGCTGGTCTGTACCTCTTCCACCCCGAGCTCGGTATGGTTGTTTATGAAAATACCGCGAGCCCCAAGGTTTTGGGCCAGTTCCATATCCGTCAACCGGTCTCCAATAACATAACTGCCTCCTAAATCGTATCCCGGACTAAAATACTGCTCTAGCATGCCTGTTCCCGGTTTGCGCGTCGGAGCTTCGTCCCGGGGAAAGGTTCGGTCAATATGGACCTCGCTAAACGAAATCCCTTCCCCCCTCAGACACTTGAGCATGAATTCCTGTACTGGCCAGAAGTCCTCTTCTGGAAAGGCATCGGTGCCCAACCCATCCTGATTGGTCACCATGACCAGTTCAAAATCGAGTTCCCGGGCAATTTTCCCCAGGTACCTGAAGACCTCCGGATAGAAATCCAGTTTTTCGAAGGCATCGATTTGCTCGTCCTCCGGTTCCCGGATCAGGGTTCCGTCCCTGTCGATAAATAATACTTTCTTTAGGCTCATGCCAACGCTGTGTTGTTTAGTTCTCTAAGGGTTTGCAACAGTTGCCGGTTCTCCTGCGGGGTGCCTACCGTAAAACGCAGTGTATTCTCACAATTCAATTGTGAAGATCGATCGCGCACCACAATCCCCCTGTCCAGCAGCTGACGGTATCTGGCCTTCGCATCATCAACCCGGGCCAGGATAAAATTGGCATCGCTGGGGTAGACCTTCTGAACAAATGGGATCGACTGAAGTTCATTTCGCAGGTATTCTCTGGACGTTCTCAATTTTTCGATCTCCGCTTCGGTGCGACTCAGATCCTGAAGGGCGGAAAGTGCCCGTTGCTGTGAAAGTTCATTCACATTATAGGGTGGCTTTATACGCTTTAAAAAGGAAATCGCCAGGGGATTGGCCATACAGATACCCAACCGGATCCCGGCCATTCCAAAGGCTTTGGACAGGGTTTGGGTGATTACGAGATTTTCATACTGATCCAACAAACCTGCATAGCCCTTTGATGCTGAAAAATCGATGTAGGCCTCATCAATAACGACCATGCCAGGAAAGTTCTCCAAAAGCTCCAGCACGCGCTCACGGTCCAGGGAATTCCCCGTCGGATTATTGGGAGAACAGAGAAAAAGGATCTTTGTGTCTTTACCGCTCAGGTGCAGGATGGCAGGCACGTCAGGCTCAAATTCTGCAGTGAGGGGTACTTCCAGATTCCGAACGGCATTCACTCCGGCAAGTACTTTGTACATCCCGTAGGTTGGAGGTACGGTGATTACAGCTTCTTTGTAGGGTTCACAAAACACCCGAAACAACAGGTCCAGGATTTCATCACTTCCATTGCCCAATAATAACTGTTCGGTCCGCACTCCGCGGATGGTGGCAATCCGCTCCTTTAATTCCCGCTGATGGGGGTCCGGATACCTGTTTACCCCGCTTTCAAAAGGGTTCTCATTGGCATCCAGGAAGATCATGGAGGAAACCTGGCCCGTATATTCATCCCTTGCGGATGAATAGGGCTTTAACTGGCGGATGACAGGGCGCACCCAGGTTTCTATGCGGCTTTCTGGCTCCATATTCTTAAACGCTACCTACTTTTTAAAGTTTGCAATCGAATCTCCACGGCTTTGGCGTGGGCTTCCAGTCCTTCCGTTCTTGCCATGATCTCTATGGCAGGCCCGATGTCCTGAAGCCCTTGCGGATCAATCCGCTGGTATGTGATGCTTTTGGTAAAACTATCCAGGTTTACCCCACTGTATTGCCTGGCAAAACCATTCGTAGGAAGGGTGTGGTTGGTTCCGGAAGCGTAGTCTCCGGCACTTTCAGGGGTATAATTCCCAAGAAAGACCGAACCGGCATGGTGTATTTCCTCCAGCAGAAAAGCCTCTTCCCTGTGGGATATGATGAGGTGTTCCGGAGCATAGGCATTTACCATTGCTGCGATTTCCGCTTTGTTTTTAAGCAGGATCCCCCGACTATTTTTCAAAGCCTGCCGGGCAATCTCCTCACGCGGCAGTTCGCCAATTTGGGTTTCGAGTGCTTTGTTTACCGACTGTTGCAACCCCTTATGATCGGTTAACAGCAGCACCTGGCTATCGGTCCCGTGCTCCGCCTGGCTGAGCAGATCTGATGCAATGAATGCCGGGACGGCTGTATCATCCGCCACCACCAGCAATTCGCTGGGTCCGGCGGGCATATCAATGGATACGCCCAAGCGGCTGGCCCATTGCTTGGCAGCCGTGACATATTGGTTCCCGGGTCCGAAAAGCTTATCAACTGCCGGAACGCTCTGGGTTCCGTAGGTCAGTGCAGCAATCGCCTGAATACCTCCTACCTGGCAAACCGAAGTAACTCCGCATCTCCATGCCGCATAAAGAATGGCAGGGTCCAGGCCACCGCTTTTATTGGGAGGGGAACAGAGGACCACCTCTCTGCAGCCGGCGATTTGAGCGGGAATGGCGAGCATAAGCACTGTGGAAAACAAGGGCGCCGTTCCTCCGGGGATGTATAGGCCCACACGCTGGATAGGCCTTTTGTCCTGCCAGCAATGCACCCCTTTTCGGGTGGTCACCTCCACCCGGGGTGACTTCTGTGCTTCATGGAAGGCATGTATATTTTCATATGCCAGTTCAATAGCCTCTTTTAATTCTATGGGGATCAGCTCTTGAGCTGCGGCAACAATTGCGGAAGACAGACGGATTTCAGAGACTTCCACTCCATCGAAACGCCTGGTATAATCCTTTAATGCACCATCTCCCGAAGCCTTGACCTCCGCAAAAACCTCTCGTACGATATCCTCCAGATCACTGAGATCTTTGGAAGGACGGCTGAGCAGGGCCTCCCACGAACTTTGCTCCGGATAGGGGTACCATTCCATCATCTGTATAGCTTATAGTATCATCTTCTCGATCGGGCAGACCAAAATACCTTCTGCCCCTTCTTTCTTGACCTGGTCCAGGACCTCCCAAAAACGATCCTTGTTGATCACGGTATGGATGGAACTCCACCCTTCTTCCGCCAGCGGGAGCACCGTTGGGCTGCGCATCCCTGGCAACAGTTTTATGATCGCTTCCAGACTGTCATTAGGCGCGTTCATGAGGACATAGCGATTTTGCCGGGCTTCGAGGACAGACTTCAAGCGGAACTGAAGCTGGTCCAGGATGCTGCGCTGGGCCGGTTGTATCTTTGGGGATACCGCGAGCACAGCCTGGCTTTGAAGCATGACCTCCACCTCTTTCAAATTGTTCTTGAAAAGGGTGCTTCCGCTGGAAACAATATCGCAAATAGCATCTGCCAGCCCGATATTCGGGGCTATCTCCACAGAACCGTTGATCATATGCAGCTCCGCAGAAACACCCTTAGCTTGCAGGTATTTATTCACCGTATTCGGATAGGAAGTGGCAATGCGTTTTCCCTCGAGATCCTTCACGGACTCGTACCGGACGGATTTTGGCACCGCCAGGGATACCCGGCATTTGGAAAATCCCAGATTCTCCACGGTCTGCAGGTCCGAGCCTTTTTCAATGAGTATGTTTTCGCCAATAATGGCGATATCCACTACCCCATCCCGCAGGTACTGGGGGATGTCTCCGTTCCTGAGGTAGAAAACCTCCATAGGGAAATTCCGGGCTGAAGCCCTGAGCTGATCCTTCCCATTGTCGATGGATATCCCACAGTCCTTCAGAATTCTGAGGGAATCTTCATTGAGTCGTCCACTTTTCTGAACTGCAATTTTTATGGTTTCCATAGATGTCTATTGAAATAAAAAACCCGTTCGATTTCTCAAACGGGTTTTAAAAATATCTTGGATTCACAACATATCTTCCTACCTCGCTTGAGCGAAAGTCGAAACATGGTGATGTGAATGCATTTTCTTCATGATGGATCCAAAATTAAACCAATAATTTTAAAACTCAAAAATGAGACCCCTTAATTATTTCCCAAAATAAGCGGCAAGCCCGACTCTCCGGAGCCCACAACCACAACTTTGGCATTGGGAGACTGTGCCAACTTGAGTGTCGCTTCTATCCCCTTATCCTGCAATATTTTGTCTGTTAGCGACGCACTCAAAATCTTGTTGGCGTCTGCTTTTCCCTGCGCTTCAATAATTTGTCGCTTTGCCTCTTTTTCAGCTGTAATTAATCGAAACTCGTATTCAAGAGATTCCTGTTCCTGCTTTAATTTTCGCTCAATGGCTTCTTTGATAGTTGGCGGTAACGTTACATCTCTCACCAGAACTTCATTGAGCTGGATATACTGACCCTCTACTATTTTTTTTGTCTCTTCAAAGATCTCTGCCTGAATAGCATCCCGCTTACTCGAATAGAGCTGCTCTGGTGTATACCGTCCTACCACACTACGTGCAGCGGATCGGATAGTAGGCAATAAAATGCGCTGTACATAAGCTTCTCCTTTATCCTGATGTAATTTCCCTAAAGACTCATACTTAGGTTCAAACCATGCTGATGCATCTAACTTTATCTCCAAACCATTGGAAGATAACACTTGCATTTTCTCAAACACCTCTTGTTGTCTAACTTCGTAAACAAACACCTTATTCCAGGGCGCTACCAGGTGAAATCCTTCACCCAATGGCGGTTCGTCGGTGACCACACCGCCGCCAAATGTACGGTAGAGTACACCAGCTTCACCAGATCCTATAGTGATGGCTGACTTGCTGATCAAGATAATGGCAACTATAATAATCAAGATAGTTGGCAATGCTATTTTTGGTAATTTATCCATAGTCCTATTCTTTTAAAGTAATCCGTTATATTTCCTAATGAACCATTCGGCTCCAAGGGTTGCAGCAATCAATGCGAGCAACCACCGATAATCTATCAAAGATACTACATTTCGGCGGGTTCGCTGTAACGGCCGGAACCTGTCTGCATTTAAGAGACTGTCTTTCAACTGCCCCAGATTTTCGGGAAAATACCATTGTCCGCCACTGGATGCCGCAAGCTGTGCCATTCCCTGGAAATCACTTTGCAATTGCTGATTCTCAAGGTCAAAGGCCAGTATGCGGAATTGCCCTGCATCGGCGTAGTTCGTCCCTTCTACCCCAATGTTGAAGGAATAAGTCCCCGCAGGCAGATTGCTGATGTCTGCTTCGTAATAGGTGCGGCCCAGAGAGAGCGGGTAGGAAGCCCTTTCTACCCCCGTGCTGTCGAAGACCTTGAGGTTGAGGGTAGCCTCCGGATCAAATCGGAGGGCCTCATCAAAATAGCGCGCGCGGATAACGGCAGGCTGCTGCCCATTGTAGAGCGACTGGTAATCCAGGGTTAGCCGATTGGTTTCCTGCCCTGCGGTCAGAAAGAGCCATAGTTTTCCCAGCGTGGCATCAAATTCTGTGAAATCCCCTTGTCTTGAATATGCACTCATCCGCCATTTCCAGATTCCGCTTCCAAAGACCACTGCTTCCCGACGCTCGGACCCTTTGATCAGTGCCACCAGGGGCTGTAGTAAGGACACCCCCCTGACCCGCTGGCCCAGCAACCATTCATGAGGTTCCCGGATGTAATACTCCCCCAGAAAACCTTCGAGGGGGGGATAGTTGCTTACCTCCCACTCGGATATATCAAAGTACCCAAAAGCCGGGTTGCTTTCGGGAAGCAGCTCTTCAAGGGGGCCGGCCTCCTGTATCCGAAAGCTCAGCTGCACCTCATTGAGGTAATTCCAATCCGTCAATTTTCCCGTCAGCGTCATTACGGGTACCTGATTCGAATTCAAAAAGGCATAAACGGGGTCAAAAGTTTGGTCGGGCTGGTAGAGGATCCATAGGTCTGTTTCCGGGAAAAAAGGCTCCGCTTCTTCAGGCCGCAGGATTCGGACCTGCCTTTGTTCATTGGATTCAATACTCCTTCTAAGGGCTCCGATATCGGGATGAGCAACCCGGCTGACAATACTGATCCTGGTGGTTTCATCGATGACCTCAATTCCTGCATCCAGCCTGTTGTTTTGCGTATTTCGCTCATTTTGCAACGGTTCCACGACAACTGTAATGGCGTGCAAACCTACCGCCGTTGCAGGCAGTGTAACCGAGATTCGTTTTGTAGCACGACCTCCGGCAAAATCCAGTGTCTCACGATGTGCCGGCTTACCATTGTCCAGTACATTCAAAACAGTCTGTGCCCGGGCGTCTCCCCTGTAGGAAACCAGTATCTCCACAGGGAACTGGTTCTCGAGAAAGGCATATCGATTCAGGTTTAACCGGTCTATTCGTATGTCCAGGTATGCTGTGGTATCACCTACGATTACCGGATAAACGGGAATAGGCAAAACAGGGGAAGAAGCCAGGCTCCTACCCTGATTTTCGACACCATCAGAAAGCAGGACGATACTCGCATTCTGATCGGGTTGGGCATTTACAAGGTACTCCAGGGCCGACGTGATATTGGTTCCGTTCTCCGAGAAATCGAGGGTGTCCGAATTCCGCAATTCCTTTCCAAACACAAATTCAGTAACCTCCAACCGTTCCGAAAGGGCTGGATCACCGGTGAGCAGGTCTCTGGAGGCAATTAGTTGTTTCCTAACTGCTTCATTGCCTACGGATTTGCTATTGTCCGCAAGCACAAAGAGGCGGTGCTTTTCTGTATAGGTAGAAATGCTCTCAAGGGTCAGGGGGATCAGGAGTAAAAAAATACCCATGAGCGTTAAAAAGCGGAGCGCAGCTAATAGATAGGGATGGGGGATATTCTTTGCCCTGTAGAAATACTGGTACCAGACCCATACCAGCGAAACTGCTGCACTCAGCGCAATCCACAATACATTCTGCAGGGTCATCAATCGAATTTATCCATAGAATTAAACCACCTTGTGCGAGGCATGCCTGCATAATAGATGCAGGGCCAGACCAAGCACCAAAACGGTCAGCATATACCAGATCATGACACTTCGGTTTATAGTTATTTGTCCCTCCGCAGGGGGCTGCCGAAACATCCTGAAATCCTGCGGTTCCCCCTAAGTGAGCATTCCTCCGTCCACGCTCAGGACCTGCCCGGTTACGTAGGAAGACAGGTCAGAAGCCAGAAAAAGACAGGCGTTCGCCACATCTGCAGGAGTCCCCCCACGCTTCAGGGGAATGGCATCCCTCCAGCTTTGTACGGTTTTCTCATCGAGTTTCTCCGTCATTTCGGTCTCGATGAAGCCAGGTGCAATGGCATTGCAGCGTATATTCCTGGATCCCAGTTCAAGGGCTATGCTTTTTGTAAAGCCAATCATGCCTGCCTTGGAAGCTGCATAATTAGCCTGCCCGGCATTTCCTTTGAGTCCAACAACACTGCTAATATTGATTATGGATCCACTTCGTTGTTTCAGCAAGGTCCGTTGAACGGCCTTGGTCATATTGAATACGGACTTCAAGTTGGTCTCAATCACCTGATCAAAATCCGCTTCGTTCATTCGCATCAGCAAATTATCCCTGGTGATCCCGGCATTGTTTATCAGGATGTCCACGCCTCCAAAATCTTCCAGCACCTGAGCCACCAGGGTCTCTGCCTCCTGAAAACTGGCAGCATTGCTCTTATAGGCTTTTGCCCTGACCCCGAGCTTTGTCAATTCCTCTTCGAGCACTTTGGCAGGGGCCTCACTGCTGCTATAGGTGAAGGCCACATCTGCCCCGTGTTCTGCAAAAGTCCGTGCAATTCCACTGCCAATACCGCGGCTGGCTCCCGTGATAATAACTTTCTTTCCTTCTAGGATTTTCATGTGTTAGGGTTTTGTTTGGTCGTATCTCAAATATACCCTTCAAGGTACGAAGTATGCAACAAAAAATCCCGCCAGAGCGGGATTTTATAATAGTGTTAACGTGGGTTAGCCGATCACTTCCTTCACCTTGCTTCCTATGCGCGCCGGGGAATCCACAACATGTATTCCGCATTCCCTCATGATCCGCTTTTTGGCCTGGGCCGTGTCATCACTTCCTCCGACAATGGCGCCGGCGTGTCCCATGGTTCGTCCTGCAGGGGCTGTCTCACCCGCAATAAAACCAATGACAGGTTTGTCTGATCCATTTTCCTTATACCAGCGGGCGGCTTCTGCTTCCAACTGCCCCCCGATCTCTCCGATCATCACCACGCATTCTGTTTCCGGATCTCCGATCAATAGTTCCATGGCCTCCCGGGTAGTAGTCCCGATAATCGGGTCCCCCCCGATTCCGATGGCCGTTGATATCCCAAGACCCTGACGGACCACCTGGTCGGCAGCCTCATAGGTGAGCGTTCCCGATTTTGATACGATACCCACCTTCCCTTTCTTGAAGACGAAACCGGGCATAATACCCACTTTTGCCTCCTCCGGAGTGATTACCCCAGGGCAGTTAGGACCGACAAGGTGTGCTCCCCTTTCCTTAACGTAGGCATATACCTTAATCATGTCTGCTACGGGAATTCCCTCGGTGATCGTGATAATTACGCCTATTCCTGCTTCAGCAGCCTCCATAATGGCATCGGCGGCAAAGGCAGGAGGGACAAAAATAATACTGGTATCGGCTTTGGTTTCCCTTACGGCATCAGAGACGGTATTAAATACAGGTTTTCCCAGATGCTCCTGCCCTCCTTTGCCCGGAGTCACCCCCCCGACAACATTGGTCCCGTATTCGATCATCTGCTCTGCATGGAAGGTGCCTTCACTGCCTGTGAAACCCTGTACAATAATTCTTGAATCCTTATTTACCAGAACACTCATGTGTGTGTTTTTTAATTGTGACAAAAATAGGTCATCCGGCAAAACCTGACCAGTGAATCTCCGATGTTTTTTACCCCTTTGTGATTTGCTTGAGCATGGCGATTTGCTTCATCTGAAAACGGGCCTCCTCTGCTGGGCTCCCGAAATAGGTCTTCCCCCCTTCAAGGGATTTTGATATGCCCGCCTGGGCAAGGACAACCGCCCCCTTCCCAATGCGAATCCCACTGATCACCCCTACCTGCCCCCACAGGGTAACCTCATCCTCTATGACCACACAACCGGCAATACCGGTTTGTGAGGCTACAAGGCATTTTGTTCCGAGAACCGTGTCATGACCCACCTGCACCTGATTATCCAGCTTGCTTCCCGCACCGATTCGGGTATCACCGCTGACCCCTCTGTCAATAGTGCACAAAGCGCCGATTTCAACCCCGTCTTCAAGGATTGCTCGGCCACCCGAAATTAAGCGGTCATAGCCGTCCGGGCGGTTCTTGTAATAGAAAGCGTCTGAGCCGATCACCGTTCCCGACTGTACGATCACGTCATCCCCCAAAATACAGCGATCTTGAATCACCACATTGGAATGGATCCGGCAATTGCGACCAATCTGCACCTCACGCCCGATGACCACATTGGGCTGGATCACGGTTCCCTCACCTATGGTCGCACTTGGGTCTATGGTGGCCTCCGCGGGCCTGAAAGGTTGAAAATGGTCAGTCAATTGGTTGAAATCACGGAAAGGATCGTCCGAGATCAACAGGGCCTTCCCCTCCGGGCATGGGACTTCTTTATTGATCAAAACAATGGTGGCCGCGGACTGTAGTGCCTTGTCGTAATACTTCGGGTGGTCCACAAACACGATATCTCCCGGTTCCACGACGTGGATCTCATTCATGCCATGCACGGGAAAATCGTCCGGGCCTACCATTTCTGCTCCGATCAGGGCAGCAATTTCCGACAAAGCGTATATCCTTGGGAATTTCATGTGCGGGATTATTCTTTAGCGCGCTCCATATAGCTGCCTTTTTCCGTATCGACCTTGATGCGGTCCCCTTCATTGATGAACAGGGGGACGTTGATACGGGCCCCGGTTTCCACCGTGGCCGGCTTGGTCGCATTGGTCGCTGTATTGCCTTTGACCCCGGGTTCGGTTTGGGTAACCTCGAGGATCACGCTGGCAGGCATCTCCACAGACAGGGGCATGCTGTCCTCCGTATTGAACATAATGGTAACCACCTCCCCTTCTTTAAGCAGATCCGGGCTGTCCAGGGTGCTCTTCTGCAGGGCAATTTGATTGTAATCGTCCGTATTCATGAAGTGGAAAGTATCCCCTTCAGAGTACAGATACTGATAGGCCCGGGTCTCTACCCGGACATCCTCGATTTTATGGCCTGCTGAAAAAGTGTTTTCTATAACCTTTCCAGTAGTAATGCTTTTGAGCTTGGTACGCACAAAAGCAGGGCCCTTCCCAGGCTTAACATGAAGGAATTCAACGATCTTATAAATGTCGTGGTTATAGCGGATGCAAAGACCCTTCCTGATATCTGATGTTGTTGCCATGATTAATTATTGCTAAAGTACCCTTTCATGATGCCTCGTTGGGAATCCCTGATGAACTGCAGGATCTCATCCCGCTCAGGCGTGGCTTCCATCTCGGCCTCGATGATCTGAACCGCCTGGGAATTATTGTAGTTCCTCTGATAGAGTATGCGGTAGATATTCTGAATTTCCCGTATTTTCTCGGTGGTATAACCCCTTCTCCTCAAACCGACGGAGTTGATCCCCACATAGGACATGGGCTCCCTTGCCCCTTTTACAAAAGGAGGGACGTCCTTTCGAACCAGGGATCCTCCGGTTACAAAAGCATGTGAGCCCACCGAAACAAACTGGTGCACTGCAACCATGCCCGCCAGGACCACATGCTGGCCAATGGTCACATGACCGGCCAGGGTAGAATTGTTCGAAAAAATACAATTGTTCCCCACGATGCAGTCATGGGCAATATGGCAATATGCCATGATCAGGCAATTCTTCCCAATCACCGTTTTCATCCGGTCTGCCGTACCTTTATTGATGGTTGCGCATTCGCGTATGGTAGTATAATCCCCAATTTCAACGGTAGTTTCCTCTCCCTGATACTTCAGGTCCTGAGGCGGGGCTGAGATCACTGCGCCTGGAAATACATTGCAGTTCTTGCCTATACGCGCCCCTTCCATGATCGTAACGTTTGACCCAATCCAGGACCCTTCTCCTATCGTGACATTATTATGAATGGTCGCAAAGGGTTCAATGACCACATTCTTGGCTATTTTGGCACCGGGATGCACATAGGCCAGGGGTTGATTCATGTCAGTCTTTTTTTGTTTTCACTATCTGTGCCATCAATTCGGCCTCTGACGCGAGTTTGCCATTCGCATAGGCATATGCCTGCATATGACAAATTCCCCGGCGTATGGGCGAAATCAAATCACATTTAAAAATTAGGGTGTCTCCCGGCTGCACCTGTTGTTTGAACTTTACCTTGTCTATCTTCATGAAATACGTCAGGTAATTCTCCGGGTCAGGCACCGTGCTCAGAACCAGGATCCCACCGGTTTGAGCCATGGCTTCCACCTGCAGTACGCCGGGCATTACCGGTGCCCCGGGGAAGTGTCCCACGAAGAAAGGTTCGTTCATGGTGACATTCTTGAGCCCAACCACATGTGTATCTGAAAGCTCGAGGATTTTATCGACCAGCAAGAATGGCGGGCGATGCGGAAGCATGGACATGATCTGGTTCACATCCATCAATGGTTCCTGATTAAGATCGTATTTCGGGACTTTGTTGCGTTTTTCCAGCTTGATGATCTTGGAAAGCTTCTTGGCAAACTGCGTATTGACGTAGTGACCAGGCTTATTTGCGATCACCTTGCCTTTGATGGGGGTTCCCACCAGGGCCAGGTCCCCGATGACGTCCAGGAGCTTATGCCGTGCCGCTTCATTGGGATAATGAAGGGTAAGGTTATCCAGGATCCCGTTGGGTTTGACCGATAGCTTTTTCTTATTGAAGGCCTTCTCGAGTTTTTTCATCGTGGCTTCGGAAATCTCCTTGTCCACATAAACAATGGCATTGTTCAGATCGCCTCCCTTGATCAGCCCGTTCTCCAGCAACATCTCAAGTTCATGGAGGAAGCTGAAGGTGCGTGCGTCGGAAATTTCATCTTTGAAATCGGACATATGCTCCAGGGTCGCATTCTGAGTCCCCAGAACCTTGGTCCCGAAATCCACCATGGTGGTAACCTGGTATTCCTCGGCCGGGATCACGGTGATCTCGCTTCCGGTAGCCTCGTCCCGGTAGGTAATGACATCCTTTACCACAAATACCTCCCGTTCTGCTTCCTGCTCTACTACCCCGGCCTTCTCCAGGGCTTCCACAAAAAATTTGGAAGAACCGTCCATGATGGGGGGTTCGGATGAATCCAGCTCGATAAGTACATTGTCGATACCCAGGCCTACCAGGGCGGCAAGCACATGCTCCGAGGTCTGGATTTTGACCCCGTGCTTCTCCAGGTTGGTGCCCCTTTGGGTATTGATGACAAAATTTGCGTCCGCCTCGATTATGGGTTCTCCCTCCAGGTCTACCCGTTTAAAAGCGAATCCGTGATTCTCGGGAGCCGGGACGAACTTCATGTTGACGCTTTCCCCGGTATGCAATCCCACTCCCTTGAGGGTTACCTCCTTTGCGATCGTTCGTTGCTTGGTCATGGATTTAGTTGCCATTAGATTTTTCCAGGTCCTCGATCCGACGGACCAGGCCTGGTAAATTCCTAAAATGCACGTATGATTTGTTGTAGTCGCCGTAATTCATAGCGGGAGATCCCTGCAGGACCTCATCGTCCTTGATATTCCTTGAAATACCGGATTGGGCCTGGATCCGCACACGGTCACCTATCACAATATGTCCCACAATCCCAACCTGTCCTCCGATCATACAGTTTCGCCCGATCTTTGTGGACCCTGCTATCCCTGTCTGGGCCGCAATTACGGTATGCTGTCCGATTTCCACATTATGGGCAATCTGTATCTGGTTATCCAGTTTTACTCCCCGCCGTAAAATGGTAGATCCAAGGGTAGCACGGTCAATGGTAGTGCCAGCGCCTACATCCACATGATCTTCAAGGATCACATTCCCTGTTTGTGGTACTTTTGAGAATTCCCCGTTCTCATCCGGGGTAAATCCAAATCCATCCGCACCCAGGATGACGCCACTGTGGATCACGCACTCCTTGCCAATCTGGGTCTCCGAGTAAATCTTGGCCCCGGCAAAGACGACCGTATTGTCTCCTATGGTTACGTTATCCCCAATATAGACATTGGGATAGATCTTAACATTGTCCCCCAGCACCACGTTATTGCCCAGATAACAAAAAGCCCCCAGATACAGGCCTGATCCATGGGTTGCAGTATCGGATATATAGACAGGCTCTTCTATGCCTGTCTTCGTGTTCTTGACCTCATTGTAATAGGCCAGCAGCTTTGAAAAGGATTTATAGGCGTCGTCTACCTTGATCAGGGTCGAATTCAGCTTCTGCTCAGGGACAAAATCGCGGTTGACAATAATGATGGAAGCTTCCGTGCGGTAAATATAGGGGGTGTATTTGGGGTTGGCCAGAAACGTCAGGGAACCGGTTTCTCCCTCTTCTATTTTAGACAGTTTATGGACCGCAACTTCGGGGTTGCCTTCCACATCCCCTTCTAGGATGCCCGCAATCTGACTGGCCGTGAATTCCAAAGGATTACCAAAGATTTGTTTCGGATGGGGCAAAAGTAAGAAAAATTGTCATACCCCTTTTTTCGGATAACAGATATAATATTTTGTCACAGGCTCAGACAACACCTCCAGGTTGAGGTGGTCCGATCGCTGCGCAACATCCATAAGGCTACCGTCCTTTTCCAGGATTAGGATATTTTGCCGCTCCTGATTGTAGGCCCGGTTGCTGATCTCACCCCTGAACACAAAATACGAAGCCTCCTCTCGGGAAAGCCCTGTTCGCGCCATGCATTTCAAAAGCCTTTTTTCAAATTGGGCTTCCGGAATGGGATGGTCCGCAATCTTTATTGAAAGCAGTCTTCTGTCCAGGATCATCCCGCACAGGGAGGAGAGCACGCGGTCCTCATGGTTCCGCCACTGTTTCAAGGCTGCAAGGATATCCACATCATCGAGCTGAGCGAACATTTCAAAAGCCTCCTCCGGAAACGTGCCCGGGGTCAGGGGATTAGATAAAAAATAGGCCAGGCTTGCTGAATCACAGTTTAGCCCACTGCTGTCGAACAACTCCCTGGCCCTCCGGATCACCCGGATCAGGAGTTGTTCCGCAACAAGGCCGGTTTTATGGAGATAGACCTGCCAGTACATAAACCTTCTTGCCATCAGGAATTTTTCCACGGAGTATATGCCCTTGGCTTCAACCACGAGGTTTTCCTCCTGAACGGCCAGCATAGTGATAAGGCGCTCCGCATTGATATTCCCTTCCGCTACGCCCGTATAGAAGCTATCCCTTTTCAGGTAGTCCATTCGGTCCATGTCCAACTGGCTGGAGACCAATTGGTTCAAATAGGGCTTAGGGTAAGTCCCCTTAAAGATCTCTATGCCCATTTGAAGCGCTCCGTCGAATTCCCTATTGAGTCGTTCCATAAAAACCAGCGAAAGAGTTTCATGGGAAATATCCTCTATCAACAGGTTTTCAAGGGCATGGGAAAATGGTCCGTGGCCGATATCGTGTAGGAGGATGGCCAAGATCAGCCCGTTTTCTTCCTCAGAGGAAATGGGCACCCCCTTTTGGCGCAGCAAAACTACCGCCTGTTGCATCAGATGCATCGCCCCCAGGGCATGGTGGAAGCGGGTATGGTGAGCCCCTGGATAAACCAAATAACTCAACCCCATTTGTGAAATCCTTCTGAGGCGCTGAAAATAAGGGTGGGCAATAAGATCGAAGGCCAGGTAATCGGGTATCCTTATAAATCCGTAAATTGGATCATTAAATATCTTGAGCTTGGAAGATCGCTTCACCGAAACGGTATTTGAGGCTTAAAGGTAGAAAATTGCCGCCAGTTTCATCAATCAGCAAGGTGCCGGTCCCCGTCGGGTTCCGGCTTAAATGAAAGTCATGAAGAAAATACGTATCCTTTGGGTCGATGATGAAATCGACCTGTTAAAATCTCATCGCCTATTCCTGGAAGAGCGCAATTACGAGGTAGTGACCTGTCCGAGTGGGCTGGATGCCATCGAGATGGTACGGGAGCAACCTCTGGATATCGTATTTCTGGATGAGAACATGCCCGGGCTTTCGGGACTGGAAACCCTTACCGAAATCAAACAAATCGATGCTTCCCTGCCCGTGGTGATGATTACGAAAAATGAGGAGGAATCCCTTATGGAAGAGGCCATAGGCTCAAAGATTGCGGATTACCTCATCAAACCCGTAAACCCAAACCAGATCTTGTTAAGCCTTAAAAAGAATCTGGACCACTCCCGCCTGGTTTCGGAAAAGACCACAGCTACCTATCAGCAGGAATTTCGCAAAATCGCCATGGACCTTTCCATGGTGAACAGCCATGAGGGCTGGGCGGAACTGTATAAAAAGCTCATTTACTGGGAGCTGGAGCTAGAGGACATCGAGGACAGCGGAATGTTCGAGATCCTGGAATCCCAAAAATCAGAGGCAAATCAGCAGTTCTTTAAGTTTATTGAGAAGCAATACCCCAGATGGTGCGACGGTGAAGAAGCCCCGGTCATGTCCCATACGCTGTTCAGAAAGAATGTGGTCCCTGTGCTGGAAGCGGGACAAACCCTGATGGTGGTGATCGACAACCTCAGGTATGATCAATGGATGGCCTTTGAGGGGGTCCTTACGCCATTTTTCAAAAAACAGGAAGAGATACCGTATTACAGCATTCTTCCGACGGCCACCCAATACGCCCGGAACGCTCTTTTTTCAGGGCTGATGCCGGAGGATATGGAAAAGCGACACCCGGACTGGTGGAAGAACGATACGGATGAAGGGGGAAAGAACCTATTTGAATCGGAATTCCTCGGAGCGCAATTAAAACGCCTTGGGCTGGATCTCCAATGGGAATACCACAAAATTAGCAGCCTAAAGCAGGGTAGGCATCTCGCGCGCCAAATGAAATCACAAAAGGCAAATGACCTCATCGTGGTGGTCTATAATTTCGTGGACATGCTCTCCCACGCCAAAACGGAGATGGAAGTCATCAAGGAGCTGGCCTCCAACGATAAGGCGTACCGATCCCTTACACTCAGCTGGTTTCGAAATTCTCCCCTTCTGGACCTTATTCAGCAGGCCAGCCAAATGGGAATGCAGCTTATCATCACCACAGATCACGGAACGATTAATGTCAAGCAGCCTTCCAAAGTGATCGGGGATCGGGAGACCAGCCTGAATCTGAGGTACAAGACAGGGAAGAGCCTTACTTATGAGAAAAGGGAAGTACTGGAATGCAAAAATCCCAGCGAATTCCACCTGCCCAGGATACATGTAAGCAGCTCTTACATTTTTGCCAAAAACGACCTGTTCTTTGCCTACCCAAATAATTTCAATTATTATGCAAGCTACTACAGGAACACCTATCAGCATGGAGGCGTTTCCCTCCAAGAAATGGTAGTCCCGTTTGCATGGCTGCGACCGAGATAGCCTTGATTTTTAGTAGGAACTGGCCGGATAGGTATTCCTGGAACTTTTTCTGAAATAGCTCCCATCCAGTATTTCCGTCACCTGATCGTGGGTGCCTATGCAGATAGAAAAATTGACCTCAAGAATAAAATCATCTTTGTAGAAGTAGGTCTTCCTACTCCTGTCATAGCCGATTTTGGCTTCGTAATCCCTGAGCTGTTCAATAAGGTAATACACCGTTCTTTCGCTGATCCGGAGCCTTCTGGCAATCTGTCCCGGTGAACCTGTACATTCCATAAGGATCAGGTCGTGAAGTCTTTGAAGTCGTTCTACATGCTTTATTGTTTTCATAGAATGGCATTATGGGGTTAACAAACTATGAGGGACCAGGTTTCATGTTCAATATATAGATTATATTCTATATATAAAAACTATTTTCTATTTTTATACATAATTTGTCAATTTTCTTAGATTATTTTCTAATACCTCAAAAAGAACGTATATTAGTGCAAAATCTAAGCAGTTATCCATGATCAAGACGATTGACAGGCTCATGCAGTTTATAAAACATACCGGTTTGAGTGCCCGGCAGTTTGATATATCTATAGGAGCGAGCAATGGATACACACTTCGGATGCGAAAGAACCGGGCTTCCATAGGCAGTGATGTTATAGAAAATATCCTTAAAATTTACCCGGATCTGAATGTCGTCTGGCTGTTAACCGGGGAAGGCCCTATGCTGAAATCCCAGCAGGAAGAAGAGATTCTCGATTTTGACAATTTGCCCCCTCACAAACAGCAGGAGATTGAGCGTATCATTGAGATCAAGATCAAGCAGCGGCAACGTGAAGAATTGAAAGACCTGCTGAGGGAAGTGGCCAGTGAAATAGGCAAGCAGGACTGATCTGGCATCATTATTCAAAAACCGGCTCAAGCCTTATTACTCTTAGCGTGCCGCACTTCGGGATTCAGATCTTTCCCTGCTGAGCTCCCCCAGGCTTTTGTCGAGCTCTTCTTCAAGGTACGCCTGATAATCCAGGTTGATCGAAACCCTTCGGATCACCTTGGACAGCAGAAAGACCCCCAACATGGTCAATAAAACCAGGGGCAGCACCCTTAGATTTCCGTAGCTCTCCAGAATAAGGGTATTCTGAAAGCTCTCCCAAAACTGGTA
>CBFCWO010000032.1:0-27031 GCA_965601625.1 uncultured Flavobacteriaceae bacterium | reverse complement strand
TGCACCGGCTTATCCACTCAACTGAAAACCCGGCCCCTTGAGCGAGATTTACCTCCGCCCCTTCAGGGATGCCATAATTTTGTGGTGAATCCAAATCGGAAACGAATGAATACACTTTTACTCATTAAAGAAATCTACTTAAACGGGTTCCGTGACCTGGGAAATTTCCTGGTGAAACGGTATTTCAAGATCTTTGCCTGGTTCAGTTTTGTGATGTTCCTGGTGGTGCTTTATGCATTTCTGTATCGACTCTATACAGGTTTTCCTTTTGATTAAAAAGGGCAGCCTTTAATTTACCTGTATGCTCCGAAGGATCGGACGCTTTCTGGAAATCTATCTTGGCCGTATCGAGGTGATCGTTATCCTGGCCATGGTATGCTATTTGATAGGAGTGTTGCTGATCCTGTATTATAGCATGTAGCCCTGCCATTAATTGGGCAAGATCACTTTCCTCCTTCATAGCGGCATCCTAAATCCGTCTGATTTTCTGGAAGGACTCCCGTATGGTTTTTATTGCCGGATATCTGTGCAATAATGATTCAGGGCCTGAACCCCTGATTATTTTTGTATCTTCAGACAGCACATTTCAGTGCAGCGAGTTCTTTTACAACCTTAATATCACCAACCATGAAAAAATTAATGAGCTATGCCCTTATGGGCCTGTTGCTGTTTGTGGCATCCTGCGGGGAAAAAACCTCAGATGAAGAGATGGCCATTCGGGCCGAACGGGAACAAAAAGATGCCATGGCTGCCATTGAAGAGGCTAACCGACTTGTTACCTTGTATTTACGCGAAGGCAAGTTTGAAGAGGCTGGGAAGTTTTTTGCGCCGGACGTAGTGCAGATGATCTCAGGACAACCTCCTATCCGTGGGCGTGAAGCCTGGGTGCAGGCACAGAAGGATGCTGCTGAAATGGGTGACTGGAGCCTGGAGTTGGAGATCCTGGATTTTCAGTATATAAATGGATCTGCGGTGGAGCGGGGACGTGGAGTTCAAACTTTTACGGCCAATGAGGACAGCCCCATCCCCTCCATGCAACTTACCGGAGACTATCTGGTATTCTGGAAGAAGAATGACGACGGATGGCAGATCCAGTATGATTACGTGGTGATCAATCCTCCGGAAATGGCTGAACAGTAGTCTTGGGGCCGGCGATGCCTTCGAATTCCAGAAAACTTCATTGGGAGGAAGTTTATCAAACAAAACCCCTGGAAACGGTGGGTTGGTACCAGCCCAAACCCGAGACTTCCCTTTCATTGATCTCGCGCCTGGAGCTTTCATCTGACGCTGCGATCATAGATGTTGGAGGTGGAGATAGTTTACTGACGGACCATTTGCTAAATTTGGGTTTCGAGGACCTTTCTGTATTGGATATATCCGCCGCAGCCCTAAGGCGTGCAAAAAAAAGGCTTGGCATCCGGTCCGGGGAGGTTCACTGGTTGGAATCCGATATTCTGGACTTTGAACCTGTACGATCTTATGCGCTCTGGCATGACCGGGCGACCTTTCACTTCCTGACCCACCCCGTTCAGATCAAGAAATACCTGGAAATAGCCCGGAAGGCTATTCCACATGAGGGGTTCCTCATCCTGGGTGCCTTTTCGGACAAAGGGCCTCCCACGTGTAGCGGACTCCCGGTTCAGCGGTATTCGATCCTGGAATTGCAAAGGGTATTGGCCCCTCATTTTGATTTGGTCCATGGATTAAACCTGGACCATATTACCCCTTCAGGGAGTGTTCAGGCCTACACGTTTGGGCTTTTTCAAGGAAGGGGCTGATGCCATATCTTCTTACCTGGTTGCCGACCCCATCAAACTAAACCCTCCCCCCGCAATTTCCCTTCCGAGCAGACTGTCATGGCCGCTGTCTTACCCTCCGCTGCAGCAGCTATTATTTTTAACAATTTATAATTAGGAATAATTCCAAAAAAACGGAAAATATCCATAAATTAGCATCCCTCTTTTTTTCAAAAATGTGATGCAAAAGACCATCCTTCATCTGGACCTGGATACTTTTTTCGTTTCGGTGGAACGGAAACTGGACAGCCGTTTAAAACGCCGGCCCATCCTGGTGGGTGGCCTGAGCGACAGAGGGGTGGTGGCTGCCTGCAGCTATGAGACGCGGGGCTATGGCATCCATTCGGGCATGCCCATGCGCATGGCCCGGGAACTCTGTCCGGAAGCCGTGGTGATCCGCGGCAATGCGGGAACCTACAGCAAACACTCCGACGAGGTCACCGATATTATCAAGGAACAGGTACCCCTGTTTGAAAAGGCGAGTATCGATGAGTTCTATGCAGACCTTTCCGGGATGGACCGTTTCTTTGGCTGCTACCGTTATGCCACGGAATTGCGCCGGCGCATCATCCGGGAGACCGGGCTGCCGATTTCCTTCGGGCTTTCGGTCAACAAGGTGGTTTCCAAGGTAGCCACGGGGGAGGCCAAGCCCAATAACCAGCTGAAAGTGGATTCCGGATATGAAAAGCCCTTCCTGGCCCCGCTTTCCATCAAGAAGATCCCCATGGTGGGGGACAAGACGTACCAGACGCTTCGCAACCTCGGCCTGCGGCAGGTGAGGACCATACAGGAGATGCCCATGGAGGTGATGCAACGGGTGTTGGGGAGCAACGGAGGGGTGATCTGGAAACGTGCCAACGGGATTGACAACCGCCCGGTAGTGCCTTTCTGTGAGCGTAAATCCATTTCTACGGAGCGCACCTTTGACCGGGACACCATTGACGTACACCGGCTGCGGGGGATCCTGATCGCGATGACCGAAAACCTGGCTTTCCAGCTGAGGCGGGGCAGCAGGCTGACGGCCTGTATTGCGGTCAAGATCCGCTATTCGGATTTCAACACCTACTCCAAACAGCTGCGCATCCCCTATACCAGTGCCGATCACAAGCTGATCCCAAAGGTGCTTGGCCTTTTCGAAAGGCTGTACGAGCGGCGGCTGCTGGTACGGCTCATCGGGGTGCGGTTCAGCCACCTGGTGCCGGGGAATTACCAGATAAACCTCTTTGAGGACCGGGAAGAGATCCTCAGCCTGTATGCCGCCATGGACCGTATGCGGGAGCGTTATGGGGACAAGAGCGTGATCCGGGCTTCAGGCATGGGGGCCCGCACCATCGGCCGGATGCACAATCCGTTCAACGGGCAGCCGCCTCCGGTACTGGCACACAGGAAACAATGACCAAATTCCAAATTCCAAATTCCAAAAGTTATGCGAAGAGAAAAAGTTTATGATCTGGAAGAAAGAACATACAGGTTCGCCAGAGACTGTCGCCTTTTAATGAAACAATTACCCAGAACACTGAATAATCTTGAGGATGGTAGGCAACTCATAAAGGCATCAGGTTCCGTAGGGGGCCAATTACATTGAGGCAAATGAGAAATTGGGACGCAATGATTTGATCATGAGGCTGAAGATCGCCAGAAAGGAAGCGAAAGAAGCATCCTATTGGCTTAGACTCATAAAAGAGATGAACAGTACACAGGATGCCGAAGTTGCTAAGTTGTTAGGGGAAGCCATTGAGTTAAAGAACATATTGTCTTCTATTATTAACCAAATGTCCAGGGTTGAGAAACACTGCTGAACAGATACACTTGGAATTTGGAATTTGTGTTTTGGAATTTATGTACTTGAATTGCCACACCTACTACAGCCTCCGCTACGGGACCTTTTCCGAAGAGGCCTTGCTTGCCCTGGCCCGGGAATGTGGGGTGGGGCGCATCGCACTGACGGATATCAACAACACCTCTGCCGGGCTGAACTTTGTGCGCAGGGCCCCGGAGTTTCAGGTGGAGCCCCTGCTGGGGATTGATTTTCGAAACGGCATCGATCCGTGTTTCGTGGGGATTGCCCGCAACAATGAGGGGTTTTTTGAATTGAATCGCTTTCTTTCCCACCATCTGCACGAAGGGGAGCCGCTTCCCGAGCGGGCCCCGAACTTTTCACAGGCATACGTCATCTATCCCTTCGAGAAGGTGTTGATGGAAGAGATGACAGCCTTTGCCCCCCATGAATTCATAGGGGTTTCCCTCCGCGATCTGCGCCGCCTCCCTTTTACCCGCATTGCAGAACTCCGGGACAGGCTGGTGGTGCTGCAGCCAGTGACGTTTCGAAATAAGCGGGATTTTAATGCCCATCGCCTGCTCAGGGCCATTGACAACAATGTACTGCTGAGCAAGTTGCCGGAATCCGAACAGGCCTCCCCGGAGGAGCAGATGTATCCGGTGGAGAACCTGGCAGCTGCCTTTTCCCAATACCCCTTCATCCTGGAGAACACCCAGCGATTGATGGATGCCTGCCACATTCAGTTTGATTTTTCGCAGGACCGCAAGCCTCAAAACCTGCAGACCTATACGGGCAGCAGGGAAAAAGATGAAGCACTGCTGGAGCGGCTTTGCAGGGAAGGGATGCCGTACCGGTACAGGGAACCGGGACCCCAGGTATATGCCCGCCTGGAGAAGGAACTCGGCCTGATCAGGCAAAAGGGCTTCGTCTCCTATTTCCTGATCAACTGGGATATTGTTAGCGAAGCACGCCGCCGGGGGTTCTTCTATGTGGGGCGGGGCAGCGGAGCCAACAGCATTGTGGCGTATTTGCTGCGCATTACCGATGTAGACCCGATCGAACTCGATTTGTATTTCGAGCGCTTTATCAACCTTTTCAGGGCCAACCCCCCGGATTTTGACATCGATTTTTCCTGGAAGGACCGGGAGGCCGTCACCCGGTATATATTTGAGCGTTTTGATCATGTCACCCTGCTGGGCACCTATGTAACCTTCAAACAGCGGGGGATCGTCCGGGAACTGGGCAAGGTCTTCGGGTTGCCCAAGGCCGAGATCGACCAGTTATGCAATGGGCAGTATCCGGATTCCCGCCTGGACGGGGTAGCCCGGTTGGTGCTCCGCTACGGAAAACTCATTAAGGGCATGCCGAATTACCTGAGCGTCCATGCAGGAGGCATTCTGATCAGCCAGAGGCCCATCCACTGGTTTTCCGCCACCCACCTGCCCCCCAAGGGGTTTCCCACTACCCAGTTTGATATGGTGATCGCAGAGGACGTGGGCCTGTACAAGTTTGATATCCTGGGTCAGCGGGGGCTTGCCAAGATCAAGGAAGCCTTGCAGATCATCCGGGAGAACCAGCCGGAAGCTTTCAGGGAAATTGATATTCACAACATTCCAGGTATAAAAAAGGATACCCGGATCAACAACATGGTCAAATCCGCTCAGTGCATGGGGTGTTTCTATGTGGAATCCCCGGCCATGCGGATGTTGTTGCGCAAACTGGAGGTAGACAACTACCTGGGCCTGGTGGCGGCCAGCTCCATTATCCGGCCGGGGGTGGCCAAAAGCGGGATGATGCGGGAATACATCCTGCGCCACCGCAACCCCGAACGGGTACGGCAGGCCCATCCGGTCTTGCTGGACATTATGCCAGACACCTATGGGGTGATGGTATACCAGGAAGATGTGATCAAGGTTGCCCATTATTTTGCAGGGCTTAGCCTGGGGGAGGCCGATGTACTCCGTCGGGGAATGAGCGGGAAGTTCCGCTCCCGGGAGGAATTTGAAAGGGTCAGGGCGGCCTTTATTGCCAACTGCCGTAAAAAGGGCTATGCGGAATCCCTGATTTCAGAGATCTGGCAGCAGGTGGCCAGCTTTGCGGGTTATGCCTTTGCCAAGGGGCATTCGGCATCCTATGCGGTGGAAAGCTATCAGAGCCTGTTCCTGAGGACCTACCACCCCCTGGAATACATGGTGGCTGTGCTGAACAACGGTGGGGGCTTTTACCGGCCCGAGCATTATATACATGAAGCCAGGATGCTTGGCGCAACCATCCATGAACCCTGTATCAACCGGTCCGGGGTGGTCAACCGGATTGAGGGAACGGACATCTATCTTGGTTTTATGTACTTGCGGGAATTGGAATCCAGGGTGATGGACCGCATTATCAGGCAACGCGAAACAGGAGGGACATTTGAGAGTCTGGAGGATTTCCTGGACCGGGTCCCGATCTCCGTCGAGCAGCTCAGCATCCTGATACGCATTGATGCCTTTCGCAGCACAGGGGTAGAAAAGCACCGGTTGCTCTGGCAGGCCCACATGCTGCTTTCGGGGGGTGAGATTACAGAACACCCACGCCTCTTTCCGCCCCAGCGTTCCCGTTTTGAAATCCCGCACCTGAACAGTACCCGCCTGGAAGAGGCCTTTACCCAGCTGGAATTGCTCGGTTTTTGCCTTTGCAGCCCTTTTGAGCTTCTTGTCAGGCCGGTGGCCAACCGCCATGCCAGCAGGCATTTGTCGGATTTTATCGATCGCAATATCGATATATACGGGTATCTGGTCACGGTGAAGAACACCAGTACCCAGTCGGGAAAGCGCATGCACTTCGCCACCTTTATCGATCAGGAGGGAGAAGTGTTTGATACGGTGCTTTTCCCCCCGGTGGCAGCGAAGTATTTCTTCAGGGGAAAGGGGATCTACCGTCTTTATGGGAAGGTGGTAAGCGAGTTTGGATTCCTCAGCGTTGAAGTGGCAAAAATGGAAAAACAGGAATATGTTCCGGATCCCCGCTATGCAGAGGTAAAGACCAGTACCCGTTTGTTGCAGGAAGGTCAGGAGCGCAGACGAACCCCGTCTCCCAGGCGTACTTCCAAAGGCTCCGCCTTTAAGTCAAAGGATCCGAAATAGGCTGAAAGCAGGTGTTTCCGCACCTCAGCAAGTGCATCCCCGTGCACCATGATAAGACAGCATCCCCCGAAACCACCTCCCATCATACGTGCCCCCAACACCCCGGGCAGGGCGTTGGCGTTCTCTACCAGAAAATCTACTTCCGGGCAGCTGACCTCATAGAGTTCCTGCAATCCCCTGTGGGTTTGTGTCAGCAGGTTTCCCAAAGCTTCCAGGTCACCCCGCTCCAGGTATTGGGCGGCTTTAAGCACCCGGGCATTCTCTTCGATCACATAGCGGCATCGGCGAAATATCGTCTGTGGTAGCGTATCGCCAACGGCTTGCAGCTGCTCCAGGGAGGCATCCCTGAGGGACCGGATTTCGGGAAAGCGTTCCCGCAGCAAAGCGACACCCGCCTGACATTCCTTTCGTCTCTGATTGTAGCCGCTTTCCGCATGGGAATGACTGATCCTGCTGTTGATCAGCAAAAGTTGGTAATCCCCCAGGTTGGAAGGGAGGTAGCGGTATTCCATAGACCTGCAATCCAGCAGGATGAAGTGGTCCTTTCGGCCCATTACACAGGCAAACTGATCCAGGATCCCACACTGGGTTCCGGCAAACCGGTGTTCAGCCAGTTGCGACAGACGGATGATCTCCATAGGGCTGAGGTTAAGGCTGAAGAGTTCATTCAGCCCAAAGGCAAGCCCGCATTCTAGGGCCGCCGAGGAACTCAGCCCTGCCCCGACAGGCAGGTCCGAATCCAGGCGGGCATCAAATCCCCGCAGTTTATGCGTTCGTTTTTTGACCTCACTCAGGACACCTAGAACATAATTCTCCCAACCCTTCCCGGGTTGAAGGTTTTCGAGATCGGCCACCAGTCCGGCCTGCAGCGTATTGCTGAAGACGTTGCACTTGTTTTCGGAGTTATTCCTGCGCAGATGGACATAAACCTGAAGCTGAACGGCCGCAGGCAGGACATACCCGTCGTTATAGTCTGTGTGCTCCCCGATCAGGTTGATCCTTCCCGGGGAAATCACTTCAATGGAAGCAACATTAGAGGACTGGGAGGTCATCAATTGGAGTTATTTGCTAACCCAAGGTACAAAAGGAATGCTACCCGGTGAGCACAGAAAGGGCCTTTTTCCCACGAACTGACATAGATCCTTGTCCGACTTGAATATTTTGAGTAATATAGGTTTGCAATATGTATGGGGCCGCCTTATTCCTTTGGGTTCAGGGCCCTTTGCAGATGGCCAATTGGTAACTATTACCTTAAACCTGGAACGGTGGAATTTACTCAGGACGAGAAATTAGGGGTTATTAAAGCGATTGATCAGGTAATCCGGGTGGACGATCGGATTTATGAAGGAGAATCCTTTTTCATATCCCAGTTGTCCAAGGTCGTGGATTTTGACCGGGAACTTTTTGACCGGGCGCGTAAAATGACGATGGCGGATGCCATAAAATCCCTGAAAACCATGCCGAAACACAAGAAGGCTGTCCTTGCCAAAATATTGAGCGAGGCCGCTGGTGCGGATGGACGGGTGGATGAGGAAGAACTCAAGCTCATTTACCGGATATTCAGGGAGGCGGGCGTGGATTCCGAAAACCTTTGAATCCGTTGAAAGACTCCGATCAAACCCCTTGGCAAATCGCAATCACGGATGTTTTGCGGAATATCCGAACGGGCCGTTTTTAACCCATTTGGTGTATGGAATTCAACTTAGCTGAAAAACTGGGAATCCTGAAGGCGGTGGATCAGATCATCCGGGCCGATGACAAGATTTATGAAGGGGAGGCAATTTTTGTTTCGCAATTGGCCAATGTAGTTGGGTTTGATGCAAACCTGTACAAAGAGGCAAGACATGTTGACCTTGGAGAAGCCATGGCAATCCTGGGGGCCATGCCCGAAGCTAAAAAAGAGGCACTGGCGGTCATGCTGAACGAAGCGGCCAATGCAGATGGGCGTGTAGGGGACGAAGAGCTCAAGGCCATCTATCAGATTTTTACCAGGATCGGGATCGGTTTTGATCAACTCTAAGGAGGTTGTTCGCTCCTTCCGGTGCAATCCTGGATATCCCGGGGGATCCCAGAAAGCAATATTCATTTCATTTTCAAGCAATGCACATACACTACCTGGGCGATCAAAACTCGATTTTGAATCAATTCATCCTCGAATTACGCGATACTGAAATCCAGAAGGACCCGATGCGATTTCGCCGCAATATCGAACGCGTGGGAGAGGTTTTGTGTTATGAACTCAGCAAGACCCTGAAATACACCATAAGGACCGTGCAGACACCCCTGGGAACCACCACCATGTCCGTGCCGGTTTCTCCCCTGGTGCTTTGCTCCGTACTTAGGGCAGGACTCCCCCTGCACCACGGATTGCTTAACTATTTCGACCGGGCGGAGAACGCTTTTATTTCAGCATACCGCCACCACCCCGGTGGGGGGGATGCCTTTGAGGTGATTGTAAAGTATTTTGCAGCTCCTGCCCTGGATGGGAAAACCCTTGTTTTGACCGATCCGATGCTTGCTACGGGCAAGACGTTGGAGAATGTGCTGGCTGCGCTGAAGGCACATGGGGAGCCCTCTCAGATACATATCCTTTCGGTAATTGGATCCAAAAAAGGCATTGCCCATATACGGGAAGTCTTCCCCGAGAAGACCCATCTGTGGATCGCCGCGGTGGATGATACACTAAGTGCAAAAGGATATATTATTCCGGGTCTGGGAGATGCCGGTGACCTGGCTTTCGGCATGAAGCTTTGACGAATTTATTCGTCGGAGAATTTATGTTCCAGCAGCCATTCGAATTCAAGCATTTCAAGGGCCTTTTGATGCGTTGCTTCAAGAATCACCCCAGGTGCTGCTCCCTGCCTGTAGGCCTCTCGCCACCTGCTCGCGCAAAGGCACCAGCGGTCCCCGGGCTTAAGACCCGGGAAATTGAAGTAGGGGAGCGGGGTGCTCAGGTCATTTCCGCGGGACCGGGTGAAACGCAGAAACTCTTCAGTCATGATTGCGCATACCACATGGGTTCCGGTATCACCGGGGCCGGTGCGGCAGTGTCCATCCCGATAGAAACCGGTGAGTGGTTCATAGCAACAGGGGATCAGCTGACCTCCAAGCACATTCCGTTCGGTGTTCATCTGCTTTTTTTCTAAAGGTACAGCGAGCAGCGCAATTGAGAAAAACCCCATCGCGATTCTCCCCTTTTTTTCATATCTTTTGAAAAATTGAGCGATGGAAGATCTGGTCATAGTAGCCAAACTCATCATATTTGTCAGCATCCTGAATGTATGGTTTTTCAGGGTCAGGAGGGGCACGCGCTGGAGAGGAGGCAACGCAGGCAGTATGCGGGAAGAATTTAAGGTCTACGGGCTTTCCGAAACCATGATGTATATGATTGGAGCCCTGAAGGTCCTGGCAGCCCTTGGCCTGGTGCTTTCAATCTGGTTCACATATCTTGCCATTCCCTCAGCCGCCGCCATGGGTTTTCTGATGATAGGGGCTATCTGGATGCACCTCAGGATTCGCGACCCGCTTTCCAAAAGTCTGCCGGCGTTTATCTTTCTGTTGCTGTCTGCCTTTATCTGGATGGAGGCCACTGGCCTTATCTGAGGGATCTGGCCAAAAAAATACCTCCCGGGATAGGGGAGGTATATAAGGGTATTTACAGGCAGTTTACTGCCCCTGTCCCAGGGAATAACCCCGAACCCCGTCAAATTCATAGAGGTTTTCGGTCTTTATGATATCTACTTTGGAGAAGACTGCTTTTTGGAGGATCTCAATTATATCTTCCTTGCGTATCTGCACGCCTTCCGTACCCACATACCTGCACCTCCAGTGATCTGTACAGAAGGTTTCCTCAAACCCCCCGGGCCATACCTTCACTCCCCGGTTGGTGATCATATTCAGTTTAAGCACCGGGTTTTCGAGCATCTGGAGTTTGATGGCCAGGTCGTCAGGATCCTTTCCGCGCCAGTCTACGAATACATCCACTCCTTTGAGCAGCTTTTCGGCCTTTTTCTTCCTTTGGTATTCCGGCAGCTGGACCGGTTCAAACCCGCTGTGGTCGATTGGGCTCAGATATTCGGGTTGCTTCCCGAGGTTATCGATTACCGCCTGGGCAAATTCCTGCGTCCCCACCAGCTTTTTGCTTCTGTTTTTTCGGTGGATGTCCGCGGTGTGGATCCCATCTTCGAGCGTTTTCAACCATGCGTTCTGGACCTTCCCGGCTACGTCAAATTGCCCGATGTGATTTAGCATCATTACCGCTGCCTGGATCAGGCCCGATGGATTGGCAATGTCCTTACCTGCCAGATCGGGGGCAGATCCGTGGATGGCCTCGAACATAGCACAAGTACTGCCGATATTCGCGGAACCTCCCAATCCCACGGAGCCGGAGATCTGCCCGGTTATATCCGAAACAATATCGCCGTAGAGGTTGGGCATGACCACCACATCAAATCGCTCAGGGGTGTCCGCAACCAGTGCGGCCCCGATATCGACGATCAGGTGTTCGCTTTTGATGTCCGGGTATTGGGGGGCGATTTCTTCAAATACTTTATGAAACAAGCCGTCTGTTTGCTTCATGATATTGTCTTTGGACAGGCAGGTTACTTTCTTGCGTCCCTGGCTTCGTGCAAATTCGAAGGCATAGCGAATGATACGCTCACACCCCGGGCGGGTGATCAGTTTAAGGCACTGGACCACTTCCTGTGTCTGTTGGTGCTCAATCCCGGCGTATAGGTCTTCTTCATTCTCCCTGACCACGACAACATCCATGTCAGGGTGGCGGGTATAAATAAAGGGATAGTAGCTTTTACAGGGTCTGACGTTGGCAAAAAGGCCCAGTGTTTTTCTCAAGGTGACGTTCAGGCTCTTGTACCCTCCACCCTGTGGGGTCGTGATGGGTCCTTTAAGGAAGAGCTTGTTCTTTCGAATGGAATCCCATGCCACATCGGAGATTCCTGTAGAAATTCCAGACCGGTATACCTGTTCCCCAACTGAGATTTCTTCGATGTCCAGCAAAGCGCCAGCAGCTTCCAGGATACGAAGGGTCGCTTTCATGATCTCGGGACCAATACCATCGCCATAGGATACCGTAATGGTTGTTTTGCTGGGGGCGTTCGTTGCCCTGGAAGGCCGTGGGATCTCTGAAATCTGTGTGTTAACTTGCATAGGATTTGATTTTGTTGAGGCAAATATGCACCGATTTATTCATATATTTTTATTTATGTTTTAAATAAAATGCATAAATTAAAGTTATAATAAAAACAAATCTATCTGACCACATAATCGATATGTGGTGTTAAAATGGACCGGATCGTTCTGATTAATTAGTATCTTTTTGCCCCTTAAAAGACCAGGGGTCGGCAAGGAAACGTTCTCAAGCAATATCACACTAAGACTATGAAATTCAATTTGGTAGAAAAACTCGCTGTAATCAAGGCGATTGACGAAGTCATAAGGGTGGATTCGAAAATTCGTCCTGAAGAACTCGACTATATGGAGCAACTGGCCGATTTGCTCGATTTCGATTCCGACCATATCCTGGAGGCCCGGGAAGTAGAGGCTTCCGAGGCGGTCGCGGTATTAAAGGCCATGCCGAAGGACAAACAACAGTCCCTGGTCCGGTTGATGACCGAAGCGGCTAACGCAGACGGAGAAGTCGACGAGAAAGAGATCCGGTTTATCTACAGGATGTTTTCTGCCGCGGGGATTGAGCCTGAGATTTAACGTGTTAAGGCAGTAGTATTTTCCAGGTGGTCCAAAAAAAAATTAAAGCGCTTAAGCCCTTCGTCAATTATTTACCCTAAAGGTAATTCTCCTGTTGCTGATGACGCTGGTTACCACTACGTTTAGCACTGCGGGATCTGATGCCACCTGCGGACAGCCCGCAGACGAAGCCTGAAGCTGTACCCTGAAGATATTCCCATTGTCCTGGTTTCCTATGTTGCTCACCTGCAGGACCCCAGTCTGACTCCCTGAGTATTTCGCTCCATCGGAGAGGTCTGAATAATTAAAGCCCCCATCAGTACTTACCTGCCACTGATATGCACTGACGCCACTTGCTGTAATACTGAATATTGATGTGGACCCTGGCATGCCCTGTTGATCACTCGGCTGTGTGGTGATGGTCACCCCTGAAAGCACTGTTGCACTTATCGAATTGGTGTAGCTGAATCCTGAACTGTCTGTAATGGTTATGGAGTAGGAATAACTCCCGGCCAAAAGGCCAGAAATCATCGGGTCTTGTTGTGTGGAGCTAAACGAGTAACCACCTGGCCCGGTACCGGACCAACTGAAAGTAGCCCCTCCCGAGCCCGCTCCGGACGGATTGGCAAACAGGGTAAGGTCGGTACCCTCGCAAACCGGGCTGTTGGAGCTGGGCGTAACTGCCAGAGACCCTCCTCCATTGTTCAGGTCTTCAAAGCTGTAATCTGCTCCCGCTCCCCCGTTGCAGGTGGAATAGATCCTGCTGCCAATTACCAGTCTTTTTGCGGCACTACAGGGATTGCCGTTATCCAGAACACCTCCGGTTAGTATGAAAGCCGCCCCGGAAGGGAGGGTGAGGGTAACATTGCTGGTCCATATGGCGAATCCACCGGTTTGAAGGTCGATCAGGGGGGTGTTCAGGCTGGCCGTATTAGATACCTCGAAGGTATCGGTTGCTCCGGTTCCGTCACCCACGATCAGGCTTTGAACAGCAAACGGAATAGTGCTTCCAAGGGAAATAGTGTTGCCCCCGAGGATAAAAACTTCGTTCGTGCCTGCGACCTGCCCCGGATAATTCGTTGCCGGTATCCACGCCGTGCCATTGAATATCTCCCAGTTGGAGGCATCCGTCCAGTTGCCAGATCCGGAGGATCGGTAATCTCCACTCTGCTGGGCATGGACTTGAGGCATCCAGCCACTCAAAACAAGCAGGATAAAAGCAATAGCAAGATTGCTATATTTGGCCATATGGGCTAAGGAGATTTTGGGTCTGAATGTGAAAATTAAAAGATAGATGCCAGTCCGGCCAGAAATTGTTGTATAAACACCTTTGCGCGAGGTGAAAGCATCGGGTGTGCTCTAAAATCAACGAAATCGGATGAACCTAATGGGAATAATTCACTGCAGATGCCAATCAATGAGCGATGTGCTTTCGCCCTTGTTTTACGCACAAACAATCCTTCTTGTTAGGTAATATGCGTAGCTTAGAGTGTAGAACCCAATGCAAGTGGATACTAATAATATGCCGAATAGTCTGATTGTGGTTTTCGGTCTTCCGGGAACAGGTAAAACCACCTTTGCCAAAGCGCTGGCTGCCCACCTGAACTGGCCGCATTTTAATACGGACGTTATCCGGTCCGAACTGGGGAAGCGGCAAGAATATGATGAACCTACCAAGGCATGGGTTTACGCACAATTGCTGGAACGCACCGCCACAGAACTGGAGAAGGGCAGGGGAGTAGTATTGGACGGGACCTTTTATACGGAAGATCTTAGGGAGGCCTGCCGAAACCTTGCAGCCCACTATAAGCGGCCTTTAAGGTGGATTCAGGTGTCCGCTTCCGAAGACGTCATACGCGAGCGGGTGTCAGGCCCCCGACCCTACAGTGAGGCTGATTTCCAGGTCTATCAGAAAATAAGGGACAGGTTCGAACCCCTGAACGAACCCGCATTAAAACTCAGTTCTGACACCATGCAACTGCCCGAAATGGTTGTCCGAGCAATGAAATACCTTTTCCAATGACACCCAGCCAGGTACTTCAAATCGTGAATCAGAGGTCCGTGCCTCATTCGACGGAGGCCCTGGAGCTTATAGAAACACATGCCTCCTGGGTATTGCTCGGTGATTCCTACGTCTATAAGATTAAGAAACCCATGCATTTCAGTTTTCTCGATTTCTCGACTTTGGACAAGAGAAAAGCCTGCTGCGAAATGGAGGTGGAACTCAATCGAAGGCTTGCTCCAGGGATGTATCTGGGGGTCCTTCCGGTCATACAGAAAAAGGACCAGGTCAGCATTGGCAAGGAATCAAAGGACGTAGTGGATTATGCGGTCTGGATGCGGCGTATGGATGAGAAGAAGCAGATGGATTTATTGATGGAGGCCGGAAAGGTTTCGAGCGGGGATATCCGGAAGCTGGCAGAGGTCCTGGCCCGCTTTCACCTAAAAGCTAAACCGGTCAGGACGGCTGAAACCTGGAAAGAACTCTACGAGGTATTTGCTGATTTATCCGGTGTAAAGCCTTATCTGGAGGCAGCGCTGGGAATAAAGTCCGGCGCTTTGATCCCGGAGGTAAATCAATGGGTTCGTGATTTCTTATTCCAGGTACGGGGGCGTGTTGAGGAGCGAAAGGAGCAGGGATTCATCATTGATGGCCATGGCGATCTCCATTGCCGGAATATCTTTCTCCTGGATGTTCCGATCATTTTTGACTGCATTGAGTTCAGTGAGGAGCTGCGAACCCTTGATATGTTAAACGAGGCAGCTTTCCTCTGTATGGACCTTGAGCGGTTCGGGCGAAAGGACCTCGCTAGGGTTTTTATGGATCACTATGAAGCCCAGACCGGGGTTATTCAAAGCAATACAGACCGGGAATTGTTTTTATATTTTAAAATGTATCGTGCGAATGTCCGCCTTAAGGTTCATTGCCTGCTTCAAATGGAAGGGGCCGGTGCGGGGCAGGAAAAGGAATTGAAATTGATCAGGAGGTATTTTGAGCTGTTCAGGGAATACTATTTGGAGTTACAGGCACTAAGAGGGAGAATTGACTAATACAAAATTTGGGGGGTAAGCCCCCCACCCCCAGCGCAAAAGATATCCCCAATTCCTGCAGATGACCATCAGTCTTGTCCCTCACTTGATGTATTGGGACGGATTTTTCTCAAAGCTCACCTTGCATCCATCACAACAGAAGTACACCAGCTCCCCTTTGTATTCAATGACGTGTTTGGGGTTTGTCCTGGAAACAGGTACCTGACATACCGGATTGATATAGTATTCTTCGGCGAATTTCTCCTCTGCCGATGAGGGCGTCGATGTGGCTTCTTCCTTCTTTGGTGTAGCCATGATCGCTGCCGGTTCTGCCTTTCCTCCCCTGAAGTGGCCGATGATCTCCGCCAGGATGCTGATGGCGACCTCACTGGCCAGTTTCGCATTGAGATCCAGTCCCACGGGGCTTTTCAGTTGGGCGATTCGATCCTCAGGGATCCCCTCCCGTGTCAAATAGGCCTTCAGGTCTTCCGCTTTGCGTGCGCTTGCGACAAAGCCCACATAACTTGCAGGGGTCTCCAGGGCCTTTTTTACAGAGAGTTCATCGTCTTCCCCCTGGGTGGTCACGATGATATATGTGTTGGACAGGTTCTCAAAGGGCGCAAAATCCACCTGATCAGAGACCTTGTGCGCCATGGGGAACATCTGAGCGTCCACATTGCTGGCCAGCACAGTGACCCTGAAGTCCGCCGCAGCGGCCAGGGATGAGAGTTTTCTGCCAATGTTGGACTTTCCTACAATAACAATTTCCGGCTGCGGGATTACCGGTTCAATAAGTACTTCCAGGGTTCCTTTGCTTTGGCAGGACATAACGTATTCTTTATAATTGGAGGTTTCCCTTGTGCCCCCTTCCGGGGATATGCGTATTCTTCGGTATCGTTTTGATTTGATTACCCCGAGGGCTTCTTTGATGACGATTCCGCGAACGCAGCCGCCTCCTACCCATCCGATCATTTCCCCTGTTTCCAGGATCAGGGCCTTATCTCCAACTTTGCCGGAGCTGGGCGCGATCCGGTCAACCACCTGTGCAATGGCAAAGTTCGAGCCTTTGCCCAGGTGTTCCTCTATTTTCAATGCCAGTTCATTAAACATCCATCAGTAATTTTTCCAATTTCAACAGGCTATCCAGGTTGTGTGCAGATTCAAAGGCATCCAGATGCGGCATGACGTTTACCATGCCCTTCTGGATCGGCTGATAGTCTTTCATTCCTTTCAATGGGTTTAACCAGATCAGGGTCTTGCATTTTCTGCGGATGGTTCCCACAGCCTCCTTGAGCTGCGTGACGTTCCCCGTTTCCAAACCATCACTGAGGATAACCACCACGTGCTTCTGACTTAAAAACTTGCTGCCGTAGGTGTCCAGGAAGGCCGTCAGGGACTCTCCAATCTTTGTCCCGCTCGACCAGGAATGCACACTTCTGCCGACCTGCTTGAGGATCTGCTCTTCATTGTTGGCCCTCAGCAGCGGTGTCACATGGGTCAGTTCCGTACTGAAGGTAAAAAATTCCAGGCTTTTGAAGTAGGTCCTCAATACCATGACATAGCGCAGCAGGTAATAGCTGTAAGTATCCATGGAGCCACTCACATCCAGGATGAAAACCACCTTCCGCTTTTCCTTCCGCTTTTTCTTATGGGCCAGGTCGAGCATTAACCCTCCCTTGGACACCCCATGGCGAATGGTCCTGCGGATGTCGATGCTTCCTTTGTTCGAGCTTTTCAGCCGCCTTTTGAACCGCATGCTCATTTGGTGGAACAGCTCTTCCGCGAGTTCTTCCAACCGCTCTTTGTCCGCCACGTTAACTTTTGAGAAATCCGTGAACCTGAGCCGGACTGTTTCATTGGCCCCTTTGGTCTGTTTGGCTTCTTTTTCCTTCTGTTCCTTTCGGGGCTTGTTGAATTTGGCTCCCAGGAAAATGATGGTATCCGCTTCGGGTTCTTTCTTGAGCTGTTTGATTTGCTTTTTCCGGGCCTCCAGCTTTTCTTCATAATAGCGGCTCCAGAAGCGGTCGAACATCTCGTCAAACCGGTCGAAATGTTCCTTGCGCTTGCAATAAATAGCCTTCAGACTGTATTGGAAGAGCTTTCTGTCCAGGCAATATCCGCGCTCGGCAATTTCAAAGGCCTCACGCGTATCCTGGGGGCCAAGCATAAACTGACGTTCCCTGCAGTAGAAGGTAAAGTCGATCAATCGCTCCTTAAAGGATTTGTCTACGGCAACCACGGCAGTATCTCAACTAGGATTACTCAATTTACGGGAACCAGAAACTCCTGTACTGTTTTGTTCCGTACAAACTCGATGTCATCCTTGTGTTTAAGGACGCATCCGATAGTGTTCTGCACCACCTCATCGGTAATGTGGGTTTCGTTCATCAGCAACAGGGTCTTCGCCCAGTCCAGGGATTCTGCGATACCCGGTGGTTTGTGCAGGCTGGACTTTCGCAGGTTGTGGATAAAGGTAACCACCTGCGTTGCCAGTTGTTCATCAATATGAGGCAATTTCCGCGCAATGATGTCTATTTCCTTGGCCTTGGTTGGAAAATCCACCCAATGGTAGAGACACCTCCTGCGCAGGGCATCACTCAATTCGCGGGTGCGGTTGGATGTCAGGATGACCAATGGTTTGGTCGTTGCCCGAATGGTTCCCAGTTCCGGGATACTGATCTGAAAGTCCGACAACAGCTCCAGCAAATAGGCTTCAAATTCTTCATCGGCCCTGTCGATCTCATCGATCAGCAACACCACAGGTTTCTCTGCGCTTATAGACCTTAGTAATGGACGTTTAAGAACGTAGTCCATTCCAAAAATCTCTTCTCCCAGGGCCTTTTTATCCCGGTCCTGTTCAAAGAGTTTGATGTGCAACAATTGCTTCTGATAGTTCCACTCATAGATGGTGGTGCCTACATCCAGGCCTTCATAACACTGCAGGCGTATAAGGTCTGTCCCCAGATGGGCAGCGAGCGTGCTGGCAAGCATGGTCTTTCCCACGCCAGGATCCCCTTCCAGCAGGAGGGGTTTCTCCAGGTTTTTCAGCAGGAAGACTGAAGTGGCAAGCGCTTCGTTCAGGATATAATCATGCTCATAAAAATCGGATACGAGCGCTTTGATCTCTTTATTCAATAGCGTAATTTTTTATTGGAAAAAGCCATACGCTCTCGTACAGCTTCTGTGTATTCCCTTAGGAAGTCTGAGCCGCTGCTTCGGCCGCCGCCAGTTTTTTGGAGAAGTTTGAAACAAACTGCTTGAACAACTGGTTTGAAACGGTGGTGATCAGTCGCGAACCGAACTGAGCGATCTTTCCATTGACCGTTACATCCATAATGGCATCCAGCTTCGAGCCGCCGGCTTCCGTCTGATCGATGTTCATGGTCATCGTCATATCGGCGCTTCCCTGTCCTTTAACATCCACTCCTTTTCCGGTGATGATGATCTTCCGGTTCTCCGGGTCTACTTCATCGTAAAAGATATCGGCATCGTACTTGGCTCCGATGGGGCCGAATTTCATGCCTACCTTGCCCTTGTACTGGTTCTCCCCGACCTTTTCGTCTATGGATACCCCTGGCACGCAGTCCATTACTTTGGTTGGGTCCACCAGGTGTTCCCAGACCAGTTCGTTCCCCTGGGGAACTTCGAAAGATTTCTCTAATTGTGCTTTCATATCATTTTTTTTAAAGTTTAAAAGCCCGGAAGCCAGTGCTTCCGGGCGTAGTATCACAACATCAGGAATGTGCCTGAATAGCTTCCCATACCTTGGCTGGGGTGATTGGAATATCCAAATGCTCGATTCCCAGCGGAGTCAGGGCATCGATGATCGCATTGGCAATCGCAGGAGGTGCCCCAACGGTTGGGGATTCTGCCACTCCTTTAGCCCCAAGCGGATGGTGGGGGGACGGCGTAATGGTATGTCCGGTTTCCCAATGCGGGGATTCCACCGCCGTAGGTACCAGGTAATCCATGAAAGTTCCGTTCAGCACGTTCCCCTCATCGTCGTATTCTATTCCCTCATACATGGCCGGGGCAATACCCTGGGTAAGCCCTCCGTGCACCTGTCCCTCAACGATCATAGGGTTGATGATGTTTCCACAGTCGTCAATGGCCACAAAACGCTTCACATCGATCATGCCAGTTTCCTGTTCAACTTCCACGACGCAAATGTAGGCGCCGTTGGGGAAGGTCAGGTTGGGCGGATCGTAATAATGGGTGGCTTCAAAGCCCGGCTCCATTCCCGGAGGAATATTGGTGTAGGCGGCGAAAACCACGTCCTGAATGGTCTTGGACTTTTCAGGTGCTCCTTTCACAAAGTACTTCCCGACTTCCCATTCGATATCCTCTTCGCTCACCTCCAGCAGGTAGGCCGCGATCTTCTTGCCCTTGTCGCGCAGCTTTCGGGCAGCAATGGCTGCTGCCGCACCGGCTGTGGGCGTACTGCGGCTGGCATAGGTCCCCAGACCATAAGGGGCCGTATCCGTATCTCCTTCTTCAATCTCGATGTCGGTGTACGGTATGCCGAGCTCTTCTGCAAGGATCTGGGCATAAGTGGTTTCATGTCCCTGTCCCTGGGATTTGGTCCCGAACCTCGCAAGTGCTTTCCCGGTGGGGTGCACCCGGATCTCCGCACTGTCGAACATGGCGATGCCCAGGATGTCAAAATCCTTTGAGGGTCCTGCGCCGACCACTTCCGTAAAGGTGGAGATGCCAATGCCCATTAGCTTTCCTTCCTTGCGCTTCTCGGCCTGCTCCTTCTTATAGTCGTCATAGCCGAGCATCTCCATCGCTTTTTTCAGGGTGGCTTCATAGTCCCCGCTGTCATAGCTCCAACCCAGGGGTGAATCATAGGGGAACTGCTCTTTTTTAATAAAGTTTTCCAACCTCAGCATGGCGGGGTCCTTCCCGACCTTTGCGGCCAGCTTGTCCACCATGCGTTCGATGGCATGTACGGCCTCCGTCACACGGAAGGAGCATCGATAGGCAACCCCTCCGGGGGCTTTGTTGGTGTAGACCGCATCCAGTTCGGCAAAAGCCGTGTCGTAATCATAGGAGCCTGTGCAGATGGAGAACATTCCCGTAGGGTATTTGGAAGGATTTGCCGAGGAATCCGTATACCCGTGGTCTGCGAGGGTTTTTACCTTGAAGGCCTTGATCTTTCCATCCTTGTCGGCCGCCAGCGTGCAATCCATATGGTAGTCCCGGGCAAATCCATTGACCAGGTTCTCCGAGCGATCTTCGATCCATTTGACGGGTTTCCCGATCAGGAAGGTTGCTGCAATAGCAACCACATAGGCAGGATATACCGGTACTTTCCCTCCGAATCCACCGCCAATGTCCGGGGAAATGATTCGGATCTTTTCTTCCGACAACCCTACGTGTCCTGCGACCAACGCCACCACAGTACGGATGGCGTGCGGGGCCTGGGTGGTCAGATAAACGACCATTTTTTCGGTATCCTTGTCATAAGAAGCCACACAACCACAGGTCTCTATCGAAGCCACGTGGATCCGGGGGAGGTGGATTCTTTCCGAGACCACCACATCCGCGTTGGCGATTGCCTGGTCGGTTTTCTCCCGGTCTCCGCGCTCCCAGTGATAGATATGATTGTTTTCCTGCCCTTCCTTGTCCGGCCGGAGCAGGGGTGCATCCTCATTCAGGGCAGTAAAGGGGTCCACTATGGCATCCATGGGTTCGTAATCGATCTCCACGGCTTCTGCTCCGTCTACGGCTACATATCGGTCAGTGGCGATGACGGCGCAGACCTCCTGGGCCTGGTGCATCACCGTGTCCGTGGGAAGTACCATTTGGGTGTCCGACAGGAGGGTCGGCATCCAGTGCAGGTTGTACTGGGCCAGATCCTCCCCGGTTATGACCGCCAGGACGCCATCGATGGCCAGGGCTTTTTCTTTATTGATGCTCTTGATCTTGGCATAGGCATAAGGGCTGCGCACCATGACCATATGAAGCATGCCCGGTAATTTCACATCGTCTACATAGTTTCCCTTACCGTGCAAAAAACGGGCGTCTTCTTTTCGTTTTACAGAGTGTCCCATTCCGCCAACCTCTGCTGATGTTTTACATTTAAACATGATTTTTTTCTTTATTTGAGGTTAGACTGTTGCTTGTTTTTCTTTCTGCATTTCCTCTGCGGCCTGCTGAACGGACTTCACAATATTGTTGTAGCCGGTACAGCGGCAGAGATTTCCCGAGATCCCCCAGCGGATTTCCTCCTCCGTGGGGTTGGGGTTGTTGTTTAAAAGGTCCACGCTCCGCATGATCATTCCCGGAGTGCAAAACCCGCAGTGCAGTCCGTGCTGATCGTGGAAGGCCTGTTGGATGGGATGGTTGGTCCCTTCGGGTGAAAGCCCTTCGATGGTCGTGACTTCCGCCCCGTCCGCTCGAACGGCCAGATAAGTACATGATTTGACGGACTTACCGTTTAATAGGATAGTGCAGGCTCCACAGTTGCTGGTGTCACATCCGATGTGCGTTCCGGTCAGGTCCAGATGCTCGCGGATAAAATGCACCAGCAGCAGGCGGGAGTCCACCTCTGCGGTAACACTTTCTCCGTTGATTGTAAGGGTTATTTCGTGTTTCATGGTCAATTTTTTATTGGTTTGCTCTTTCCAGGGCTTTATTCAACATTCGTTTTGTAATGGTATTCACAAGGGATCGCTTGTAGGCTTCTGAACCCCTGAGGTCTGAACCTGGTTCACAGTCCTCACTGGCTATCACGCCAGCCTGCTCGATCAGGTCTTCGGTGATTTTCTGGCCCCTGAGCAGATCCTCCGCACGATCTACGCGCATGGGTACGGCACTCACATTGGTAAGGCCAATGCCGATTTCCTGGCAAACCCCCGCATCATCCAGTTCCAGGTAGACCGCCACCCCAGCCGTGGCGTAATCCCCCACTTTTCGCTCTACCTTGTGGTAAGCTCCACCGCTGCCTTTTTTGGCCTTGGGCACCTGGATCTCCACCAGGACATCCGTAGGCTCCAGGGCAGTCATATAGAACCCGTGAAAGAATTCGTCTATGGGAATCGTTTTAGTGCCATCGACTCCCTCTGCGATAATCGTGGCCCGCATCGCAAACATAAGGGCGGGTTGGTCATTGGCGGCATCACCGTGCGCAATATTGCCCCCAAGGGTTCCTACATTTCGCACAGAAGGGTCTGCGGTAAGTTTGATGGCATCAGAGAAAATCGCATACTTCTCTAGCAGGAGCTCTGAGTATTCCATTTCTGTCTGGGTGGTCATCGCACCGATCTTCAACACATCTCCCTCTTCCTTAATATAGGAGAGGCCATCAATCTTACTGATGTCAATAATGTGTTCCGGGGTCGCAAACCGGAGTTTCATCATGGGAAGCAAGCTGTGTCCTCCTGACATAAACTTGGCCTCCTCGCCGAGTTCTTCGGCCTTGGCGATTGCTTCCTTGACGGAGCTCGCCTTGTGGTAGGTGAAATTAGCTGGGATCATAGATGTTTTTGAATTAAAATATGAGGAAAGCATTAAATATATCGATTAATTTTTGATGTATTAATAAACATGGGGTTTCATTAACAAATTCTTAATAGTTCACATAAAGTTTTTTAATGCACAGGTTGGAACGGCTGATGCACTTTTGCCGATCAATCCAAGAATGTCCGTATTTTTATGGGAAATTCTAGCAGGCAGACGATGTACCCCCAGCTCTATTTTGACTATAATGCCACTACCCCATGCGACCCCGCAGTTGTGGAAGCCATGTTGCCTTATTTTGAGGAACACTTTGGCAACCCTTCCAGCAGCCATGCCTATGGCTGGCTTGCCAAAGATGCGGTGGAAGAAGCCCGAAATCAAATTGCCGACAACCTGATGGTTGGCCCGAATGAGCTCCTCTTTACCTCCGGGGCAACCGAAAGCATAAACCAAATCCTTAAAGGGGTGGGCAGGCTCGGCAAGGCGAAAGGGAATCATATGATCACCACCCAGGCGGAACATAAAGCCGTACTGGATACCTGTGCATATCTGGAGGATACCGGATTTGAAGTGACCTACCTGGAGGTGGACGGGCAGGGCCACATTTCCCCGGATCAGCTCCGGGAAGCCCTGCGCCCGGATACCCTGATGGTTTCTGTGATGTATGCCAATAATGAGACCGGGGTGATTCAACCCCTGGAAGATATTGCTGAACTCACACGGGCCAATGGAACGCTGCTCTTTTCGGACACGACCCAGGCCCTGGGAAAGGTCCCTGTACAGGAAGTATTGGACCTGGTTGATTTCGCCTGCTTTTCGGGCCACAAGATATACGGCCCTAAAGGCATTGGCTTGACCTATATAAAGAATAACGAAGGGGATTCGATGCTTCCTTCCTTTGTTCAGGGTGGAGGGCAGCAGCGCGCACAACGTGGGGGTACGATCAATACCCCTTTGATCGTCGGGTTAGCCAAAGCCGTGGTGTTGGCCTGTGAGCATCTGCCAGCAGAACAAAATCGCCTGTCCGACTTGCGGGATCGCCTGGATCAGGGCCTGTCAGGGATCGAAATGGCCGTCTCCAACAACGAGGCTGTTGAGCGTTTGCCAAACACCTCCCATTTTTCTTTTCCCTATGTGGATGGAGCCAGCCTGTTGACTGCCCTGAGCCGGCAAATTGCGGTATCCAACGGTTCGGCCTGCAACTCGGCTTCCGTAGAGCCCTCACATGTCCTGCGCGCTATGGGCGTGGAAAGGTCACTGGCCTACGCCTCCCTCCGATTGAGCCTTGGCCGTTACACCACGGCCGGGGATATCGACCGGGCGATAGGAATTATATCGGGGGCGGTTGCCGCACAACGGGAAAACAATATTCTGTGGGAACGCAGAGGGGGCAAGATCTGACCCATCCGCTCCCTTTCCCAAATAATTCCAACCCGTGCCATGGCACGTATTGGAAATGTGTTTACAAGCAGCATCGCTGACATAAAGCCTGGAAAGTGGCCTACCACATCTACGTCATAGAATTATCCAAAAGGGTCTTCACGGAGCATCGCAGATTCCGGGAGGCAAATCCCCAGTTCAACGGGGTGCTGCAATGCCTCTATGTAGGCATGACCAGCAAGACCCCCGGGGAACGGTTTGAACAGCACAAAAAAGGCTACGTCAACCGGAAAGGGCACAAGCTGTCTTCAAGCATCGTGAACAAGTATGGGATGTATCTCCGGCCGAGCCTTTACAACCATATCGGACCGATCCCAACCCGGGCTGAAGCCCTGAAGATGGAAAAGACCCTCGCCCTGGAACTCCGTCGCAAGCGCTACGCGGTTTGGTTCAATTAAGTAGGAGAAGGGAGGCGATCCTAGGTATTTCGTTCGTGTATCGGCCCTGATTTTTCCCGCAGCATTCCGCCCGTTTTCCCGGAGAAGACACTTAGGATCTCGGCAAAGATGCTGGCTGCGATTTCCTCAGGGGTATTGGCTCCGATCTCCAGACCGCAGGGGGCATAGATCCGCTGAAGCTCCTCTTCAGTGAATTCAATGCCTTTGGAACTGAATTCCCCCAACATTTTCTCAAAGCGCTTTCTGGGCCCCAGGGAGGCAATGTAAGGGGCAGGACTTTTGATCAACTCGAGCAAATTTGCAGCATCCGTTTTATAATCATGGGCCATCAGAAGCACCGCGGTTCGCGCGTCGATTTCCGGTCGGCCCTCCAGGTCCCTGGGGTAGAGGTTGGCCACCGACTGTAGTTTCTCCTTTTTCAGCTTCTGGATATTCCCTACCAAACTAACCTCCCAATCCATGACCCGGGCCATTTCCAGCAAGGGGTATACATCGTAGTTGTCCCCGTATATAGCAAGGTGAAACTGGGGAGGGATCAGTTCAATGAATACCCGGGCCTCGGCGGCTTCGGCGGAATAGCTAAAAGTCTTTGATTTTTTGGTGCGCTGCACTTGTGAAATCTTGTCCTGAATAAAGTCCCTCAGGCCTGTATCCGGGCAGTGGGCAATCGTGGAAGCCCCGGCATCCCAATAATAGCTCTGCCCCAGGGCCACATCATCCAAACTGCCCTGGAGTCCAGTTACAGTGGCAATGATGTGTTCGCCCCGTTCGGACACGCATTTTTGAAGCATGGCCATCAGGGGGGAGTCCCGGGAGATGGGAGAGATCAGAACGTCGATGATCCCGTTGCAGCCCAGTCCCACGCCGATTTCCTTTTCCCGGGAGGTATCGTATGTGACGATCGAGGGTTGCTGTTTCATGATGGCCACCTGCGAACGCTGCAAGGCATCCCCTTCCAGGCATCCCCCGCTAATGCCGCCTTCAAATACGCCGGATTCATAAACGATCATCCTGGCCCCTTCACGCCGGTATGAGGATTCCTCTACCCGGACCACCTGGGCAATGGCGCATTTCTCATCTGAAGTCGCCAGGGCATTGTAAAGCTTTATAATCGATTTTATTTCCTTCATAACATGCGATTCATTTGCGATTTGCACCTGTTGCCCCCGCCTGATATTGAGTAACCCGGGGTGCATCTGTGAGCAAGGCTGTCTACAAAGATATTGTGAATTGCCGTCCTGAAGTATTAAAACTTTTATAATATGGAATTCAAAATCTCCGAGAATAGTTATCTTATTGCCCTGTTTATTCTTAATGCGGCCCTATTTTCAGGTCTATGAGCAGGCAGCCAACGCTATGAAAGACTCCTTTGACAGAACGGTAGATTACGTCCGTATCGCGGTTACCGACCGGTGCAACCTTCGTTGTTTTTACTGCATGCCAGCCCATGGCATACCCTATGAACCAAAGTCCCACCTGTTGAGCTACGAGGAGATCACCAGACTCCTCGAGGTACTTGGGGGCCTTGGGTTTAGGAAAGTGCGGTTTACCGGTGGGGAACCCTTTCTAAGGAAGGATTTCATGAAGCTTCTTGAAAACACTGCCGGGCTGCAAGCTTATAAATCAATACATATAACCTCCAACGGAACGCTGCTCCAGCGCCACATCCCCCGTTTGAAAGCACTGGGAATCACAAAGATCAACCTGAGCATTGATTCCCTGGATGCTGAACGCTTCCACAAGATCACCCGAAGGAACGACTTTGACAAGGTGCTAAAAACCTTTCACATGCTCGTGGAACATGGGTTTGAGTTGAAACTGAATTCGGTGATCATGCACGGGATCAACACCCAGGACATCATTCCCCTGGCAGAGCTGGCCAGGGAGTATCCGGTGGCGGTCCGCTTTATTGAAGAAATGCCTTTTAACGGAGGCTACAAGGAGAACGTAAAGATGTACAATGCGCGCCAGATCTTCGCGGATCTCAAGGAACACTTCCCGGAGCTTGAAAAGCTTCCGGGCGTTCATGGGGATACGGCGGATTTGTACAGTGTGCCAGGGTTTCAGGGCACTGTTGGCGTAATTGCTGCTTTTTCACGAACCTTTTGCAATACGTGCAACCGGCTTCGGATCGCCTCGAAAGGGGATATCAAAACCTGTTTGTACGACGGTGGGGTTTTCAATATCCGGGATTACATGAGATCCGGGGTGAGCGATGCCGAACTGGAGGCAAAATTCAGGGAACTCATCAAGCTAAAGCCCAGGGATGGATTTGTAGCAGAGCAAAGCAGGTCA
>CBFCWO010000031.1:0-27480 GCA_965601625.1 uncultured Flavobacteriaceae bacterium | reverse complement strand
GGGGGATTTTTTTATGACCACAGAATCCCAACTGCTCACCCCTGCCCTTATATACTTGGCAACTTAATTTTTGCTGTGTCCCAGAGGTTTTGCGTTTTGAGCATACCAAATCTTACCATACTAAACTGCCAGGCCGGAAAGCCCTGACAACAACGTCAGGGCTTTTTACTGGAGGTATGTAATCCCCGGACCTATTAAATCAGGGCAATCACCTGGTAACCGCCTTTTACCTTTCGATACACCACCCCATTCAATTGATGTGCAACCGAACCTTCCCAGGTGATCTTAGCTGTATCTTTTGGCAGTTTGCGAACGACCGCTCCCATAGGGGTTTTGACCACGAGGTAGTCGCTGCCTTTCTTTTGATAGAAGATCCCACAGCTGTAATAATACCGTTTTCCTTTTACGACAATCCTGGTCGGACGGACTGACAAGTTACGGACGCGGAATCCAACCGGGGGAAAGGTGCGCTGATAGATGCCATTTCGGGATACATAGAACATCCCCTGAACGGGATAGTATCGCACTGTACGGTAGACCACGGCCCGCGTGCCTTTTGGAATCCGTTTCAGGGTCCTCGCCCGGACCGGGCCTCTGTGGTATGCTGCTTCAACACCCGATATTCGTTTATCGGCGATCTCGGACCTGACTTCAGCCTGCATTTCAGCACCCCGCGCTACAGGCAGCGTCATCAGGGATGCAAACAGCATCATTAAAAGACTGGACTTTTTCATAACAATTTGTTTTAGGGTTACCCCCCTTGGACGGCAAACCACGATTTGGGTTTATGATCAGAGCCCCTTTTTCGATAAACGGCAAAAAAAAGACCCCTCAACGGGGGTCTTTTGGCAAGGGTAACTTTTATCCTTAGCGTTTTCCAGATTTTTTCTGGGCCTCGGCATCTTCCATCATCTGACGCATCTTCCGCTGGAAGCGGTTTTCCTTTTTGGGTTGTTTTTTCTTTTCCTCAATCTGGGCGTGGATCTTGTCCTGGTCCAGGATGACATTCTTGATCACCAGCATGATCCCGATGGTGATCAGGTTGGAGACAAAGTAGTACAGGCTGAGTCCGCTCGCGTAGTTGTTGAAAAAGAACAGCATCATCAGGGGTGAGAGGTACATGATGAACTTCATATTCGGCATCCCCGGCTGCTGGGTCTGCATGGTCTGCCCGGTGGTCATCATCATGTAGAAGAAGATGGCCACGGACGCCAGGATGGGAAAAAGGCTGACGTGGTCCCCGTAGAAGGGGATCGCAAAGGGCAATTGTGCAATGGTATCGTAAGAAGACAGGTCTTCCGCCCACAGGAATGATTTCTGCCGCAGGGAGAAACTGGTGGGGAAGAACATAAAGAGGGCGTAGAAGATCGGCAGTTGCAACACAGCTGGCACACAGCCGCTCAGGGGGCTCACCCCGGCCTTGTTGTAGAGCTTCATGGTCTCCTGCTGCCGCTTCATGGCATTATCCTTCAACCGCTCATTGATCTCAGTGATTTCCGGCTTGAGCACTTTCATCTTGGCCTGGGATAGGTAGGATTTATAGGTGACGGGAGACATCAGGATCCGCACGATGATGGTCATGATCACAATGGCAATCCCATATGGCAAAAATGAACTCAGGAAACTAAAGAAAGGCGTAAACAAATACCGGTTGATCCACCCGAAGATCCCCCATCCGTAGGGAATCGAATCCGCAAGGGCCAGGTCTTCGTAATTCTCCAGGACCTCGATGTCCGTGGGCCCGTAGTACCAGTACATGGATTTGGACAGCTCCCCTCCTACCGGTTCAAGGGAAGTCTGAATGGCAAATTCCTTGGTGAACTTCACCTCACGGCTTTCCTCCTCCACCAGATTCCTCGATGTCATATCCACCGAAGCAAAGGGATCATCCGTGGCCAGGATGGAACTGAAAAAGTGTTGACGGAAAGACATCCAGCGCACGTCGATCTCGGTATCCTCATCATCGCTTCCTTCGGAGAGCTTGCTGATGTTATCCCCCTCATGGCGATAGGTAAGGCGGGTATAGCGGTTCCCGTACATCACGCTCTTGTTGTGCCGGATCCCCCTCAGCTGCCAGTTGAGCAGGGCGGGTTGATTCGCACTCAATACAGAGGAGAGCCCCTGGGAACGGATATCGAAATCCAAGAGGTACTCCCCGGGTTTTATCGTATAGCGGTACTCCAGAAACTGGTCCGCCCCCGCTTTGGCCTTCATGCTGAGCACCTGGGTCTCCCCGTCCTGGGTTAGGGAGGGTTCAAAGTACAGGTCGCGCGTCTGCAGGATCCGGTTATCCCTGGTGGCCAGTTGGAGGTTAAACAGGGCATTCCCGTCCCTGACCAGGTAGACCGGGATGGAATCATAGGTGACGAACTGCTTCATCCTCGCCTCGATGACCTGTCCTCCCCGGTTGGAGATCTCCAGGTAAAGCAGATCGTTCTCGAGCACGGTAGTACCATCGCGAACCTCGGTATAGGCAAAGGCTCCCACTTGTTGGGCATAGGCCTGCTGGGCTACCGAGTCTGTCGGATAGGCCACAGGTTCCTGTATGGGGGCCAATGGCTGGGAAGTCTCGGCTTGAGGGGTGCTGTCCTGCACCTGTTCACTTTGCTGTTTCTGCGCTTCGAGTTCCTCCGGGGTGGGTTGGTTCAGGTAGAACCACCCCATCAGGATCCCGAAGATCAGGATGAATCCAATGATGGAATTCAGGTCCAGTTTTTTCTCTTCCATGTATTTATTCTTTCCCTGTACAGGCCTTCAGGACCACAGGTGTTTAGAAAGCGATTGCAAATATAGGCCCAATTGAGGAGTTTATGCCAAACTGGCTTTGCTTCTTTCCTTTTTGTGTTGTACTGCGGCGTGCGCAAAGCCTACGAAGAGTGGATGCGGGCTTGCTACGGTACTCTTGTATTCAGGGTGGTACTGCACCCCAATGAACCAGGGGTGCTCTGGAATCTCAACGATTTCCACCAGCCCGGTGTCTGCATTGATCCCGGAGGCGATGAGCCCGGCCGCTTCCAATTCTTCCTTGTAGTTGTTGTTGAACTCGTAGCGGTGGCGGTGACGCTCCGAAATGGTGCTCACCCCCTGGTAAACCTCGGCCACACGGGTACCATCCGTGAGTTCGCAATCCCAGGCCCCCAAGCGCATGGTCCCACCTTTGTTTACAATGGTCTTCTGTGCCTCCATCAGGTCGATGACCGGGTGCCTGGTTTCCGGGTTCATTTCCGTGGAGTTCGCGTCTTCATATTTGAGCACATTCCGGGAGAATTCGATGACTGCCATCTGCATCCCCAGACAGATGCCCAAAAATGGAATACCCTGCTCACGGGCGTACTGTACCGCCTTTACCTTTCCTTCAATACCCCGTTCTCCAAAACCAGGGGCTACCAAAATGCCGTCCAGCCCATGCATTTTCTTCTCAATGTTGTTTACGCTGATGTGCTCTGAATGGATGGAAAAGACATTGACCTTGACCTCATTGACAGCTCCGGCATGGATAAGGGCTTCCTGAATACTCTTGTAGGAGTCCTGAAGCTCCACATATTTGCCGATCAGGCCGATATTGATCTCGCTCTTCGGATTTTTGAGCCGTTTCAGGAATTCCTTCCACTGCCCCAAGTCCGGGGTGGGCTCCTTGGGCAAGTTCAGTTTCTCAAGCGCCACCGTATCCAGCCCTTCCTCATACATCATTAGGGGCACGTCGTAAATGGTCTTGGCATCTATGGATTGAATTACGGCTTCCTTCCTGACGTTACAGAACAAAGCCAGCTTTTGTTTGATCTCTTCCGAGAGTTCATGTTCGGTCCGGCAGACCAGGACGTCGGCCTTGATCCCACTTTCCATGAGGGTCTTGACAGAGTGCTGGGTGGGTTTGGTCTTCAGCTCCCCGGCCGCCGAAAGAAAGGGTACCAGGGTGAGGTGGACCACCATGGCGTTATGCTCCCCCAACTCCCACAGCAACTGGCGCACGGCTTCGATATAGGGCAGGGATTCGATGTCCCCTACCGTACCACCTATTTCAGTGATGACAATATCGTATTCTCCACTGTTTCCCAGCAGTTGGATGCGTTCCTTGATCTCATTGGTGATATGGGGAACCACCTGCACGGTTTTCCCCAGGAATTCCCCCCGTCGCTCTTTTTCGATCACGCTCTGGTAGATCCGCCCCGTGGTAACATTGTTTGCCTGAGAGGTGCGAACATTTAAAAAACGTTCGTAATGGCCGAGGTCCAGATCGGTTTCTGCCCCGTCATCCGTTACATAGCATTCTCCGTGCTCATAAGGGTTGAGGGTTCCAGGATCTACGTTGATATAGGGGTCCAGTTTCTGAATGGTGGTACGGAATCCCCGCGCTTGCAGCAGTTTTGCCAGGGAGGCGGCAATGATTCCCTTTCCAAGTGATGAGGTAACACCCCCCGTAACGAAGATATACTTAGTAGCAGGCATATGCGGATGTATTGTTACGGGATCCAAAGGTACAAATTACCGGAGGAATTCGGATAGGATGCCCTGAATTAATTTCGGATTCCCGCAGACCGGGTGGCGTGCTGAGCCTGCGGGCCGTAACACCCTTAATTCATCCCCCCCGCTCCAGCATTTTTGAGATCCTCCGGTTCCAGGTGGCCTGTTGCTCTCGATTTCTGGAAAAGTCCGTTTCCCGGTCATACAGGTCCTGGAATTCTGAAAGTTCCCTGTTGATCTCCGAGAAGATCTGACGCACTTCTGCCCTTACATTTTTGCTGAAGGTCCTTCGGCCCAGGGCATCCCGCATTTTCCGGGCAAAGAGTTCAGAAATGTCAAAATGCAGCTGTTCATGGCTCAGGATCACCGAATCGCAGATTTCGGGATGGTACCACGACCTCTCGGGATAGAAGTAGGCCAATACCTTATAGTCCAGTCGGTAATTCCCCGGGGTACCCCGGGTGCTATAGGAGTAACTGATCCCGCTGGCCGTAGTGGCTGCCACCCGCTGGCTTTCAGGCGGGGTGGCCTGGAAATCGGACCAGCTCAGCCTCCGCCCTGAATCCCACGGGATCCCATCATCCTCCTGGGCCTGCAAAGCTGGCAGGCCCGCCAAAAACAGGAATAAAAATACTCTTACAGCGTCCAAAAGAAGCGGATGTCCTTGCTGATATCTTCGTGCAGGCTATACCACACCGGACAGGTGCGGGCAGTGTTCTCCAGTATTTTTCGATCCTTCGCAGAAGTGCTTGCCGGGAGGTAGAGGTCCACCTCCACTTTTGAGATCCTCCTCGGATTGGCGGCCATATGCTTGGTAACCTCGGCATAAGATCCCTCCAGGGTCCCTTCCCGCGCCCCATACTTGATCCCCATCATGGTCAGCATACAGCTGGCAAGGCCAGTAGCTACGGTATCTGTGGGGCTAAACGCCTGCCCCAGGCCGTGATTGTCCACAGGGGCATCTGTATGAAAGGTATCCCCTGATCTGAGATGCGTGGAACTCGCACGCAATTTTCCTTGATAGACGACTTTGGAGGTCATGGATCCTGGATTTCTTTGATTTGCAATTCCTCGTACATCAGGATGTAGGAGGCCGTATTGTAATAGCCGGATTCCCACCCCTTCCAGTAATCGAACTTGTTGCCGCTGTATTCCAATTCCCCGATTTGATCGGCAATCTGAAAAAGGTCGAGGTTGTAGGAAAGGCGAAGCAGCAGGTCCATCCCCAGGTCAAAGCCCCGGATGGCATATTTATCAGGCTCGCCCCTGAACCGCCGACGGTACCGGCGCATAAAAGCATCTGAGCTGGACTCACTCGGAACCGATGGAAAGGTGAACTTCAGGTTGGAAAGGTGGGGGATGGAGATCACCTCATTCTCAAAAGCCCGGTTTTTATGGGTGGTGAACATCCGTATGCGGGTGGTATCGGAATTGGCTGAATTCAGGATGGAAGTCACACTAGAAGCGATCTTAAAATCATCCGTCTCCACAAAGACCCAGTTGTCCGCTTCCTGGGAGAGCTGGGTAATGAACACTTCCCGGTCCAGGGAAACGTTTTCCTCTTCCTCACGGAGCTCCACGAGTTCCGCGGCAGGGAAGGCCTCCAGGATCCTTGACTCCGCATCCTGGTTTTTCTGGTCCGAGATCACAAGGATCTTCTGGTCGGTGACCTGCTCCTTTACATAGGACAGCATGCGTTCCCTGAGCCGGTCTTCCGGGGTATAGGAATAGAAGAGGTTCTCCCTTGGAATGTCCAGATCCAGTTGGATGGGGGCCAGTACCGGAACGTTGAGCTCCGCAGCCCGGGTGGCCACTTCCTGCACGGATTCAGGCACCAGGGGACCCACAATGGCACTGTAGGTGCTGAGGTCTTCCTGTTGCATCAGCTGTCGAACCCGATCGGTGTTAAGCTCCGTATCCAGGGCCTTAACCTCTACGGATACCCCGAGATCTGCGATGGAATCCAGGGCAATCAAAAGGCCCGAATACAGGCCGAGGCTGTACTGGAGGGCATTGTTCTGTTCTATCCGCTTACGGGTACCTTCCGCATCGTCCAGATCCAGGCGATCCAGGCGGAAGGGAAGCAGTACCAGCAGCTTGGGGATATTCTGGGTGTTGATGCTATCCCTGAGATCAAAGGTCTCCAGTACCAGGTCATTCTTCACTTCGAGTTCTGAGGCCCGATCCCGCGGGATTTTCAATACCATCCCGGCCTGAAGGCCCCGCGCCAATTGCGGATTGAGGCTTAAGAGGTCTGCATAGCCCACCCCAAGTTTTCGGGTTAGCGAATACTCGGTCTGCCTGGGCCGCACTTCGTAATACACATACTCGCTGCTGCCCTGCAGCGTATCGGTTTTCTTCTCGGGCAGGCGGAGTTCCATGCCTTCCTGAAGGTTGCCCCGCTCAAGGATCTCCGGGTTCAACCGGATGATCTCCTCCCGGGAAATACCGTATTCCTGGCTCAGGCTAAAGAGGGTTTTCTTCGGAGGCACCGTGTAGGAAACGTACTCGGCTGGCGTTTCTTCCTGCTCTGCATCGCTTCCGGGGAGCTTGGGCAGCTTTAGTTCCTGCCCGGCCGCGAGATAACTCGTATTGCCCGGAAGCTCCGGGTTTAGGGCCAACAGGCTGTCTACCGTAATATTGAACTTATGGGCAATGCTCCAGCGGGTCTCTCTGGGTTGCACCTTGTAACTGATCAGTTCCGGGGCCTCCTCCACTGCATAGGGATCCCAGCCCGTGGGGTACCTCGGAATCCGAAGGACCATGCCGCGCTGAAGGGATCTTGAATAAAGCTCAGGGTTATACCTTTTAATAAATTCTTCCGGGATCTCGTACCGCCTGGAGATGCTGAAGAGGGTTTCTTTCCGTTTAACCCTGTGGGTCTGGAACCCTATGGGCTCTACCTGTCCTGTGGAATCCACGCTTACGGTGTTCTGGCGGGGTTGGTTGACAACCTCCCCCGTTGAGGTCGGGACGACCAGGATGGTATTGGGCCGCAGGGGGTCCCCCGCTTTCAGTTCCTTGTTGTATTGCAGCAAGTCATCTGTGGAAACCTGATACAGGCGGGCCACAGACTCCAGGGTCTCCCCCCGTTTTACGGCATGGGTCTTGAATTGCTGTGCCTGTGCCTTGCATCCGACCAGCACCAGCAGGGACACCACTAATACGCACTTTCCCAAATACTTCATAACTATTCCCATTCAATCGTGGCCGGGGGCTTGGAGCTGATATCATAAACGACCCGGTTCACACCCGGCACCTTGTTGATGATGTCATTGGAGACCTTCTGCATAAACTCATACGGCAGATGCACCCAGTCAGCCGTCATCCCGTCCGTGCTCTCAACTGCCCGTAAAACTACGCATTTTTCATAAGTGCGTTCATCCCCCATGACCCCAACACTCTGCACTGGCAACAGGATGGCCCCTGCCTGCCAGATCTTGTCGTAGAGGCCCCACTCCATCAGGCCCATGATAAAAATATGGTCCACCTCCTGCAGGAGGGCAACCTTCTCACGGGTGATATCCCCGAGGATGCGGATCGCCAGGCCAGGCCCTGGGAAGGGGTGTCTTCCCAGACGCTCTTCCGGGATCCCAAGGCTGGTACCCACCCTGCGAACCTCGTCTTTGAAAAGCATTTTGAGGGGTTCCACTACCTTGAGTTTCATAAAATCCGGCAAGCCGCCTACATTGTGATGGCTTTTGATGGTAGCCGAAGGCCCGCCGGTTGCCGAAACCGACTCGATGACATCGGGGTAGATCGTCCCCTGCCCCAGCCACATGGCATCTTCCACCTGGTGAGCTTCATCGTCAAAGACCTCGATAAAGACCCTTCCGATGATCTTGCGTTTCTTTTCCGGGTCCGACTCTCCCTGGAGGGCGTCCAAAAAACGCGCCGAGGCATCCACTCCCTTTACATTAAGTCCCATATGCTCATATTGATGCAGGACCTCATCGAATTCATTTTTCCGCAGCAATCCATTGTTTACAAAGATGCAGTGCAGGTGGGGGCCAATGGCTTTGTGCAGCAAGACGGCCGCTACCGTGGAATCCACCCCTCCGGAAAGGCCGAGGATCACCTTGTCATTGCCGATTTGATCTTTCAGGGCCTGTATGGTGGTGTCCACAAAGGCCGCAGGGGTCCATGTTTGTTCAAGGCCTGCGATATCCACCAGAAAGTTCTCGAGGATCTTTTTTCCTTCCGTGGTATGATAGACCTCCGGGTGAAATTGTATCCCGTAGATCTTCTCACTCGCCACTTTGTATGCGGCATTTTCCACGTCGTGGGTACTGGCGAGCAACTGGGCTCCCTCAGGGAGCTCATGAATGGTATCACTGTGGCTCATCCATACCTGGGTATCCTCGGAGATATCCCTGAAAAAGGGGTCCGGGTGGATGGTGCTGAGACGGGCCCTGCCGTATTCCCGTGTATTGGAGGGAGCTACATTGCCGCCACCAAAATGCGCGATGTACTGAGCGCCATAGCAGATGGCCAGGATGGGTTTCTTTCCCCTGATCTCGGAGAGGTCCGGATGGGGGGCATCCTCCGCACGGACTGAAAAGGGAGATCCCGAAAGGATCACGGCTCCGTACACCGAGAGGTCTTTCGGTGGGTTGTTATAAGGTTTGATTTCGCAGAAAATGTTCAGCTCCCTCACGCGCCTGGCGATGAGTTGGGTATACTGGGAGCCAAAATCGAGGATCAGGACGTTGTTTTGCATGGCCAAAAATAGTAAAATGCGCTTACCCGATCATGGGGCAGGGCCAATATTTATCTTCAGGTTATTAAGAGGAGCTTTTGGGTGGTTTGCAGTAGTAGTTGGGAGTGGTAGTTGGCAGTTGACAGCGGCAGTTGGCAGTTGCTTTGGGCTGCCTGGTTTTAAGATCTTCGGCAGTGGGGATGGGATTTTTAAAATACCCTATCTTTATTTCGGATTCCCGGGTTTCGTATTAATACCTGTTTGGCTACATGAGCAACTTCCTTCGGAAAGAAAAACGAAATTCTATGTTCAGTGGGAGATACACCCGGTATCTGTTGTACGCCCTGGGGGAGTTCCTCCTGCTTATCTTCGGGATCCTGATCGCTTTGCAGGTGGACAACTGGAACGAGGATCGGAAAGAACGAAAGGAGGAAATCCATATCCTTGAACAGCTGGTTGAAGATTTCAATACCAATAAATTGATTCTCAACAATTCCGAAGATGAGTACAATAGGGTATTGAAGCATATTGACGCCGCGCTGAGGCATTCAGGTCCCAATACGGCCTTACCCTCTCCGAGTGTGTTTGATTCCATCGACAACCTCTGGACCCCAACCGTGGAATTGTTGCATACCAATGCATCTGCGCAATATGGCCTGGATCTCGAGCCTGTAACCAACAATAGGCTAAAGCTGGCAATAATGGCTTTTCCGGCCACCTTCAGCCAGTATAAGGAGCTGGAAAACACCCTTAAGGACCTGACGGGCAACCAGCACAGGATCCGTCAGAGGTATATTCCGCTGATCGCCAATGAACACGAATACCGGCAGGCAACGTTTGCCTCGGATTCACTTGGCCTTCTGAGGGACCGTGAATTCCAGAATGCCTCTGTGGACCGGCTATGGAATACCCAAAACGCCAAAATACGCCTGGAGTGGCTCAGCGAGCATAACGATACCATCCTGAAATTCCTGAATACGGAATTGCTGGAATTGCAAGCCCCCTAAGAAGCGTGTAGGATTTTTGTTCTGAGGAGATCTTTCAATATGGGGGCTTTTTGAAACGGGGTACAATGCCAATCCAGGGATTCCCGATTCCTTTAAAGAGGTTATTTAAATCTGAGCGGTTTGGGATAAGTAAATACGATTCATATATCATAACTAAAAACCGGAGATGCGATGATAATCAAACGCCCTTTTCTAATAACCCTTTTACTGTGCTTTACAGCCCCCGTCCTGCTTGCCCAGGCCGATGAACAGCAAATCCGGGAGGCCAGGGAAGCCTCCAATCAGGCCCTCAAGGCGTATCAGCACGAGCGCGTGCTCTCCTTTCTAACCGAAGATGCCCTGACTACTACCGGAAACGGAACCCTGATCACGGGCAGGGAATCCCTCAGGAAGTACATCCGGGATGCAGGTCCAAAGAAAATGTACTGGGTTCGCAGCCCAGACCAAATCGAGGTAAACAATGAGCGGGGACTGGCCTGGGAAAACGGAACCTGGAAAGGGTATGATCCGCAGCAGGGAGACCAACCCATTATTGGAGGAAAATATGCAGCCATGTGGACCCGGGCATCCGGCAAATGGCTTATCCGGTCACAGCTTTTCGTCACGCTGGAATAGGCCCAGTGTCCTCCAAAAAATCCATACCTTTTACGCTACAAAACACCACCCATGATGAGAACCGTACAATCTGTTTTATTATTTGCCTTTGCCCTATGGATATCGGGCTGTAAGGGCGAACCCAAAAAAGAAAAAGAAAAGGAAATGGCTGAACCCCCAACGGAGTGGACCGTTGACTTCCTGGATGATTTCGACAGCTTTAATGCCGAAAACTGGCAGGATCAGCGGATCTGGGTAAACAATGAAAAGCATTGCTATGTGCCGGATAACGAATTCGGAACCCGTGAAGTCAGCGAAGGCACCCTGAAGATCAAAGTGGTTAACATAGGCGAAAAGCGGGACTGTGATAATTTTGACAAGCACGGCAATCAACACCCACCCACTCAGTACGTGGCAGGCCGTATCTGCTCCAAGAACCGAAAGGAATTCGTCAAGGGAAAATGGACGGCCCGGCTGCGATTGCAGGGGAACGGGGTTGCCAGCATGTTCCCGGCCTGGTGGATCCTGGGCGCCCAAAACAACGAACCCCCCGTAGATGAAGCTGATGAGACCATCTGCTGGCCCCTGACCGGATCCGGGGAGATCGATATCTTCGAGCACCATGGGGATGGAAAGAAAGACCATTTTACCACAGGCGCCATAAAAAGCGAGGGCGAATGTGACAAGGGAGACTGGAGGAGCCTGCGTACCGACATTCCCGCCTCCCTGGACGACTATCATGAATATTCCGTGGAATGGGAAGGCAGTGACCTGGTTTACCGCCTTGACGGGCGGGAAGTACACCGTAATGTTGGGGAAGGAGACAACTACCCGGAACCCATGTTTGCCATCCTGAACTACGCAAAAATCACAGACTCCCCCATGACCGGGGAATGGGTCATGGAAGTGGATTGGGTAAAGCACGAAGTCCGGAAATAACCTATTGGGAAGGCTTTGGATCACCTGCCATGAAATACAACCGATATACAAAATATTCACCCCCGGTTTCTGAAATTGGCCTGGGAGCCTGGCAACTGGGTGTGAATTCCGGATGGCGGGGCATGTCTGAAAAGCAAGCCATCCAAATGGTTCATAAATCGATGGAGCACGGGATCAACTTTTTTGACACGGCTCCGAACTACGGTCTTGGCACCAGCGAGATCAGGCTGGGGAAAGCCCTTAAGGGCGTGGACAGGAGCAAGATCGTGATCAACACCAAGTTCGGGCACACCGTTCACGGGGATACCAATTACGCTGCGGACTATATCCGGGAATCCATAGAGGGCAGCCTCAGAAGGCTACAGATGGATTATGTGGATTCGGCCATCATACACAACCCGCCTTTCGAGTACCTCAACGGGGACCACAACCCGCATTACGATATTTTGGAACAGCTCAGGGAGGAAGGAAAAATACGGGCGTACGGCGCCTCCCTGGACACCTATGAGGAGATGAAATGCCTAATGGAAACCACCGGAAGCGAGGTCATCGAAGCCTTCTTCAACATCCTGCACCAGGATGCCTCAAGAGCCTTTAAAATGGCTAAGGCAAAAGGCGTTGGGATCATCGTAAAAATCCCCTTGGATTCGGGATGGCTTGCAGGGAAATATCACGCAGGAAGCGTATTTGAAGATATCAGGGCGCGTTGGTCCGCGGAAGACATCAAGGTGCGGGCAGGATTGGTGGAGCAGGTAAGATCCATAACCGGAAAAGAACGCAACCTTGCACAGGCGGCTATCGCATTTTGTCTGGCCTATCCCGAGGTATCTACAGTGATCCCTGGAAACACCAGCCTGGAACAGTTGGAAAGCAACGTAAGGAGCACCCGGGATCCTTTGCCTGCTGCCATGGTTAAGGAATTGGAAGCCTTCTATCGGCGGGAGGTAATGGACAGGAACCTGCCCTGGTAAGGCAAGGGGAAATCTATAGTCTTAGCCTTCCAATGTTAAGGGTCTATCCCAGAAGCGTTATATATTTGATCCCCGGGCCGGATCGAAAACCCCGCAAACCTGGGGAGCGGCCTGATACACTTAAAACACCCGACGCATGAAAACACCTATACCATCACAGAAACTGAATCCTCTTAAATTATTAGGGTTCACAGTCCTTTTGTCATTGTTTGCTGGCTGTACAGGGAAGACTCCTCAAGCACCAGCTGAAGAAGCACCTGAGAAGCTTGCTGAAACAGAAACCGCGGTATGGCATGTTAAAGCCATCCATCCCGAAGGTCGGTTTTTGGATCTCAAGGCCCTGGACGCTGAGGGCAATATCTACGATGTGAAAGCCTTCCAGGACACCGAACAACGGCAGCTTATGGATATCAAAGCGCTGATCGGAGGCCAAAGGACCCCTGTCAAGATCCTGATGAGCCCGGACGAATATGCACCGGTGAAAGCCATTGGGGAAGACGGCGCCATTTACGATATCAAGGCCCTGGAAAATGGTGTAAAACTCGACGTAAAGGGCGTAAAAAGGTCCGGGAACATCATACACATCAAAGCCATCTCCCCGGAGGGCGTCTTTTATGGGGTAAAAGCCATATCACCTGAGGGGAAGCTTAATGATGTGAAGGGGGTGAAAGTTGCAGAAGGGGACCTCGAGACCACTCTTAACGGGGTGGAGGTACACGCCCATATCAAAGCCCTTCCCCAGTCAGAAGGGCCGGGAAATGCTGCAATCTGGCATATCAAGGCTATTCATCCAGACGGTCAAACCATAGACATCAAGGCTCTGGATAAGGAAGGAAACCCCTATGATGTAAAGGCCATACAGGACTCCGGCCAGCGGCAGCTGATGGACGTTAAAGCCCTGATGGGCGAGCAAAGGCTTCCGGTCAAAATCCTGGTCAGCGACGCGGAATACGCTCCGGTGAAAGCTCTGGGTGCAGACGGCACGGTCTATGACATCAAAGCCCTATGGAAAGGCAAAAAACTGGATGTGAAGGGGGTACGCAGGTCTGGCAACATTACCCATATCAAGGCCATCGCTCCTGATGGAAGCTTTTATGGGATCAAGGCCATTTCTCCCGAAGGCCTTTTAAACGATGTAAAAGGGGTAAAAATGATGGAGACGGATCTGGAGACCACCCTCAACGGCGTGCCGGTTCATGCCCACATCAAAGCGCTTCCCCAAATGGACTGACCCGCCGTATGAAATAAATTAGGGGGATCCGGTACTTCAGCCAAATCCTGGAAGAAAGCCAAGAGGGCAGTTTGGTTTCCCATTTAATCGTAAATTTCCTATCCTAAAATCTAAATCAATGCCTTTATCGAAATTCGCCCGCAAATGCCTGCCCATAATCCTGTTGGTTCTGGCAGCCTGTTCCACTCCTGAAAAGCAAACCGCCACCCTGCTGATACACGGAGGCCCGATCTATACAGTGGATACTGCTCAGACCATGGTTGAAGCCGTAGCCACCAGGGACAGTGTTATCCTTTTCGCAGGAAGCCTTGCCGAAGCCGAACAGTACAAGGGAGAAGCAACCCGGGTAATTGATCTCAATGGCAAAACCATGACCCCCGGACTGATCGAAGGCCACGGACATTTTATGGGATTGGGCTATAACGAACTGGATCTGGACCTTATGAATACCAGCAGCTATCAGGAAATCGTCGATGCCGTGGCAGAAAAGGTCAAAACCGCCGCACCCGGGGAGTGGATTACCGGAAGGGGATGGCATCAGAGCAAATGGGATTCCCTGCCAGCGGAAACCGTCAAGGGCTTTCAGACCCATGACCTTTTGAGTTCGGTATCCCCGGACAACCCGGTCTATCTAAGGCACGCAAGCGGCCATGCCGGATTCGCGAATGCCAAGGCCATGGAGGTCTCCGGGATCCAAATCCTGTCCAGAGAAGGGGAAAGCAGCTACGAAATTGAAGGAGGCGAGGTGATCCGGGACGACTTAGGCAGGCCGACAGGAGTCTTTAACGAGCGGGCTCAGACCCTGATTACCCGGAACATTCCAAAAAATACCCCTGAGCGGGATGCCAGGGCATTTGAACTGGCCGTAGAGGCCTGTCACCGGAACGGCATCACAGGCTTTCACGATGCCGGCATCGGAAGGGGGACCATTGCACTCTACAATAGCATGAAGGAGGCTGGCAAGATGAATGTTCGCATCTATGCCATGCTAACCGGATGGGACAAGGAATTGCTCGGGGAATGGTATGAAAAGGGCCCCTATGTGGACCCGGACCACCTGTTGACCATCCGGTCCGTAAAACTGAACTGTGACGGTGCCCTGGGATCCCGGGGTGCCTGGCTGCTGGAGTCCTACACCGATCGGCCCGGGCACTTCGGGCACGAGACCCTGCCCATGGAATTTGTTAAGGAAACGGCCCTGAACGGTTTGCAATACGGATTTCAGGTATGCTCTCACGCCATTGGGGACCGGGCTAACCGCGAAATCCTCGACAGGTATGAGGCGGCCTTTGAAGAAAAGCCGGAGCTGGTGGATGACAACAGATACCGCATAGAACACGCCCAGCATTTGCACCCTGAAGATATTCCCCGCTTTGCGCAATTGCAGGTCATACCGGCCATGCAGGCCATCCACCTTTCCTCAGACCGTCCCTGGGCCATCGACCGCCTGGGGGAAAAGCGAATTGTGGAAGGAGCCTATATGTGGCAGGCCCTTTTGCAAAGCGGCATCCCGGTTGTCAATGGGACGGACGTCCCTGTCGAACCGCTAAACCCCATTCCGAGTTTTTACGCCAGCGTAAGCCGGAAAACCCTGAAAGGGGCGCCGGAAGGCGGCTATGAACCGGCGCAGAAAATGACCCGGGAGCAGGCCCTCCGATCCTATACGCTGGATGCAGCCTACGGTGCTTTTGAAGAGGAGATCAAAGGTTCGATCACGCCAGGGAAACTGGCTGATTTCACCATCTACAACCAGGATCTGATGACCGTGCCGGAGGAATCCCTGCTGGAGACCGAAGTGGTCATGACCATTTTTAACGGAGACGTGGTTTATGATAAATCTGAATGATTAGCCTTCGTCCCATCGTATTGCGTTGCCAGCACAAATATGCCAATGGCATAGGGCCAACACATAATGAAGTGATGAAAGGGAAACCCCTTTCATGGAACAGTACCAGCCGATGAAATACATCTTGTCGATGTGGGGTTTTCTCGTGCTCATGGCCTATCCGGCAGAGCCACTCAGGGCCCAGGATCAGGATTATCAGGTGTACCACCTCAGGTTTTAGAAGCTGTGGCCCGGATTGCCGAAGAGGACTTCGAGCCGGCTCTGAAGCTATACGAGGGGGTATTCGACCGCTTTGCCTATGCCTTCCTAAGGGACTTGAAGATCGCCCGCCCAACTGGCATGGGAACCGGACAACCCTAAAAAGGCAGCAAAGGGGAAATGTCGTCCTATGAATTTGCCCTGATAGACGACTGGTACATTGCTGTTTCTTCAGGACACAAGGCTGCGGGATACGGTTTTCTGGATCCTCCTGCCCAATCCACCCTGGAAGAGACCAATCGGCTGCGGGAGCACATTGGATTGCGCAGCATAGAGCTTCGCAACGCCCTGGTTGAAATGGAAAAGCGCACGGGCATGAATTTCTATTTGCCGGACTGGGTGAAGGGGCCTATAGCCATTGAATCGCATTGATCTGCTTAATCGGTTTGACAGGGCGTTCGTTTGAGGAATTCTTGCCAAGAATACTCCTCAGTAAAGTGTTGTTTTAAATAACACAACACGACCCCTGTACGGGATCTTGAATCGGGTTTTATAGCAAAAAATCAGTGTTTGACTTCAGTCCATGCTTATGTGATTCTAATATTTAAATGAAATATTTTAAATTGCTGGTATACTGCTTTTTAATGCCTTTCCTACAAAATGGTTTTCAGTGCATTTTTTACCCTTGGTTTCAACTTTTTTGGGCTGACTTCAACCTTAAAAAAAATCCCCGACTATACTGCCGGGGATCTTCCGTCGCGCTGCTCTCACAGCGCAAAACCAACCTAAACACATGAACTAACTAAAGCTCTTTTATCACTAACTCAAACAATCAAAATGTTTCTGAGAAAACCTCCTCCCGGACGTCTTCAGGTACCGGGAGCAGGCTGCAACTCCTCTTTCATGGCAATTTCAACTTAGTAACAACTAAACCGGGGAAAACCCTACCTGAAAAATGAATTTTTTCGTAACTTTAATTTAAAGTGCGGAACCATGAAGGATCGGATATGGAACGAGATGATTGCAGAATTGCAGGCAAGCGTAGAAGAAGCCCCCCACCCCTTTAAGTTCGCCACCCTGGCAACTCTTGGCCTGGAACGACTGCCCAGGATGCGCACTATTAAGATCCGCGGTTTTGAACCAGAAAGCCTTCAACTTACCTTTTACACTGACAGTCGGTCCAAAAAGATCCTGCACATCAAGGAGAACAACAAGGTCAGCCTGCTTATGTACCACCCTGAGAAGTTATTGCAATTGCGCTTTGAAGGCCTGGCCATACGGGAAAGGAATGAGGAGGTCCTCAGGGAACACTGGACCGGGGTTGAGGGCAAAGCCCAGAAAGACTACACCACGGTTTTTGCCCCGGGAACTGAGATCAAGCATCCCGAAAAAATTGAATACCTGGAGGATGATGTCTATTTCACTATGGTATACATCCTTCCCTTCAAGGTTGAGTACCTGAAGCTGAAACGTCCAAACCACCTTCGGATCCGCTATTCCAAGCGGGAAGGGATATGGAAAAGCGACTTCTTAGTCCCCTAAGGTATCCAGAATGCACCGGATATCCGATTCTGTGGTATCCGGGTTGATAAAACAAAACCTAAGCACGGTTTCATATCCATCCCCCTGGGGCCATTTGGTGGGGGCCACCAGGGCTATACCGGCCTTGTGATTCTCATAGGTCCACCTCGTATAATCTTCTGCTCCCCAACCTTTGCGGCGAAACAGAACACAGGACAGGCTGGGATCCCGCACCAGTTCCAGGTGTGCTTCCTTCCGGATCATTTCCCCGGAAACCCTGGCCAGGGTAATTCCCCTTTCCACCGCCCATTTGTATTTATCCGTCCCATGGGTCGCCAGGGAAAACCACAGCGGCAGCCCACGAAGGCGTCGTGTGAGCTGTATCTGATAGTCCGCCGGATTGAATCCACGCGCTCCTTCGTCCCTGAAAATATCGAGGTAAGATCCCTCCTGCTGATGCACTTCTTTGGCCAGGTCCGGATTCCGATAGATTACCGCTCCGCAATCGTAAGGAGAAAAGAGCCATTTATGCGGATCGATCGTTACACTGTCCGCTTTTTCTATACCGTTGAAAAGATGGCGCACGGAATCAGCTGCCAAAGCCCCTCCCCCATAGGCCGCATCCACGTGAAACCACAATCCTTCCTTCCCACAAACCTCAGCGACCCCCTCGAGGTCGTCCACGATACCGGCATTGGTGGTACCCCCCGTTGCTACTACGGCAAACAAACAATCCCGCTGCTCGGGTTGCAAAAGGTCTATGGCCTCCTGCAGCATGGAACCGGTCATCCTGTCTTCGGTCTCTACCAATTGTACCTCCACATCAATGACCTTGGCCATAGCCTTAATGGAACTGTGGGCTCCACTGGAGGTGAGAATCAGCCCTTTTCTCCCCTGGCACTGTTTTTCTTTTCGCCAATTTTCCCGTGCCACTACCATGGCCGAAAGATTAGCGGCTGTTCCCCCACTGGTAAATACGCCAAAGGCCCCTTCAGGCATTCCGGTGAGGGAAACCAGCCAGTCCATGGCCCGGTTTTCACAAAAGATGCCGCCGGCACCTTCCATCCAGTATGCGCCGTGAATGGAGGAGGCGGAGGTGACCAGATCAAACATAATGGCAGCCCGCGTAGGAGCTGCGGGTACAAAAGCCAGGTGGCGCGGGTGATCTATGGGCACCGTAGCCTTTACCAGCACATCGCGGAAAAGCTCAAAAGCCTTTTCCCCCCCAATGCCTGCGGGGGTAATGGTCTTTCCGGCCAGCTTGTGGAGCTCCTCTTCTTTTAGGGGTTTCCCAAGTTCAGGATCATTGTTCGTGATTCGGCTTATGGCGTATTTCATGACATCCAGGGTCATCTCCACGGTATCCAGGTCTATTTTGTGCATGGATGGTTGTTTTTATGCGAAGGTAAAGATAGGATTCTAGCGGGTACGGCCGAGGCAGCTCAAAGGGTAAACAGGGAAAATTCCAGGGCAAGGGGATCAAAGCCCCTTAGCAGATCATCCCATAGGTCCGGGCCATAATCCAGATAGAATTCGGCAAAATTCCGGTTGCGCTCCTGCAGGCCCCCATCAGGAAAGAGGGATTCCCGCAGGGTACGCACCCTTTGGGTCTCGTCATGGAGCTTCCGCTTCTGGGCCTTAAGCAGTCTTTTCTCCAGGCGGTCCAGACCGTTTAGCTGCTTCACCTCCTGTGCTTTTACGGCCCCAAGGAAAGATCTGTCCGTTTGTTCAGCCAGTTTGTACATTTCGGAGAACTGCTTTAGAAGATGCTCCCGTTGCGGGCCGAAATCAATCTCAATCTCGGAAATCCTGCGAATATGGTCATCGACCAGGGATTTGGGATCGCTAAACAACTCAGCAGGTTCCAGCCCCAGTCGGGCGGCCTTTCCGGCTTGCTTCTCCGAGAGGAGCAATGCGGAGTTCCGCAGGAGCAGCACGGGAAACGAAACGCCAGACCGATTGAAGTATTCCCGGAGTTCGAGCCAGTAAGCGAGTTCGCCTCCTCCACCAATATAACAAAGGTTGGGCAGTACTACCTCCTGGTAGAGCGGTCTGCTGATCACATTGGGGGAAAACCGGTCCGGGTGCGCTCTGAGCTCCTTTCTAAGCTCACTTTCCGAGAATCGGATCTCCGATTCCAGGACCCCGAATGTTCCTCCCTCTTCGACCAGCCGGGTCCTCACGCCTTCCTGCAGGTAGAAAAAATTCAGTTCCCGGGGATTCACCTGTACCTTGTACTGCCCGGGGAGCGCATTTAATGCTTCGATACTATTGGAAACCGTTTGGAACGCGAGGTTCTCAAAAAGGTCCTGTTCCATCTGGGGAATAAAGAGCTCCTTCAGGCGTGGATCATCGGCGTCCAGTATAACCAGCCCGTATTTACCAAAAAGCGCATTGGCCAGGTATCGGGTGGCCCCGGAAAGCGTCGTATGCCCGAGATAGGCTTTTTCAAAAAGGTCCCGCAACTCGTCTGCCCGGGCCCCGGTCCCCAGATCAGCGGCAAACTGGGCAAAAACAGCTTCCAGGCCCTCAGTTTTCATCCTTCCCACAGCGCCACCGGATTCGCGGTTCCAGCGAATTTCCTTTCCCCTGAAATTAAAATGATTGATCTCCTCAAAATCGTGGTCCTCCGTGGCCATCCAGTAGACAGGAACAAAGTCATGCTTCGGATAGGCCTCCTTTAAATCGGATGCCAGTTTTATCGCACAAAGGATCTTGTAGGCAAAATAAAGCGGGCCGGTGAAGAGATTGAGCTGATGTCCCGTGACCACCGTGAAAGTTTGCGGGTTGCGCAGGTTATTCAAGTGTTCGCGCGTAGCCCCGAACACCTCCTGGGAGGCGTACTGGGTTTCTAGTACGGCACACAAGACTTCTCTGTGGGATTCGGGAAAGTGACGGGATTTTTCGTCTATTTGGGCCTTAAACGCCTCCAGGGTGGGAAAGTGCCCGTAAAAAGAATCCAAGTCCGGACGTCGGTCGAGGTAGTCCAGAATAAGTCGGGAAAAATAACCTGTGTCCTTAAAGGGAATACCCTCTGTTCGCATTCGGCTGATTAAAGTTCAAAGATAAAATTCCGCAAAGCGGGAAATCCTAAATATACGTTAAGATCACCGCAGAGAAAAACGATCCCCGGGCCGGCTGATGAAATGCCCCAGATTCCGTAGCTTTGGAGGCTAACAAGAATAATATCCATGAGATCATTTCTTCTACTGATTGCCCTGTTGTTGGCTTCTGCTGCGGGGGCACAACAGCTTCAATCCCCATCAGAATTCCTGGGGTACGAACTGGGTTCGAAATTCACCCGCCACCACGAAGTCCTTTCGTATTTCAGGTACGTGAGCGAGACCCTTCCCGGGCAGGTTCAGTTGGAATCCTACGGGTATACGAATGAACGGCGGCCACTAATGACTGCCTTCCTTTCAACTGAAAAAAACATGGATGCCCTCGAGCCCCTGCGCCAGGAACACCTCAAGAGCACTGAGGGAACCGGTGAGGCCAAGCTGGCCATTGTCTGGTTGAGCTATAACGTCCACGGGAATGAAAGCGTGAGCACGGAAGCCTCCATGCAGACCCTCTACGAGTTGCTCACCACGAAAAAGGATCTTCTGGAAAACACCCTGGTAATCATGGATCCCTGCATCAATCCCGATGGCAGGGAACGATATGTGAACTGGTACTATCAATACAAGAACACCCCCTATCAGGTGGATGCCAACAGCAAAGAACACCGGGAAGGCTGGTGGTCCGGCAGGAGCAACCACTATATGTTCGACCTGAACCGGGACTGGGCCTGGCTCACACAGGTGGAAAGCCAGCAGCGAATCTCCAGGTTCAATGCCTGGATGCCTCACATCCACGTGGACTTTCACGAACAGAGCATGAACAGCCCCTACTATTTCGCGCCTGCGGCAGAACCATACCATGAGGTCATCACTGATTTCCAGCGGGAATTCCAGGAAGAAATCGGGCAGAACCACGCCCGGTATTTTGATCAGAACGGATGGTTTTACTTTACCCGGGAGCGTTTTGACCTTTTCTATCCCAGCTACGGGGACACTTATCCTACCTACAACGGCTCCATTGGAATGACTTACGAGCAGGGAGGCGGGGGAAGGGCCGGGCTGGGTGTGATTGTCGAGACCGGGGACACCCTTACCCTGAAGGACCGGATTGCCCACCACCTGACTACCGGCCTGAGCACTGTGGAAGTCGCCTCCCGCAATGCCTCCAGGCTGAATGAGGAATTTCGCAACTACTACGCAAAGCCCCGGGATTTCAAGTATAAGTCCTATGTGCTGAAGGGCAATGCAGACAAGACAAAAGCCCTGACCCGGCTGCTCGACCAACACCAAATCACCTATGGATGGGCTACCGGGGAGTCCGTTCGGGGGTTTCACTACGGGAGGGGAGAACGCGGATCCCTGCAGACCGACGGGCAGACACTGGTCATCCCAACCGATCAAAAGAGGGGCACCCTGGTGAAGGTGCTCTTTGAACCGAATGCAAAACTGAGCGATTCCGTAACCTATGACATTACGGCCTGGTCCCTGCCTTACGCCTATGGCATGGAAGCGGTTGCTTCCGAAGCCAGGGTGGGTATGGAGCGAACCCCGCCTTCAGAAACCAACAGTTCCTCCCCCGGGATCCGAAAAGGGGCCTACGCCCATCTGACAGACTGGAACAGCATGGAGGATGCCCGTTTCCTGGCAGACCTTTTACAGGCAGGGGTGCGGGTCCGGCGGACCGAAAGACCCTTCCGGCAGGACGGCAAGACCTGGAATGCAGGCAGCCTGATCATCACCCGGGCCGACAATAAGGACCTCAAGGGTTTTGAATCCCTGCTGGAAAACCTTGTGGAAAAACACCAAAAAAAGCTTTTCCCCACAAATACAGGCCTGGTTGAAGGGGGGAAGGATTTCGGATCCGGATATGTGGGTGTGATCCCAAAGGTGAAGGTGGCTGTGCTCTCCGGGGAACCTACCTCTACCCTGCGCTTTGGCGAAGTATGGCATTTCTTTGAACAACAGCTCCACTACCCTTTGACTGTTCTGGACGGGGAATACCTGGACCGCGTTGATCTGGATGCTTATGATGTCCTGATCCTGCCGGACGGATGGGGCTACCGCAGCTTCCTTACCGAAAAGCGTCTGGCGGACCTAAAAGCCTGGGTCGCCTCCGGGGGCAGACTTGTTGCCATGGGAGGTGCCCTTTCAAGCCTGGGCGGTGAGGAGGGCTTTGGCATCGGCAGGAAGGAAACGGCAGGCTACTCGGAGAGTTCTGAGGCCAATTACGCTGAAACCCGCCGGGAGCGGATCAAGGAAGCGATTACCGGGGCCATTTTCAAGGCGCAGGTGGATCCCACCCATCCGCTGGCCTTTGGGTATGAGGACTCTTATTTCACGCTAAAGCTAGGCAGCGCCGCCTATGAACTTTCAGGGTCGGGCACAGTGGTATCCCTTGGTGAAAATCCACTGCCTGTGGCCGGTTTTGCCGGTAGCGAGGCGGTAAAAAACCTACCGGGCAGCCTGATCCTCGGAATGGAGTTTCACGGAAGCGGCGAAGTGATCTATATGGCGGACAATCCGCTTTTCCGCGGGTTCTGGGAAAACGGCAAACTATTCATTGCCAATGCCCTGTTTATGGTTGAATAGAGGGATAAATTCCAAGCACCAAATTCCAAATTCCAATAGGTGTAAGTCTGCTGATGTTGGAATTTGGACTTTGTTATTTGGAATTTGAGGGCCGTTCTCAGACCGCACTCACCATATCCGGGGGCATTTTCCCGACTCCCGGGGGGCTCTCCAATAAGACTGCGTCCAGGTCCACGCCTTCGATTGGAATGATCTCCTCTCCCTGGGGATCCCATTCGATGCGCCTTCCGAGCTTCCAGGACAGACCTGCCATATGGGCGGACATCGCTTCTTCAAAGCCTTCCTGAATGCCGCAGCTGACCTTGCCTCCGTTACGGATCACACTTAGCCATTCCCGCATATGCAGGAAGGTGGAATCCACGCGTTTGCCATCGATATAGGTCCACATCAGGCCCTTGTCGGCAAAATACTGGGAAGTCGCTGAAGAGACCCCGTCCAGAGCCGTCTCGGATGGGTCATACCTATAGATTGGGACCTGCGGGGCCATTTCTCCGGCTTCCAGCTGTTCGGCAAAGCGCGTTGAGCGGGAATCCGGCCAGATGGTCAGTCGGTTGCCCAGTTCCATGGAGGCGTCATGGCCCATAAGCATGGTAGGCCGGCTCAGCCCGTTGCCCAGGCTGGCGCTGTAGGTAAAGGTCATGCCGCGCTCCTTGCCCGGTTGTTGGCTGCTTCCCGTACTGAAGTCCGGGAATTCAAAATTGACTTGCAGGACGTCAGGCACATTGCGGCCATCCCGGTGCGTATAAATACCTCCCGAGGCCATTACTGATTGTGGCATTCCCATTTTCAGAACACAGTTCAGGCGGTCGTAATCATGGGTAAGCAGGTCCCCGGACAACCCGGAGCCATACGCCCACCATTTCCGCCATCTAAAGAAGTGGTTCTTGTTAAAGGGTATTTCCGGGGCAGGCCCCAGGAATTGTTCCCAATCAATCGTCTGTGGACTGGCCTGGGGGTCTATGTCGTAGTTCCAGGCCCCATTGTCGTCATTCCGGTTGGTATTTGTGGTGATCAGGGAAACATGCCCAAGCACCCCTTTATCGACGATGTCCTGTGCCGTTTTAAAACTCAGCGTCTGGCGGTGCTGGTGCCCAACCTGAAAGACCGCCTTCGAATTCCTGGCAGCCTCCCTCAATTCATAGGTTTCAGTCAGGGTATGCGTCATGGGTTTTTCCACATAGACATGCACGTTGTTCCGAAGGGCTTCGATGGACATGGGCGCATGCCAGTGGTCAGGAGTCGCAATGACCACCGCCTCTACATCCCCACTCCGGATCATATCGGTATAGGTGGTGTACCGCTTTACGGGTTGTTCGGCAGTGCTGAAGGATCGAACGGCCTTTTCGGCCCGCACGTCAAAAACGTCACAAACCCCTACGATACGCAGGTTCAGGGGGTCCTGGCTTCGAAAGTCCTCCAGGGCCGTAAAGGGGCGACCCTCCTGCCTGGCAAGGGCAGCCGCTTCCTCCATGGCGGCTATCCATTCATCCGTGGCGTATCCAAGCGAACGACAGAGCTGTTCTCCCCGGATCCCAAAACCGATGATCCCTACACGTACAGGTTTTCCTGAGATCCCGGGAACCGCAGAGGGCAGGGAAGGCTGTATATTCAATTGCTGCAATATGGCTTCCCTTTCCCGCTTTTTCCCGACGGTTCCAGAGGCTCCTGCCCACCAAACGGCGCCGAGTACCGGGATACTTCCTAATCCTAAAAGGGCTTCTCTTCGTGTCCAGCTCATGACAATTCAGTTTTTGAGGTTGCTTTCTTCTTTGAAAAAATTCGCGACAGTCCAAATACATTTCCGGTAGGGTGATAGAACAACACCATACAGGCCACCGCCTCGATGAGGTTCTTGTTCACAATCCAGTAACTGCCTTCTGTATTGATCTGGGCCATTCCCGGCCAGGAAGGATGCGCCAGGTAGTATAAAAGCAGCAATCCCACGCCCACCAAAGCCCCGGCACGCTCAAATATTCCCAGTATCAGGGTGATCCCCACAAAGACCAGGGCTGCCCAGTTCAGGGTATCCACCCAGGGCAACACCGCTTCAGAGGTAAGCGCCTGAAATACGGGCTTCAGCGGACCCTGTGCCGTGGCCAGATAGCCGAAACTGGTCCAGTCCGGATTATAGACCTTGACAATTCCCTCGTAGAGGAAATGCCAACCAATAAGGATGCGTAGGAGGGTAATGCTTTGCTTCAGCCCCCACCTGTTGGATGTTGATGACATATCTATAGTGTTTGATTCAAAATTCGACGCGGTCAGTTTCCCTAATAAGATAAGGCCGATGGACGAATGTACCTCCACCGGGGTTTATATTCTATGACGGATATCAGCAAAAATCCACTTCTATCCTCCTTTTTGCTCAGGAACGGGCCGCAAGGGTCTTTAAGGCCCCCACAAACGTGTCCAGCTCCCCGGTAGTGGTGAACACATTCGGGGTAATCCTGCAGCCCTGTACGTTCGCATAATCAATAGCCACGGTAAAGATCCCGAATTCCTCAAGGAGGACGTCTGCCAGTTCGGACGGTTTCATTCCCGAGATCCCGACATTTGCAATCCCACAGCTCCGTGCAGGATCCACGGGCGTATTTACTTCTATGTTGGGCACATTCCTGACCTGATCACTCCAATATCGCTGCAGGTACCGCAGTCGCCGGGTCTTTCGCTCCAGGCCGATCATCTCCAGATAATCCATCGCATTGTCAATCGCAAGGTCCGTATGCACGGGGTGGGTCCCGGTATGATTCAGCCTGCTGATATCATCCGGTTCCCGATGGTGCTCGGCAAGCAAAGGCCAAATCTTGGAAATATGTTCCTTTCGGACGTAGAGCATACCCGCACCCAAAGGGGTGCTCAGCCACTTGTGCAGACTGGAGCCATAATAGTCGCAATTCAGCGCGCTGATATCAACCGGGATATGTGCCACGCAATGGGCCCCATCCACCAGGACCTCCACCCCGTGCCGATGGGCCATATCACAGATCTTCCTTACAGGCAGGATCTGTCCGGTAATGTTGATCATATGGCAAATCATCAACAGGCGGGTCCTGGAGGTTATCTGGGATTCATAAAGGGCCACCAGCTCTTCATCCGATTCGGGGTGATTCGGCACGGAAACTTCCCGGCAAACCACACCGTACCTTTTGGCGATCTGACCAAAATGCATCCGCATGGCGCCGTAATCCTGGAGGGCGTAAATGGCTTCGTCCCCTGCATTCCAGGGATATCCACCGATGATCGTATCCAGGGACTCCGTGGTATTCCTGGTTAAAACCAGGGTGTCCTCAGGGCAGTTTAACATCCCTGCCAGCCGGGCTGCTATTCGCTTCTTGTTCTCCCACTGTACGGTTCGCATATAGTAGGATCCCTGATAGTTCACCTCTTTTACATGTGCCGTGAATTTTTGAAGGGTTGGGGTGGGAATGATGTTGTAATAACCGTTTTCCAGGTTGATATAATCCGGTTTCAGGGCGTAGTCCTTGCGGATGCGCGCCCAAAAATCATCCTCATCCCCGGAGGGATAGGGCTCATATAAAGGTTCCGGAGCGCCCTCCCAGGCCCCCGCCATGGCAGGCATTGCCAGGGCTGCGTACCCGAGATGTTTGATAAAGGTGCGTTTCTTCATTGCAGGGAATATAAAGCCCTTACAATATAATCAATACTGGCCTATTAAACATGACTAAGGGCAGCCCTTCCAGGCAGCAGGACTTTTTATTCCTGCTTAAAAGCATTAATTTAGGTCTGTTTCCGCTCGGGCAGTGATTTCGATCAGAAACCTGCGGAACGACACAAGGTCACCCTAAAGCTATGAAAGAAAAGATCGCCCTTTTTTGCTTGCTGTTCGTAGCCATCATCCAGGGATCGCCTGTAATGGCGCAGGAGAATACCGGGAAGGAAGAAATTGCTTATCAACAGTACGCCGGAGAAGTGCTGGACTCAGAATCCCGGGAACCCCTTGTCTTTGCCACCCTTATCCTTCAGGATCAGAACATCAGCACCGTGACCAATTCAGAGGGAAAATTCCTGCTCAAGGTTCCGCAGGACCTCGACTCAGGCACTGTTGAGGTCTCCTTTTTGGGTTACAGGTCAAAGCAGGTCCCCCTGAGCCAATTTCAGGAAACCGGGACCCGGATCCTTTTAACCACCTCTGTGATCCCCCTTCCTGAAGTCGATATTGTAGTGCCCCGGGATGCAAAGTCCCTGGTGAAGGAAACCTTCGCCATGCGCAATGAGAATTACATGGGGTCGCCACTGCGGATGACTGCTTTTTACAGGGAAACGATCAAACGAAGAAGGCGGAATGTATCGCTTTCCGAGGCGGTGGTCACTATTTACAAGGCCCCGTATTCCTCCTCCCGC
>CBFCWO010000030.1:0-28066 GCA_965601625.1 uncultured Flavobacteriaceae bacterium | reverse complement strand
AACGAGCCGGTGATCCCGTATGGATTGATTCCGGAACTCCGCTACGGCAATCTCCGAGAGCGCCTCGGAATTCCCGAATTCCTGCAGCGCTTCCAGGATACGCTCTTCGCTTTCCCGGATCTGCGTATTTTGTGAGATCAGGGGCGTCACTTCAATTTCAAAACCCTTCATCTTTTCAAAATCCATCCCAAGGCTCTCGAAAAATGCAGAATCCTTCCCTTTGATTTTAGCCTGCACCTCCTCTACTACATCATAAAGATAGGTTCGCGTATTGAACAGATAATTCTCCTCATCCTGGTTCGGGGTTACAATAACCTCTATTTGTTGTTTGTCATCCAGGAACTGGCCGGCCAAATATCCCGTAAGTCCTCCCAGCAGGACCAGGCCTGCAAACCAGTAAAAATGCCTTTTGAAATACAGGTAAACTGAAAGGAACCATCTGAACAGGTTCCTGAATCCATTGCCAATGAGCCTGAATAATTGCCCCAAATCGATTTCATCCGAGGGTTCCGGGGTTGAAGGTGCAGGATTTGTCATAGTCTTATGAATTAAATATTTGAGAGAGGATTTTATCTGTGATCAGGTAGGTCGGTTTCACCCCTGTGGTGCCCAGCCCTCCGGAAGCCAGGGTATGCCCTGTCTTCAGCGGGTTGTCCGAAGCGTAATAGGCATATCGCACCTTTACGTCCTCCCTGATGCTCTTGCGGATCCTGGATGCCGACTGTATGGCCTTCTGATAATGAACTCCCTCCATTTCCAGGCCGATGACATTCCAGGTGGATTGCTGAAAAAACCTCAGAATATCACGGTTTTGGAGGGAGGTCCCCAGAACGGTAACCATGGTACCTTCATAAACCGGCAATCCGAAGCCTTCAAAATCTTCTTTACAGAGTTCATTGATGAATGGATAATTATCGGCAGTCCCTTCAAAGATATGTGCCGACGGTATCATCAGGTCTCCTTTCTCCCCATCCAGGATTCCCGCCTTACCCATAATGGAAATGGATGCAACATCCAAAAAATGGCTCGTTCCAGAAGCGCGGTAGGGTTTGAGCAACTCATCCACACATTCATACGCCTGCTCCCCAAAGGCATAGTCCATTACCAGAATGACAGGCCTTCCTTTACTGCTGTCCTCAGGTATGGCATAACAGCAGGCGCCATCCGTAATGCGCCCCAGATCAAAAATCTGAACATCTATATTGGCCCCGGAAGTGTCATCTATTTCCAACATGCCATTCTTGCGGGCTAAAGCCGCTACCTTTTGCTGCAACTTACTGTTTTTCGGCTGGCTGAGCGCCTCGAAGATCTCCAGGGAATTTGCCTCAGGGTATTCTTTTCTAAGCGCATTTTGTGCAAAGAGTGAGTTGAGCACGCTATGCATATTGGAGCTGATAATATGCATGGGGCGCCCGAACAAATTATGCCTGAATAGCGATTCTTTGATGGTATTTGCCCACCGCTCTCCATGGATATGATGCCCCAGGCCCTCTCGGAGCAGGGTGCTGAAGGTAATGGTGCGCTTTTTCCCGGAAACCTCTTCCTCTATGGCCTGCTTGCCCATCCAGTAGACAATGTGCAGAAATCGCTCGGGATTCTTTTTAGTGGCCAGCTTTTCATACACCGATTTGATTTCCATATAGGACCTTCCCAGAATATTGGCCATATGTATCATGGCCACTTCCCGTTCCGACAGGGTCAGTTTGGACTTCTTTACGGCAGCCTCGATCTTTTTCCAATCCCGGATGGTTTCATTTGAATCCTCCAGAAGTACCCGCCTTCCAATTTTAGCCGATTCGACAAACAAAAATGTCAGGTGGGTGAGAATATCATAAATGTCGGAGCGGCCCCGGGTGATCTCGATATTCATTTGTTCCTGATCAATGCGGTAGCAGTTGCGACGGCGTTTGGGGGGAACTATGGGGGTGAGATGTGAATCCCCGTACCCCTCATCTGCGGTGAGGTTGATATACTTACACTGCTCAATCCCCTCGGGGAGTCGCTCCAGAACATAGATCATCCCTTCCAATTCAGACTTGTCTTCCGCAATGGTGCCATAGATTTCCGGGCGCAGCTGCAGGAGGGCATTTCTAAGGGTCTCTCCTGAAACCCCCATGGGTTTGTAAAAGCCCCTGTTAAGCAAATGGCGCATGGTAATGTACATGCGCTCAATGGCATTGGTCGATTCCTGTGCTCTGGTCGTTTCCATGGGCCCGGGTATGAAGCAAAAATACGTTTTAAATTCAGTTTAGCTCTGCCGGTGGCATTCCCGGCATGATTTTCAGCCTGGACCCGTTCTTCAAATCATCCTGTTCTCCGACGGAAGGGATAGAGCCCATCGGCCAGTTTGCGGTCATTGGAGAGTCGTTGGACCTTATTCTGACCTCCCAGTTTACCAATGGACTTCATATACTCCTGGAATCCCCCGGTCTCAATGTAGGTCAGGCGCAGGCATTGCAGGATGTTTCCGTCTATAAGATCGAAGTAATAGCTGTTTTGGCGCTGAAGGCTTTGGTCGAGGATTGAAATAAAGCGTTCTTCATCCTCAGGCCCCTTTTCAAACTCCACCAGCCATTCATGGTAGGGCAATTCGTCCTCCCCGGGATTGATCTGGGGCGCAACCGTAAACTCATTGACCCGGGCTCCGGTTTCCTTAATCGCCTCCTCCATGGCGTATTCCACCTCTTTCGCGATCACATGCTCACCAAAAGCGGAAATGAAGTGCTTTATCCGTCCCGTAACGATTACGCGGTAGGGGTCGAGGGACGTAAATTGAACGGTGTCGCCCAGATTGTACCCCCAAAGTCCTGCATTGCTGGAAATGATCATCACGTAGTTGACCCCCGTTTCGACCTCCCCTATGGTAAGTCTCTTTGGGTTCTCATCAAAGAACACATCCGCCCTGATGAACTCGTAGAAGATCCCTGCATTGAGCAGCAGCAACAGCCCTCTTTCAGAAAAATCATCCTGAAAGGCAAAAAACCCCTCGCTTGCCGGGAACAACTCAATGCTGTCTACTTTCCTTCCGATCAGGTTTTCAAATTTGCTCCGGTAGGGTTCGTAATTCACCCCCCCATAAATGAATAACTGTAGGTTTGGAAATAATATACCTATTGGTTTTCCGCTTCGTTCCTGAAGCTTTTCAAAATACATCTGGACCCAGGAGGGGATTCCGGCAATGATGGTCATGTCCTGGTCGATGGTCTCCTCTACGATGCGGTCCACCTTGGTTTCCCAGTCCTCTATACAATTGGTCTCCCAGCTCGGTAAGCGATTCTTTTGCAGGTATGCCGGAACATAGTGAGCGGAAATTCCCGAAAGCCTGCCCGTCTTGATACTGCCCTTTTCATCCAGTACCGGGCTTCCCTGAAGAAAGATCATCTTGCCATTTACAAAAGAGGCCTGTCCGGTCCTGAATATATAATTCAGGATGGCGTTCCTGGAGGCCTTTACCTGCTCTTTTATGGATGGACGGGTAATGGGAATGTACTTCGCCCCGGAAGTAGTGCCTGAGGTCTTGGCAAAATAAAGCGGGAGTCCCGGCCAAAGCACATCCGAATGGCCCTGAAGGATCTTCTCCACATAGGGCTTCAGCTGTTCGTAATCCCTAACGGGTACCCGGGCCGCGAAATCCTTATGACTGCTAATTTCGTGAAAGTGATGGTCCTTCCCGAAATCGGTATGGCGCGCCTGCCTGATCAGGGATTTGAAGACCTTTTCCTGGGTTGCCACAGGCCTCCTGATCCATCGCTGGGAACTTTTATGTACACTCCATGCAAAAACTCTTGCAGCCAGGGCCTTAAGGGACGACATATTAGTTAAAGTCTATATAGTTTGCTGGATTCACGGGATTTCCGTCTTTCCAGAGCTCGAAGTGGAGGTGGGGGCCGGTTGTCAGCTCCCCGGTATTGCCCACGGTGGCAATCACTTCCCCTGCACGCACGATCGCCCCCTGTTCCTTGGTCAGGGATCCGTTGTGTTTGTATACAGAAATCAGATCCTGTTTGTGTTCAATGATAATGACATACCCTGTAGCTGCTGTCCATTCAGAGAATATGACGCGACCGTTGGCAACCGACTTTACGGGAGTGTCCCTCGGCGCGACGATGTCGAGCGCAAAATGCCTGTGATCCGGATCGAATCCCTGGGAAATCGTTCCCAGCAAAGGGGTATATAACAGAATGCTCCCGTCAAAAACGGGTTGTTCAAAAAGGTTGTACTTGTCTTCGAGGGCCACCTCCGCCCGAAGGATGCTGTCTTCGCGGATGGGTGTCAGGTTCAGTTCACCAGGTTCAAGCTTTATGCTTTCAAACAAGCTGTCCCGATTGACCTGAGAGGTTTCTATGTCTCCGCTCAGCACCATGCGGACACTTTCCAAATACCTATTGGTATAGTTTAAGGCGTTGACCAGGGAATCCGTTTTATAGGTCAGCTCTGTGGCCTGTCGCTTTAACGCTGTGGATGAATACCCCGGGATATATTCACGAAGAGGGGTAAAAGCAATCAGCAAAATCGTAAGGGCTATAAGAGCAATCGCCATGATCGTCCCCGTTACAAAAACATTAAGCCGGCTGAGTTTGAAGGATATCTTCTCCTCAAAAGTGCTTTCATTGAGGATGACCAACCTGTATTTGTGCAGGAGCTTTCGTTTGATTTCCTTTCTTCGCTTCTTCTTCCCCATGGGTTTCCGCCTTGTCCGAACCCCCCTGCAAAAATCACCCTGCCATCGTAGGTGAACAATCGATTCTACCGATTGTAAAGAGGATTGGGTTTGGTGGTCTAAAAATACATCTTAAACCACAATTAAGGCGTTTCTACGTTGTTTTTTACTACCTTTACGGTCCTAAAGTTATGTCGGCATGAATGCACTTGGAATTTTTTTAGCAATCGGGCCCTGGCAGATAGCTGTGATCGTAGTAATCGTTCTGTTGCTGTTTGGCGGAAAGAAAATCCCTGAACTTATGCGAGGCCTGGGAAGTGGTATCAAAGAATTTAAGGATGCTACTAAGGAAGATGATAAGCTCGAAGAGAAAAAGGAGTAACACATTTCCATCATACACCTAAAAAGCATCCTCAGGGTGCTTTTTTTTGTGGCTTACCCTGGGTTTTCAAACTGCTTTCAAGCCCGCTGCCGCAGCCTTTCGATAAGGTTTAAACCGCTCACATCCACCGGGATCCGTCCTACACGCCGTATAATTCTCCTTTCACAACAAAAAATTAGTGCTGACCGACAATTGGAGTATTTTCGGTTACGGATAAAACGAATGCCCGGGGTATATGCCACAGGCTATCGATGCAGATGACAATAATCCAAAAGACTAAAATCCTTTTTCTCGGGGGCTGCCTGGGCTTAATTGTCGCGGGATATTCCCAACAGCCCGCAGGACATGCCGTAGCCGCCAATGAGGAGATAAATGCCGTCAACCTGTCCTCGCCCGGAAGCTCTGAATCGTTCAAGGCCAGTAAACCAAATATAAAAGAACAGGCGTCTGCCCTGGACATTCCCATGCGCAGCTACAGCCGGATGAAAGATGTATCCAAAGGATACTATCTTATCGTTGGGGTATTCAAAGAAACCGGAAACCTGAAACGACTCATCCGGAAGCTGAACCGAAAGGGTCTTGATGCGGGAAGCGTGATCAATCCGGAGAATGGATTCAATTACGTTTATGCACAAAGACTTGACAGCGGGACTGAAGCGATTTCCTCAGCCAGCACTCAGCTGAATGGCAGATATACCAAAGCGATTTGGATCCTGGAAATCGAAAATGATCCGGTTGAGCAAAAAATATCTGCCAAGCCTGTTGCAGCGGATAGGGCAATAGCGGTTTCTGCTCCGGTACTCAATTCCGAAAAGGATGTTCTTCCCGCCGCCCAATCCCCTCAAGGCGGCCTTCAGAATAAATCAAGGGAAGAAGAAACAGCCCCAACACAACTATTCAAAAAGGCGAACGATTATTTTGACCGGATGTGGTACAAGGAGGCCGCTGAGCTCTATGAAACAGCCCTTAGCAGGAATCCCGAATACAGCAGCCCGGCCATGATGGAAAAAATTGCCGACGCCCATTACTTTAATGGGAATATGGAGCGGGCACACTACTGGTATGAACAGCTGTACGATCTCCGCGAAGATGAACTATCCCTTGACTATCTTTTCAAATACGCCCAGTCTCTGAAAGGCTTGGGTAAATATGGCAGGGCTCGCAGGATATTAAAACTTCACGACAAGAAATTAAATGAGACACCCCTTTGGAGGTACCGCCGGGAAGAGCTGGAAAGGCGGGAATCTACCCTGGACAATTTGCTTCAGGGAGCAGAAAAATTTGGGGTCAGCAACCTGAATATCAATTCAAAATATTCGGAATTCTCCCCCATGTTTTATGGGGAGGATCAGCTCGTATTTGCTTCATCCATGGATTCTTCCTTTTTGAATACCCGTCGGTATAAATGGAATGATCAACCTTATCTGGACCTTTATGTAGCGAAGATGAATGAAGAATCTGAGGAATTGAGGTCTGCGGTAAAATTCTCCAAAAACATAAACTCCAAGTACCATGAAGCGGCCGTGGCCTTTTCCCCGGACCATATGACCATGTATTTCACCCGCAACAACTATGGCAAAAAATTAAAGCGGGATCGCAATGGGGTAAACCACCTGAAGATATACCGGTCCCGAAAAATTGAAGGGGAATGGACAGAAGCAGAGGAATTGCCCTTTAACGGCGAAAATTATTCCACGGGGCATCCGGCTATCAGTCCAGACGGCAAACAGCTCTACTTCGTCTCTGACATGCCGGGAACCATTGGGGAAACCGACATTTTTGTGGTGGAGATCCTGGAGGACGGCAGCTATTCCCCTCCGAAGAACCTCGGACCCGAGATCAATACAGAACAAAAGGAAATGTTTCCTTTTGTGACGGAGCAGAACTTGTATTTCTCCTCCAACGGCCGTATAGGTTTGGGAGGGCTGGATATCTTTCAGGCCTCATTTGACCCGGAGGAAGCCATCTGGGAGGTTGTAAATGTAGGCAAGCCAATCAACAGCAAACAGGACGATTTCTCCTTTATTATTGATGAGGCAAGCCAAACCGGATATTACGCGTCCAATAGGCGGGGTGGCAAGGGCGATGACGACCTTTATTCCTTCGAAAGACTCATCCCGGAGGAGGTCAATGAAAATGCCATCGCAGGAGTCATCACGGATCTGATTACGGGAGAATCACTTCCAGAAGCCATGGTCGAATTGCTGGACGAAAACAACATACGGTTGAAGGAAGTTGTTTCCGGTGCTGATGGGAGCTTCGTTTTTGAGGATCTCAACAGCAACACCAAATACAAACTGCGCATCGTTAAAGAGGCTTATGGCGCTAAGGAAAAGTCTGTAAAAACACTTGAGAATGAAATGGTCTATACAGACATCGCCATGCAAAAACTCGATGAGCTGATTACCATAGATGATGGGATTCGCAAGCTGAAGACGGATATGATCTATTTTGATTTCGACAAATTCTCCATTCGGCAGGACGCTGCTTCTGAATTGGACGAACTCGTTGCAGTCATGAAGGAATATCCGACCATGGTGATTGCAATTGAGTCCCATACGGATTCCAGGGGGCCGAAAGCCTACAACAAATACCTGTCGGATAAACGGGCCAAAGCGTCCCGCGATTATCTGATCAGCCAGGGCATCTCAGCGGACAGGATTGAAAGCGCCATCGGGTACGGAGAGGAGCGTCTTTTAAATTCCTGTGATGGCAGCGTCCGGTGTACTTCCCAGCAACATCAGCTCAACAGGCGTTCAGAATTCATCGTCCTTAAGATGTAAGACCTGACTGCCTCTATTCAAGTCTAATATCCTTTGTGTTCCGGGTTATTGTGTCCTAGAACCCCTTTTTCTCCAGATTTTTAGGTTTTTCATCCGAAAAATTCAGTTTCGAAGCCGATGCGCCACATATTTGCTATAGAAACGCTCCAAATTATACACTATGGAAAAATTAGTACTCGTAAAAGAAATCTATCTGGAAGCATTCCGGAACTGGACTCACTTAATCCTCAAGAGGTATTTCAAAGCCTTCTCCTGGTTTTGTTTTGCCCTGTGGATGGTAACCCTATACGCTTTTGTTTTCCGCGTCTCAACGGGATTTGTTTTTGACTGAGACAGGCGCCAAACAAAGAACTAACCAAAAAGCCCCATCGTTTGATGGGGCTTTTGTTTTGGTGAAAATACGATCTTATTTCCCTAGTTGAACTGAACGGTCCTTAGAATGGCCTCCAGTTCAAACATATAGTCCCGTTTGTTTGTGGCAGGGGCGAAGGTAAATGCTTCCAAAACCAATTTGCGGTTTCGTTCCTTGTCATTGATGATATACGTCAAAAAAGGACCGGCCATGGGATAGTTCACCACATCCCAGATCCCACGCACTTCCACGGCCTGCATCCCCCCTATTTCTGCGGGGAAAACATAGGGCGCAAAGGCCTTCTCGGTTCCCATATAAGTAACCTTTCCGGGGACATCCGGGCCAGGAATATACTTTTTGCCTATGGAATCACGCATTCGTACGATGTCCTGCACAAAGGTGGAATCCGTCTGAAAGCTATCTGCGGGCATCTCGTAGGCGATAATGTTCATGCTGCCCCGCTGGATCTGCCGATCAATCCAGACAAAACCATCTTCCTCTTTTCCAACCGTGTACAGGGAAGGCAATCGAAGGGAAATGCCAAACTTGTGCCTTAAAATGGTATCCTTGCTGAGCGAACGCAAAAACCTGGTTTGGGCTTCCTCCAGCTCCATTTTCTTCAGGGAGGCAATGATATCCTCTGCCGCGGCTTCGATGGTGGAAATCAGGCTCGAGTCCGTTGTGCCCTTAATAATGGCCACCTTCTGAGGAGCTGCATACAGGTCCTCTTGGATCTGTGCCGCATTCACGCTGTCCAGGCTTACGAACAAAACCGCTCTCCTGTGGCGGGTGGTCCCCCTGAAAACACTCCTTGGCATATGCTCAAGGTTCATGAGGGGTTCGTCCCAGGTCAGCCCCAGGACAGGGGCTGCAAAATGTTCCCGCACCTTGTTCCCAACCGGGCCCTCCCACAAATCATTCTCCATGACCACCGCCAGGGTATTCAGGGCTCCAAGGGATGCAGGTTTGTATTTTTTACTCGGCTTGTCCTGGCAGGAGGCAAAAATCAACAGCAGGAAAAGGGGTAGGACGATAGTTCTCATAATTCATTCTGAGGTTTATGGGGAACAGTTGCACAACTTCAATCGGGTCCCCGGTTGCAAACTATTCCCGCGAATACCGTTCCATTCTCGCAAATTCTCGATAGAGACTCCCTGATATTTTTTTGAAATTGTCCAGAGGGAATCTCCCTTTTCGACTACGTGGAAGCGGGGGGAATCCCCGGTCGACTTTGCCACAGTACTTTTGGCGGAGGAGGCCGGCTGCGCGGTTACCGGCTTTCTGGGATAGATCGTCAACCGCTGTCCTACCCGAAGCATATTGGACCTAAGCCCATTCCAGCGCTTGATCTGACTCACCCCTACCCCGTACCGTTCCGCAATCTTCCCGAGATAATCCCCACTGCGTACCCGATAGCGGATGCGATCGTTGGCTTCTACATAACGGGGGAGGGGCTTTTCTCTTTCGGCCAGCTCCTGCTCAACCTTTGCATAAATCGCCTGTTCATTTGAAACAAAAGGTCCTATCGAAGTCACCGGAAGCCTGAGGGTGTAGGGTTTGCCGGTAACCTTGGGAATGATTCCCAGCTTGTATGAGGGATTCAGGTTTTTGATCTCCTCTTGCGGAAGGTTGGTGAACCTGGCAATTTGTTCAAAGGTAATCGTAGACTTAACCAGAATGGTGTCTGTTTCATACAATGGGCGAGCCGTGTGGGCGGGCATCAGTCCATGCGCCTCCGCATATTCAAAAATATACATCGTCGCCAGGAATGCAGGCACATAACCAGCCGTTTCACGCGGAAGAAATGGACGGATATTCCAGTAGTTCCTATACCCTCCAGAGCGACGAATCGCTTTGTTGACATTCCCCGGCCCAGAATTATATGCTGCCAGGGCGAGGTCCCAGTCGCCAAAAATGTCATACAGCTTTCCAAGGTATCGGCTGGCAGCTTCAGTGGCCAGCACCGGATCGCTGCGTTCATCCACATAGCTGCTTACCTCCAGCCCGTACATCCTGCCCGTTCCGTACATAAACTGCCATAAGCCCGTTGCTCCGACCCTCGATTTTGCCCTGGGATTCAATGCAGATTCTACGATGGACAGATATTTGATCTCAAGGGGGAGATCGTGCTTGTCCAGCGTCTCTTCAAACAATGGAAAATAAAATGCGCTGGTGGCCAGCATCCGCTGCATTAAGTCCCGTTTGTTGGTCAGAAAATGCTTGATCACACGCTCCAGGGAAGGATTGTAGCTGATGTTGAAGGGGGTTTTCTCATTGAGCAGCTGCAACCGCTCCTTGAGCAGTTCCGTGTCCAGTGAGATATCGGTCTCCGGCACGGAATCAAGAGCTGCCGTCTGGACTTCACCATACATTTCGGCAAAGCGGAGGTCCGCCTGCCGAAGCTCCTCCAACCACAAGCTATCATACCTGGCTGCAGGCAAATGATCTTGTAGTGAGGTGCTGTCGGGGTTTTTCGGAAAGTCCAGGGAGACTTCCCTGAAATCCACAACCGGGTCTGCTTTGAATGCCTTCAAGGTGGTGTCCCGGGGGATGCTGTCAGTAACCGGCTCCTGAGCCCATGCTATTCCCAATTGCATCCACAGCATTACTCCCAGAAATACATACTTCTTCATCGGATCGAAATTGGATTGAACTGCGTGGGGACGACGAAATTCGCATATTTTTATCTAAGAACGAAATTTTTAGGTTTAAAGTGCCTGTAACCCACTCATTTTAAGCTTCCTGGATTATTGCCGCAATTCCGGGCAGGGTTTTCCCCTCCAGGCTTTCCAGCATGGCACCGCCCCCGGTGGAGACATAGCTGACTTTATCCTGGAACCCGAATTGCTTGACGGCTGCCACAGAGTCCCCTCCCCCCACCAGGGAGAAAGCGCCATTTTCCGTAGCCTCAGCCACGTAATTGCCCACTTCAATCGTTCCCTTGGCAAATGATTCCATTTCAAAAACGCCTACGGGTCCATTCCACAATATCGTTTTGGACTGCAGGATAACTTCCCTGAATTCATTGAGGGTCTGTGGCCCCGCATCAAGGCCCTGCCAGCCCTCTTCTATCTCACCTGCCGGCATCACGCGGGTTTCAGCATCGTTGCTAAAGGCATTGGCCGCCACTACATCAATCGGGAGATGGACGGTTACCCCTTTTGATTTAGCTTTTTCAAGTATAGACAGCGCAAGGGCTTTTTTGTCCGGCTCGTTGATCGAATCCCCAACTTTCCCCCCCTGGGCGAGCACGAAAGTGTACGTCATACCGCCTCCGATGATCAGATGGTCAATCTTATCCAGAATATTCTCGATGATCGTTATCTTGCTGGAGACCTTTGCTCCGCCCAAAATCGCCGTGACCGGCTTCTCCCCGGTTCTCATCACTGTCTCAATGGCCTGGATTTCCCCGGCCAGCAAAGTGCCAAAACACTTGCGTCCCGGAAAAAAGGAAGCGACGACGGTAGTAGAGGCGTGTGGCCTGTGTGCCGTGCCAAATGCGTCATTGACATAGATGTCCCCCCAATGGGAAAGTCGTTCGGCAAAACCCTGATCCCCCGCTTCTTCTTCCGCATAAAACCTTAGGTTCTCCAGGAGCAGGACCTCTCCTGTTTTCAGCTCAGATACCGCGTTTTGCACATCATCCCCAATGCAATCCGAAACAAATTTCACCTGTACCTCCAGGATCTCAGAAACCCGATCGACGATATGGGACAAGGACAGATCCGGATTCTTCTTCCCCTTCGGACGCCCAAGATGACTCATTAGCACCGCGCTTCCGCCATCTTCCAATATCTTGATAATGGTCGGTCTGGCAGCTTCGATCCTGTTGGTGTCCGTAACATTGAAGTCTTCATCCAGGGGCACATTGAAATCCACCCGGATCAATGCCTTTTTATTCTTAAAGTCAAAATCGTCAATTGTTGTCATCCCCGTACTTTTTTTGAACTTCAAAAATAGGGATATTTGCTTTTAACCCGCCGGGCAAAACGGCTTTTTCAGCACCACCGGGCTAAAATGCTATCTTTGACTTATGAGGTTTGCTGAAATCCTGGGATTAAGCCATATCAAACACCACCTGACCTCCAGCGCTGATGCCGGAAGGGTTCCCCATGCACAGCTTTTTGTAGGGCCGGAGGGTTGTGGAACACTCCCCATGGCGATCGCCTATGCCCAATATCTTTTATGCGGGAATCAGGGAGGGGAAAATACAGGTGGAAGCTCCACCTGCAATACGAAATGTTCCCATTTAATGCACCCGGACCTGCATTTCTCCTTCCCGGTTGCCGCTTCGGGCTCCACGCGCAGTCATCCGGTAAGCGATCACTTTCTCACCCAATGGCGCGAATTTGTTCAGGAGCAACCCTACGGGAATCTGTTCGACTGGTACAGGGCCATTGGCATTGAGCGCAAGCAGGGGCAGATTGGGGTGGATGAAGCGCATGATATTGTCAAAAAACTCAGCTTAAAATCCTATGAAGGAGGCTATAAGGTGATGATTATGTGGATGGTAGAGCGCATGAATGCTGCGGCCTCCAATAAACTTCTAAAGCTGATTGAGGAGCCCCCTCAAAAGACCGTTTTGATCATGATCACTGAAGACGAGGAACAGCTCCTGACAACCTTGCGCAGTCGCTGCCAGGCCTTGTATTTTCACCCACTGCCGGAAACCGAAATCATTGAAGGCCTGGTCGAAAAAGGTGCGGCACGCGATGAAGCCATGCAGATTGCACAGGAAGCCAATGGTAATTTTAACCGCGCACAGGACCTGATGCTGCAGGATTCAGAAGATCTGATCTTTGAAAAATGGTTTATTCTCTGGACACGGACAGCCTTTAAGGCCAAAGGCAATCGGGCAGCCGTTCACGAATTAATCCTATGGAGCGAGGAGGTGGCCAAGACCGGTCGGGAGACGCAGAAGAAATTCCTTTCGTACTGCCTTTCGATTATTCGCCAGGCCATGCTGCTGAATTATCGGGTCAAGCCCCTGGTTTATATCAAAACCAGACAGCCCGATTTCGTTCTCGAAAAATTTGCACCCTTTATTCACGAAAACAATGTGCAGGCAATGGTTAGGGAATTGGAAAAAGCCCGATATCACGTGATCCGGAATGGGAACTCCCGCATCATTTTTACCGACCTCTCCATCAAGTTAACCAGGCTCCTGCACACAAAACCAGCTAATCCTGTATCGACATGAATGCAATGACTGAAAATGCAGCAGAAGTACTTTTGCTCCTCTTCCTGGCCATCACATTTCTGCAGAGTGGGATTGACAAGGTCATTGACTGGAAAGGGAATCTGGGTTGGCTGAAAGATCACTTTAGCCAGTCTTCCCTGGCCGCTGTAGTACCTGCAATGTTCTTTGTGATCACGATTACCGAGCTGGCTGCCGGGATCCTGTCGATCCTGGGATTGCTTCAATTGGTAACCGGAGGTGGGAACAATCTGGCCTTTTGGGGGGCTGTGGTCTCCTGTCTGGCCCTGATCATGCTGCTTTTTGGCCAACGCATGGCAAAGGACTACGAGGGGGCCAAAACGATTGCCATTTATTTTGTGCCTGCGGTATTCCTCGTCTTCCTGTTGCAATAGCTAATAGCAGCGGGATGTTGATCTGTTCTTTAAACCGCTATTTCTCGTAGGCTTCGTTCAGAACTTTCACGATGTCTGCTGTAATATCCGCTGCTTCCTTTCCGTAAAGAACACTTCCGCCATCACCGCCGGTCAAAATAAAGCTATAGCCATTCGCAGCTCCATAATCCTTGATTACTTTCCGCACTTCATTGATCACCGTATCCATTCGCAACTGACCCATCCGCTGCATTTGCTGTTCTTCCCGCTGCAGCTGCTGCCCTATGATTTGTCCTTTTTGTTGCAGCATGTCGAATTCCTCCTGCGCATTTTCCTGGGACATTCCTTTGGACTTGTTCTGCAATTCCTGAGCTTCCAGTTGAAAGGCCTGGGAAATGCTGTCTCGTTTTTTAGTGAACACATCGGATTTCAGTTGAAACATCGCCTCAACATCTTTCTTCTTTTGATAACCCTCCATGACTTTCACATTATCAACGTAACCGATCTTCTCCTGTTGGCAACTCATCAGGAATAGTGTAATCAGGAGCAGGGTCAACTTTTTCATTTTGCGAATTTTAAGCATTGAGCGCCAAAAATAGGAAAGGTTTTTTGCATAGCGGGTAATTCTCCGCCATAATATGGTTTTGAAATCAAACAGATTAAATAAGTTTTATCTATTGATGTCTCTGCTTTCGATAGATTGAGAAAATTGAAACAAGGCGTCTATGGCTTTGTTTAAGGCTCCGATCTCGTCGTTTGCGAGGATGAACACGCACAAAGGGGCAACCGGCCCTTAGAGGGGCCTATTCTATGTTCTGATCCTTTCGGAGGATATAGACATGGGAAGAGTACTCCTTTGTAAATAGTCCGGAAAGATTAGAGGCCAGGCCAAGGGCAAAACCTCTTAGTGGCGCAAACTTTTTTTCTTTGTAGGTTTCCGACAGCCAGGAAATATAAAAGGCATCCAGCCAAAGGGGTTTGACCGCCTGAAGCGTATAGCCATGGCTCAGGAACATATTTCGTATGGATTCCTTTGAAAAATGCCAAAGATGCCTGGGAACATCAAACGCAGCCCAATGCGATTTATAGTGTTTCGCATCCAGCGAGCGGTAGTTTGGCACCGCCAGGATCAAACAGCCTCCGGGTTTTAATGCGGCGGTGATCTCCTGAACGCTCTGCTCCAAATCCGCAATATGCTCCAGCACGTGCCATAGCGTTATGACATCGTAGGCAGGTTCCGTCTGCACAGAAAGGCTTTTGTAAACGGACACCCCTTTTTGATGGGCTAATTCCCGTGCCTGATCATTAGGCTCCACCCCATAAGACTCCCAATGGTGTTCCTGAGCATAACGCACAAAGTCCCCGGTACCCGCACCTACATCCATGAGTACGCCTTTCCCTTTGTTGTAACGCTCGATCATGCGTAATTTACTTGCCAGGTTTATCTTTTTGGCGCGCTCATAAAGGCGCTCCATAAAGGTCTCCTGCCGATCTGAATGTGAAATATAATCCGGGCTGTTGTAATAGGCCTGTAGATTTTCGGGCACAGGCAAGGTTTGAAGGCATTTTCTTTCATCGTTCCAAACCACGTCAAACTCCGTCCCGGAAACCAAATAGTCTTTAACCTTAAAATTAAGATGCTCTTCCATACCGGTGATGCGTATTCTTCTGCCCTGAACTTAACACTTCAATATTAACGAAAAATACCATGAGTTATCTCGAACTTTGAAATGAATGTTCCACGTGGAACTATCTTCCCAAATATACGAGCAAGACGCTAACATCACTGGGAGAAACCCCGCTAATCCTTGATGCCTGGGAAATGGTTGAAGGTTTGATTGCGCTTAATTTTTCTCGCGCTTCCATAGATAATGAAGATAATGGCATATAATCGAACCCTTCAGGGATCTTAATATTCTCCAGGCGCTGCAGCTTGTCTGCGTTGCTTTTCTCCTTTTGAATGTACCCTGCATACTTTACCTCTATCTCAGCCTGTTCCAGCACTTCGGCACCCATATTATGATCCGAAATAAAGGATGACACGCTGTCGAGTTGCAGCATATGCTGCATCTGCACCCGGGGACGGGAAAAGACTTTGAACAACTTGTCCCCCTGCCTTACTTGCTTTGAGCCCACCTCCTCCAGGATCGGATTGATCTCACTTGGGACAAAACTGGTTTTCCTGAAAAATCCTATGAGTGCTTCTGACTGTGCTTTCTTCTTTTCCACAAGCCGCATGCGATCTATTCCGGCAAGGCCCAACCTGTATGATTTCTCGGTCAGGCGCAGGTCTGCATTATCCTGCCTCAGAAGCGTTCGATACTCAGCCCGTGAAGTAAACATGCGATAAGGCTCTTCCGTGCCTTTCGTAATAAGATCATCTATCAACACCCCTATATATGCCTCGTCCCTTCGCAGAATGAAAGGCTCCATTTCCGCCAGTTTTAAATGCGCGTTAATTCCAGCTATGAGCCCCTGGGAACCGGCCTCCTCGTAACCAGTCGTACCATTGATCTGGCCGGCAAAATAGAGATTCCCGATCAACTTGGTCTCCAGGGTATGCCGAAGCTGGGTGGGCGGGAAATAATCGTATTCTATAGCATATCCAGGACGGAAAAACTTCACCTGTTCAAAGCCGGCTACCGATTTCAATGCCTTGTACTGAACATCTTCCGGAAGGGAAGTGGAGAACCCATTGACATAAACCTCCACAGTGTCCCACCCCTCAGGTTCAACAAATATTTGGTGGCGCTCCCTTTCCCTGAACCGATGGATTTTATCCTCTATGGAAGGACAATATCTGGGGCCAATGCTTTTTATGCGCCCATTGAACATGGGGGACCTATCAAACCCTTCCCGAAGCAGGTCATGGACTTCCGGGCTGGTATAGGTCATATGGCAATCCCGCTGCTTTTCCAGGACAGGGGTGTCCATGTAGGAAAACTTTGTGGGTACCACATCTCCTGGTTGCGGGACCATCTTTGAATAATCCAGGCTTCTTCCGTCCACCCTGGGCGGAGTACCGGTTTTCATCCTGCCGGAGTCAAAACCAAAATCCAGGAGTTGCTCGGTTATTCCGGTCGCCGCCCTTTCGCCTGCCCTGCCTCCGCCGAAATTCTTATCTCCAATATGAATCAGGCCATTGAGGAACGTGCCATTGGTGAGCACTACAGCACGGGCTTTAATGTCTATTCCTAGGGAGGTCCGTACGCCTACAACATTTTCATTCTCAATGAGGATGCCGTGCACCATTTCCTGATAAAAATCCAGGTTCTCAGTGCGCTCCAAGGCGAGTCGCCACTGTTCGGCAAAACGCATGCGGTCGTTCTGAGCTCTTGGACTCCACATTGCCGGACCTTTACTTTTATTCAGCATTTTGAATTGTATGGCAGATTTGTCCGTAATGATGCCGCTATACCCGCCCAAGGCATCTATTTCCCGAACGATCTGGCCTTTGGCAATGCCTCCCATGGCCGGATTACAAGACATCTGCCCTATCGTCTGCAGGTTCATGGTTACGAGCAGGGTTCGGGATCCCATATTGGCAGCGGCCGCTGCAGCTTCACAGCCTGCGTGTCCGCCCCCTACTACAATTATATCATACGTTTCTGCAAACATTCTTCTAGTGTTCCACGTGAAACAATTTCAACGCCAGGTCCTCCTTGCTTCTCATCTCTAGCTCCTGCTCAGGAGATTTATCCTTGTAGCCCAATAAGTGAAGCACACCATGTATCATCACTCGTCTTAGTTCTTGCTCAAATACCTCGTTTAGCTGTATTGCATTGTCCCTAACCCTGTCTACAGAGATAAATATATCCCCAGCTAATTTTTCTCCCTCCTCATAGGGAAAGGTAATAATGTCCGTGTAGTCATCGTGTTTTAGAAACTCCTTGTTTATGGCCAGCAATTCTTCATCAGAGGTGAAGACATAATTAAGTTCGGCTATCCTGGAATTATTTTCGTCAGCAAACCTATTAATCCAATTGGTATATTTAGAGGGGTCCTCTAACTCAAAATCTGTCTGGTAATGATATCGTATCATTCCTCCTAAAATAGCTTCTTACCTTTTCCTGGTAGCTCCGCCGCAAAGGTAAGGGTTGTCGGTTTAAAAATTCAACATCCTTACGCTCCTTTAAAAAGATTTCTGGCTTTGTAAGTATTGGATTATCAAACCTTTCCTGGTTTGTTTGGCTTTCCCGTTCCTTTTTTTCTCCCTGCTCCAGGCTGGCATTTTCTAATCGCATCAAACGCTGTTGAATGCTGTTAAGCCGTTCTGCGGTACGCTCGGTAATGCCGTTTCTCAGGATTTCCTCCTCAAACAATTCCATTTCCCTTGCGATCTGTTCCCCCAGCTTTCGGTCCGACTCATTGATCATATCCTCAAGCTGTTTCTCCAGCTCTAGTCGAATACGCTGCTGTTCCTTATAGATTTCAAAAAACTCGGCATAATCCTCCTCGCTAAGTCCTGAACCCTGTCCGTCGCCCTCTTTTCCTTCATTGCCCTGTTTGCCACCCTCACCCTGTTTTTTTCCATCGCCTTGTCCTGAAGAAGCGCCCTCGGCACCTTCCTTACTTCCCTGTTTTGATCCCTCGCCTTCGTCCCCTTCGCCTTCACCTTCTTGTGCTCCTTTTTCTTCGCCTCCCTGGCTTCCTTCCTGCTTTCCTTGTTGTCCTCCCTCACTTCCAGACTGATCCATGCGTTGCTGAAGCTCCTGCTGGCTCTGAATGATGTCCGGCAATTGAAAATCACTGCCCTGCCCCTGCCCCTGCCCAGGCATTAAAGACTCTTGCATGTTCTCAAGGATGTCCGCCAGGAAAGCCCCTAGTTCATTGGTGGCCGTAATCACATACTGCTGATAGGAAGCACCTCTGTACCAGTTATTCTCCCCAAAGCTTTCAAGGCCCTTGTCGAGGTTGTAATATACGTCCCCTATTTGTTCATTAATAGTCTCCGAGATCTCAACCCTTCTGAGCGAGAGGGCGAACAAACTGTCATCCACATGCTCGAACAGCTCCCGCAATTCACGTTGTTTCTTAATGTCCGTAGATCTGTCTAAAGGCCCTTCGCCCTGATCCTGTATGCGATCAAATAGTGTCTCCTGTTCCAGGGAAAACACAATCAGGTTGTCCAAGATCTGACGGAGCATCTCAGCGTCTTCCGCCATAGATTGTGCACCCCCCATGGAGGCACCCTGGCTTAGTTGTTCGCTGAGTTCCCTGAGCTTTCTTGCGGCGCTGCGTTGTTTTTTGCTGGCATCTTCGCCCTTTTGGCTCTGCTCAGCCTGGTTAGCCTGTTCCTCGTCAAGTTCCTGGTTGATCTTTTCCAGCGCCTCCTGCTGGTCCTTTTCTACAGAAGCTTCCTTAGCTTCGTCCCTTTCCCAGGGAAGGGGTTTTTTAAGATCCTGGTTGTCCTTTTGTAATTGCTCCAGGTCTTTCCGCACTTTTTTGAACTGCTCGTTCAGTTTTTCCTGTTCCTTCGTGTTGAATTCATCATTCAGACGAATTTCTGAGAACACCTCCTGGCGCTCAGCGAGTTTTTCCAGCTCCCTGCTGAGTTGGCGGGACTTTTCCTGTACATAATATCGCTTGGTTAGTTCGAGCAATTGCTGCATGCTCCTTTGATTGCCCTCTTGTGCCCGGGTGACCTCCTCCATTCGCTCCTCAATGGCTTCCTGATCCAATTGATCCAGTATTTCTTGAATCTCCTCCATCAGCGCTGCATTTTTTCGAGCCTCCGCTTCCTGTCGCTCCAATCGTTCCTTGAGCAGCTCGTCCTCCCTGCCGGCCTCCGGACTCTCCATCTGTTCAGCAAGTTCCCTGGAAAACTTCTCCATGAGTCGCTCCTGTTGCTTTTGACGTTCCAGGAATTCCTTCAGGTCCTGTTTGTCTTCATAATTCAATGTTTCTTTCTCCTTCTGTGCATCCTGGAACTCTTCATAGGCTTTCTGAAGGCGCTCTTGTTCCCGGGCATTGTTTTCCATGCCCTTGAGCACGGAGCGATTGTATTCCATCTGTCTCCGCTCTACTTCCTCTGCCCCCAGAACCTGCAGGTCGAACACCTGACTCTTGCCCGTTTTACCGCCGCGGTTTCCGTCGTTGTCTGTAACCTCAAAATACAAACTATACGCCCGGTTCTCCTGAAGCTCCACGCCGCTGGGGAAGGTGTAGTAAAACGTGTGGAACGTTCCGCCGGTGGCCGGTAATTCCAACTCCTGAACTTCATTTTCCCTCCCTGTTGGAAAAACCTTAAGCTTCAGCCCCGTTATCCCGTAATCATCGGTAAGGTCTCCTTCAAAGAACGCCAGATTCGGATTCAGGGAGTCCCGTTCCATCCGCACCTTGATTTGAGGAAATTCATCGCGTATGACATCAATGCTGTATTCCATCCTGTCGTACTCATTAATGTCCTTATTGGAGGCGCTGATGGCGTACTGGGTCCTCCCCCATATCCTTTTCCTGATTTGAGCCTTTTGTTCTGTTGCCTCCGCCCGGATTACGGTATCCCTGTCCGTGTAAGTCACACTGTCCGAGTGAATGGTGCGGATCGCCCAGTTTACCTCTGTTCCTTCTGGAACCCTGGCATTTCCGCTGCCCTGTAAGGTTTCGTCAGGCATTCCCAGATATGCGGGATATTTGAAACTTAACTCAAACCGGTCTATTGAAGGGACCCGGATAACTTCCAGTTTATACGTTCGCGAAGAAATACCTCCTGCTTCAAAAGAAAATTGCATATCCCTCAAGGGGGGTGTAAACGTGTGCTGAAAATATGCTCCGGCATTCTCCATAATCAAGGGCTTGCCCTGCAGCATCAACCGCACCTCCTCAGGTTGCACCTCACCTGGAGTTCGCACTTTTAGCACAAAGGGCTGGTCTTCCCGCAGTCGCAGGCCAGGGGTCAGTAACTCAAAACTGAAGGGGGCAGGCGGTTGATAGGCCATCTCATAGTTTACAACCCGTTTGTAGGAGTTTAGAAAATCCAGTCCGCGCCCTCCCAGCCAGATGAGCCCAAAAACCAGGAGGGGAATTGCGGCATACTTCGCATAGCGGTAGGCCTCCTTCATCCTGATGGCCCGCTGAAATGGAACAGTCTCCAGGTCTTCCGATCGCTGTTTAATGCTGGCAAGCAACAATTCGGTTCTGGCAGGGCTCTCAGCGAGTTCAAGCAGATTGAACAACTTATCGCTTACCTGGGGAAAATGCAGGCCGATAAGCCGTGATGCCTCCTTATAGGTCAACCCGCTTTGCAGCCTGAACAATAGTATCAGTGGATGTAGAATATGCCGAACCAGAAGATAGCCTTCAGTGGCCAGGCCAGCCCACAGAAGGATCCTGCGCACACCCGTGCTGAGCCAGAGGAAATACTCAAGCCCCCCTATCAATAGAAATAGCAAGCCCCCAAAGAACAAAAACAGGAAGGCTCCCTTGAGGAGCTTCCGCTTGTAATAGCGGCTGATAAACCCTTCCAGTTTCTCCAGTATCTGTTGGTAACTGTCCAAAATTCCTATATTTAGTACCAAGATAGCACGATGCCTTGAAATCAGGGGCTAAAAACATGTTAAAAGCAGGCATGAAATCGCTCAAATACCTTGCGGCCTTTACCATTCCCGCAACCGCCTATATAGGTTTTGCCCTCGAGGGCCCGTGGAGTTATTTGACTCCCGTGTACGCCTTTGTGCTTATCCCGCTATTGGAAGTTCTGCTCCCACAGGATGCAACCAATCTGGACGCGACTTCAAAAGAACCCTTAAAGAATGCCCGCATCTATGACTGGCTGTTATACGCCAATATTCCTCTGGTTTATGGATTGATCTGGATATCCGGCACCAGGCTCGCTTCAGGTTATTTGGAAGTGTATGAATATGTTGGTTTAGCCTTGTCCCTGGGGATTGTGCTGGGGACCAATGGCATCAACGTGGGGCATGAACTGGGGCACCGGCAGGATTCATTGGAACGCTTCCTTGGGAAGATTTTATTGCTTCCCAGCTTCTATATGCATTTTTATATCGAACATAATTTCGGACACCATGTGAATGCGGCCACGGAAGAAGACCCGGCTACAGCCAAATACAACCAGTCAGTATATAATTTCTGGGTGACTTCTGTCAGCCGTCAGTATATCAAGGCCTGGAGCATACAAAAAGATTTGCTCAAAAGGAAAAAAAGGCCTTTCCTTTCCGTTTACAATGATATGTTCTGGTATTTGTGGATACAGGCAGCTTATCTTTTCGTGCTGTATTTGCTTTTTGGAGGGCCTGCCATGGTCTTTTTCCTCCTTTCGGGGGTTATCGGCTTCCTATTGTTGGAGACCGTTAATTACATCGAGCACTACGGACTGTTGCGGCAAAAACTTCCTTCAGGCCGTTATGAGCGCGTACGAGAAATTCACTCCTGGAACAGCAACCATGTCGTGGGCCGTATCGTCCTGTTTGAGCTTACCCGCCACAGCGATCATCATTACAGGGCCTCGAAAAAATACCAGCTGCTTGACTATCACGACAGCTCCCCGGATATGCCCTTCGGGTATCCCACCTCCATGGTGCTCTCCCTGATTCCGCCCCTTTGGTTTCACATCATGAACCCCAGGATCCCGGAAGCGATGAAACCTGCCTGAGATTCCTTGTCAGTTAAGGCTTCCTATCTATATTTGCCCCAAAAGATCACGCTATGAGCAATCAGGTTCGCGTTCGTTTTGCCCCGAGCCCTACAGGTCCCTTGCATATAGGAGGGGTGCGTACGGCCCTGTTTAATTATCTCTTCGCCAAAAAGCAGGGGGGAGACTTCATCCTTCGCATCGAAGATACCGATCAGAACCGATTTGTTGCAGGCGCTGAGCAATACATTGTGGAGTCCCTGGAGTGGCTTGGAATCCCATTTGATGAAGGCCCTGGCCGGGATGGCGGCTACGGCCCCTATCGGCAGAGCGAGCGCGTTGAGCTTTACCGGGAATACGCGTTTCAGCTGATTGACTCCGGATGGGCCTATTTCGCCTTTGATACAGCTGAAGCCCTCGATGAGGAACGCAAAAAGTCCGAACAGAGCGGAGAAACCTTTATATACAACTGGCACAACAGAGACTATTTGGATAATTCACTCCACCTGACAGCGGAAGAAATCCAAAGACGCATAGACGCAGGCGCCCCATTTGTCATCCGGTTTAAATGGCCTGTAGATACTGTGGTTCGCATAAAGGACATTGTTCGCGGAAACCTCCAGATAGACGCAAACACCCTTGATGATAAAGTCCTTTTTAAGAGCGATGGCATGCCCACATACCACCTGGCAAACATCGTAGACGACCATTTAATGAAAATCAGCCATGTGATCCGTGGAGAGGAATGGTTGCCTTCCCTCCCGCTCCACTGCAAACTATATGAGGCCTTTGGCTGGGAACCTCCAGAGTTTGCGCACCTGCCCCTGATCATGAAACCCGTTGGAAAAGGAAAATTAAGCAAGCGAGACGGGGCCAAGCTTGGATTTCCGGTATTTCCCCTCTCCTGGAACGAAAGTGAGGGATATCGCGAAAGCGGTTTCTTTCCCGAGGCTGTGATTAATTTCCTGGCCCTGCTCGGATGGAATCCCGGAACATCTCAGGAGCTGTTCTCCAAATCGGAAATGATAAAAGCATTCGAACTGGAACGGGTTCAAAAATCCGGCGCCCGGTTTGACCCCGAAAAAAACAAGTGGTATAATCATCAATATTTGCAGCAAAAACCCCTGCAGGAGCTAGCGCTTCTTTTTCGCCCGTCCCTGACCGAACAGGGGGTTGCTGAAAAGGACTATTCCGATGAGTTCCTTGAGAAATTCGTTTCCCTGATCCGGGAACGGGCATCCTTTGTACATGAATTCTGGGATCTGGGCGACTACTTTTTCAGGCAGCCCTCAGCCTTTGACCCCAAAGCGGTCCGTAAACGCTGGAAAGAAGACACTCCTGCGCATATGCAGGCGCTGGCCCAGGTACTTGAGCCGCTGGAAGACTTTTCGGCATCGAATACCGAAGCGATCGTAAAGCAGTGGATCCAGGACACCGGATTGTCTTTTGGGCAGGTCATGCCTCCGTTCAGGCTCGCCCTGGTAGGAGGCCTCAAAGGGCCGCACCTATTCGATATTATGGAACTGCTGGGCAAGCAGGAAACGCTTTCGAGGCTGGACTTTGCACTAAAAACCCTTGGGGCAGGGGTCTGATCCTGTAACAATTCCCGGGGTTTTTAGACAAATCATTGGAAGGGTCTTTGTATCTTCCATTGTAATCTTATATCCACAGGCATGTTGAATTTCTTTTTTTGGATCCCCGCCATCGTTGTGGGCGTCCTGATCGTACTAGGGACCTTTTTTGTAGTAAAACAACAGACGGCGGTCATCATAGAGCGCTTTGGTCGGTTTCAAAGCGTCCGGAATTCCGGATTGCAGTTGAAGATCCCCCTGGTCGACCGGCTGGCGGGGCGTTTAAGCCTCAAGATCCAGCAATTGGATGTGATTGTTGAAACCAAGACGCTGGATGATGTATTTGTAAAGCTTAAGGTTTCGGTTCAATACGTTGTGATCAGAAGCAAGGTGTACGAGGCCTTTTACCGGCTGGAGTATCCCCATGAGCAAATCACGTCCTATGTGTTTGATGTGGTCAGGGCGGAAGTGCCGAAAATGAAGTTGGATGATGTCTTCGTCAAAAAGGATGATATCGCCATAGCGGTGAAATCTGAGCTTCAGGACGCCATGCTAGACTATGGGTATGACATCATAAAAACCCTGGTGACCGATATAGATCCCGACGCACAGGTAAAGGCAGCTATGAACCGTATCAATGCTGCTGAACGCGAGAAAATCGCAGCGCAGTTCGAAGGGGATGCGGCCCGAATCCTGATGGTTGAGAAAGCCAAGGCCGAAGCTGAAAGCAAACGGCTTCAGGGGCAGGGGATCGCCGATCAGCGAAGGGAAATTGCAAGGGGGCTGGAAGAATCCGTGGAGGTTTTGAACAAAGTTGGTATCAACTCACAGGAGGCCTCTGCTTTAATAGTAGTTACGCAACACTATGACACCCTGCAGGCCATAGGGGAGGAGACCAACACCAATCTAATCCTGCTGCCCAACTCCCCCCATGCCGCCAGCGATATGCTGAACAACATGGTTGCCTCCTTTACGGCCAGCAATCAGATCGGGGAGGCCATGAAAAATCAAAACCCTCCTGCGCCTAAGAGCCCGTAGGAAGCATAACAAATAAAGGCCCGTCCTTTCCCTATCCGCTCATCTGCGGAATTTCCGCAGCAGGAATCCGAGGACCCAGGAAATCACCAGCCGCTTTAACACCCCTTCTCCAAGGACGGTAAAAAACGAGGCGGGCTCGAATCGCTGCTTCAGATCGCCCAGGTTTCCTTTTATCTCCTCCTGTGCAATCTCCCTCCGAAGCTGCAGGATCCTCAGGTCCTTATCCACTTCCTCAAATGAGCTGTATTCCCGATTCTTCATTCGTCCTCGAAGTAATATTTGGAAAATGTTCTCAGTACCGGCGCTTCCAGCTTCTTGCGGAAGAGAAACGTCACAATGGCTAGAACGAGATAGATCAGCCCTACCACCATGAAACCGGCGGTTTCAGAACCCATGGATTCCCCTATTGCGACAGAGGCCGCAAGGGATACAAAAAAGAGCAAAAGGAAGCTTAGGGTACCCAACGCCAGGACCAGGGTGAGGGCGATAATGGCCTTCATCAAAAACCTGAAAATCTTGAGCTGGAAATAATCCGAAGTGCTTTCCAGATACTCCTTTGCCGACTGCTGTGAATCAGTCAGGTCCTTCTTTAATTCATCAAATGCCATTCCTATTTCTGAAACTGGGCATTCTTCTTGCGCAGCTCCTCAAGCTTTTGTTCCAGACCCGCAATGATATCGTCAGCCTTGTAGCTCATTTTTGAAAGGGTGTCTTCCAGTTGCTTGTCAAATGCTGCTTTCTGGTCCTCAGCGCTTTTGGTGAGCTCCTCACGAGCCTCACTGAGTCGTGAAGCGAGATTGTCTGAAGCTTCATCTGCCTTGTCCTTGATCCGTTGACGGGTTTTTGAACCCTCATCCGGTGCATACAGGATCCCAACTCCCGCGCCGATGGCGGCTCCTAATAATAAAGCCAGTAATACTGACCCGCTGTCATTAGCCATAATTTCTAAGTATTTATTGTTGATTCTGATTTGCCGTCTTTAAACGGACCTTTAAGATAGTGAAATTATCCCAAGGGATTCTAAAACCCTACTGCCGATTGGTGTAGGATTTGAATAAAACAGGATCCACAGCCAAATAATTTGGTTCCGGGTGGAATTTAGCGCTCAGGGAAGGGAAATCCGTTAATGCACACAGATCACCCGGCAGACATGTTCGATCGTGGATTAGAACGCTTCTGAAAGGGTCAAAAACGATAGCGTTTTGCGATGATTGTGCTATTCGGTATAGAAAACAGCTATGGTGCTTTTTGCTCGAGCTTCGCCCAGGTGTCCCGCAGCGTAACTGTTCGATTAAATACCAATAGGTCTTTTGTGCTGTCCGGATCCACGCAAAAGTATCCGAGCCGCTGGAATTGAAATCGGCTCCCTGCCGCCGCATCCCGAAGTCCGGGCTCCATTTTGGCCCTGACCACTTTCAGGGAGTCCGGATTGATAAAGTCCAGAAAGTCCCGATCCTTATGCTGGTCTGGAGTGGGGTCGGTAAACAGCCGATCGTACAGCCGAACTTCTCCCTCAATCGCGTGATTGGCCGATACCCAGTGGAGGGTTCCCTTAACTTTACGAAGGCTTTCTGGGGTTCCGCTCCCGCTTTTGCTCTTTGGATCGTAGGTGCAGTGCACCTCCGTGACATTCCCGGAGGAATCTTTAACCACATTTTCCGCCCTTATGATATAACCGCTCTTTAATCGGACTTCGCCCCCCAGCTTAAGACGAAAGAACTTTCGGTTGGCTTGTTCCCGGAAATCCTCCTGTTCGATATAAAGCTCCCTTGAAAAAGGAACTTCCCTGTTGCCTGCCCCAGGGTCTTCCGGGTTGTTCTCCGTAGTCAGCCACTCTTCTTTGCCTTCTTCGTAATTGGTGAGGACAACCTTGAGAGGATTCAATACCGCCATGACACGCGGCGCAATCTTATTGAGGTGTTCCCGCATGTGGAAATCCAGCAACGCCACATCCACTACATTCTCCCTTTTGGCTATGCCGATGGTATCTGCAAAGTTTCGCAGCGCCTCCGGGGTGCATCCTCTCCTTCGCAATCCCGAGATCGTCGGCATCCTGGGGTCATCCCAGCCGTTCACATAGCCATTTTCAACCAGCTTTAACAACTTTCGTTTGCTTACGATCGTATGGCTCAGGTTTCGCCTTGCAAATTCCCTTTGCTTGGGCCTGATCTTCTCCGGGGCAGTTACATGGTCCAAGAACCAGTCGTAGAGCTCCCTGTGTGCCGCAAATTCAAGGGTGCAAAGGCTGTGGGATACCTGCTCAATATAATCGCTCTCCCCGTGTGTCCAATCGTATAAGGGATAAATACACCAATCGGTATTTGTTCGATGGTGGGCCTTGTGCAGTATCCGGTACATCACTGGGTCCCGCATCAGCATGTTCGGGGAGGCCATATCGATCCTGGCCCTTAGAACATGTGCTCCTTCGGGGAACTCCCCTTCTTTCATACGCCTGAAGAGCTGCAGGTTCTCCTCCACACTGCGGTCCCTGTACGGGCTGTTCCTGCCCGGTTCTGTGGGCGTGCCTTTTTGGGATGCCATGGCCTCTGAGTCCTGGCTGTCTACATAGGCCAGGCCCCCTTCTATCAATTGTACGGCCCAGTCATAGAGTTGTTGGAAGTAATCAGACGCATAGCATTCATTTTCCCACTCAAATCCAAGCCAGGTCACATCCCTTTTTATGGCGTCCACATACTCCTGTTCCTCCTTGGTTGGATTGGTGTCATCAAACCTGAGATTCACAGGCGCATCGTATCGCAGACCGAGTCCAAAATTCAGGCAAATGGAACTGGCATGCCCAATGTGCAGGTAGCCATTCGGTTCTGGTGGAAAACGAAACCGCAAGTCTTCCTTTGGGAAGCCATTAGCCAGGTCTTCCTCCACGATATGCTCAATAAAATTAAGCGCTCTTCCCTTGTCTGTCATGTCCTTAAAATTCAAGGCCTAAAGGTAGAAAAATGCCTTTCAACGATGAAAAAAATCAGCATATCGAGGAAATAAACCAGATCACAACATACAAATACCCCGATTTCACAACACATTCCAACCCGCCGACAACAATAAATTCCTGATGGAAGGCCTAAAAACCATATTTGTTAAAGGTTAATGGAAAAGGTATG
>CBFCWO010000029.1:0-28413 GCA_965601625.1 uncultured Flavobacteriaceae bacterium | reverse complement strand
CATTATTTACCCTTTGTTCAATTTCGGATGAAAATTTATACTGGGTTGTAAAATCAATTTCCTTGGGTACTCTTGTTTTTTGCTCACAGGAGCTTAGGAAAATGATAATGATGGATAGTGAAGAAATCAGTTTCATGTTTTTAGAAATAGGTGGTCTTAGAATTTTATGCGACGTTCCTGCAATAATACTTAAATGCAATTCATGTATTTGCCCGTTAATTCATTCTATGAGGAAATGAGAAAATGTATTCCTTTCGGATAAGAAATTAAAAACTGAATGGCAGCTTATGGCAAAACCCGAATAATTTGGTCTTCCTTCATAAGGTTCTCGTTTCTTAACTTAAGAAAAACCTGGGCCACAGTCACCACATCCCTTTCGCAATAATGAATAATTCGTTCCAGGTCATTTTCTTCATAATACACGTCCCGGACCATGCTGCCGTCAATATCTTCCTTGGGGGATGGGATTCCAAGCACATGGGCCATGAGCTTAAGGGAGGTGTAATGTTTGAAATCACCAAATTTCCAAAGCTCCATCGTATCGAGATGGGGGATTTCCCAGGGTTTCTTTCCAAAAAACGAAAGTTTTGCTGGCAAGGGAATGCCGTGAATGATCATCCGCCTGGCCAGGTAAGGGAAATCAAACTCTTTCCCGTTATGCGCGCATAGCAGGTGCCTGGAGCCGCTGAAATAGGTTGTCAGCAGGTTCTTGAATTCTCGAAGCAGTTGGTCTTCCTCTCCAGTATAGCTTCGTATCCTGAAAGTCATATCCTCCTCCTGCCTGAAAAACCCGGCGGAAATACAAATGATCTTCCCAAACTCCGCCCAAATCCCGGCTCTATCATAAAATTCTTCAGGGGTATACTCATCCCTTCGCCTGTATTCCGTCTTAAGGGCCCACAATTCTTTAGCCTCCTGGGACAGGTCGGCAAATGCCGCTTTTTGTGGAACCGTTTCCAGGTCCAGGAAAAGAATATTTTCCAAAGGGATATTGTTTATCATAGCCGGGGATTTGCCACAGAAGATATCAAAAATATGCTGAATCTCCCTGGCAGTTTGGATCAGGATTCTGTATCACTAAGCGGATATACGAGGAAAAAGTGCACTCCGACCCGGTGGTCGGTAATTGCCCTGTGAGTTGCTGCAATCATAAGGTGCCTGGTACGAAATAAGACTGAATTTTACCGATTAAATGCCATGGCCGCAGCACAAAGGCCATTTGCTCCCTATTGAACAAACCGGGGAGTCGGTTCGGGGTCGAACAGGGACGTCTGAGGATTTGGACTTTCATGGTTCAAGAGCCATTTTTTACGGTCAATGCCCCCTGCATATCCCCTCAAATCCCCATCTGACCCGATTACCCGATGGCATGGGAGCAGGATCCAAAGCGGGTTTTTTGCATTCGCCCCTGCCACGGCCCTGACCGCTTTGGGATCTCCCAGGTTGCGTGCCATTTGCAGGTAAGACACGGTCTTCCCGTATGGGATTTTGCTCAGGTCCTTCCAAACCCGCTTTTGAAATTCGGTACCCTGTGGATTTAAAGGAAGATCAAACACCTTCCGGGTCCCGCTGAAGTATTCCTTCAGTTGTTGGCAGGCGGGTTGCAACAGCGCAGGGATATCTGCTGAGGTCACCTGGTCGCTGGTCAGGCGGAGGGACTGTATGCCATCGGAATCACCCGTTATACGGGCTGTGCCAAGGGGTGTAGCTATGACTGCACTTTCCATCTTATTCTATAATGCCGGTCCTTTTGGCCCGTTCTTCCCACTTTTTCCGCGCCAGGGCCTGTAAATCCGCCACGTTATCGCTTTCATCCATGATTTCAAGGCCGAGCAAGGTCTCAATCACATCTTCCATGGTCACCAGCCCGCTTACCGACCCGTATTCGTCCACAACCAGGGCAATATGCTCCCGTTTCCGAATAAAGGTCTCAAAAAGCTGTGGAATGGGGGTGTCCCGCCGCGTTACCTGCAGGTCTCGCCTGATCTCCTTTAGCGGCATGTCCCCATTCTCATTGATCATTTCCTCCAGCACGTTGTCCTTTAGTACAAATCCTGTGATCAGATCTTCCTGTTCCCCGTGAACCGGGATACGCGAGAAGCGCAGGCGGGGGTTGTTCTTTACAAAGGAGGCTATGGTCTGGATCTCCGGGGCGATCTTCATCACGGCCCTCGGGGTCATCACGTCTTTGACCAGGATCTCATCAAACTGAAGGAGGTTCTTGATCACCTTGGATTCCGATTCTTCAAAAACCCCTTCCTCGTGGGCTATATCGGCCATGGCCGTAAAGTCCTCCCGGCTGAGAACGCTCCCATGGTGGCTTTTACCGATCAAACGGGTAAAGAGTTGCAGCAGCCACATCAGACCCGTGACTTTCAACACCCAGACCATTCCCCTGAGAACGATTGTGGAAAATCGCGCAAGTTGCTTCCAATAGGTGGCGCCGATGGTCTTTGGTATGATTTCGGAGGCCACAAGGATCAATATGGTCATGACGGTGGAGACCACCCCCACCATTAGGTCTTCCGTAAAGTTGATGCCGAAAACAGTACGTTCTTCCTGTCCGTAAAGCTCCGCATAGGCTGATTTGGCCTGAACCCCTACGAGAATAGCCCCCACGGTATGCGCAATGGTATTCAGGGTTAATATTGCAATTAAGGGCTGGTCTACATCCTGCTTCAGGTGTTCCAGGTCAAAAGCAAAGATTTTCCCCTCCTTCTTTTTAATATTGATAAAGGTCGGGGTAACGCTCAGGAGCACCGCCTCGAGGACCGAACACAGGAAGGAAAAGAAAATGGATAGAAAGGCATAAATGAACAGAAGCCCCATAATTACAGCATATAGAACTAAGATACAATTAAAATGCAAAGGCCCTGACCACAGCAATTCTCAGAGACTAACAACTTTTTGATTCCCAGCATGATTTAAATATACCTATTGTAATATTATTACGATTGGTATTAATTATTTAAGTAATCGGGCGGCTTCTTTCGCGAAGTAGGTGGCGATAAGACTAGCACCTGCCCTTTTAATGGACAGGAGTTGCTCCATCATCACCGCATCGTGGTCCAACCAGCCCTTTTCCGCAGCCGCTTTCAACATGGCGTATTCCCCGGATACCTGATAAACCGCTATGGGGAGGTCAAATTCCCGTCGGAGATCACTCACGATGTCCAGATAACACAATCCTGGCTTTACCATAAGAATATCCGCGCCTTCTGCGATATCCAAAGCAGCTTCTTCCAGCGCCTCCCGCCGATTGCCGGGATCCATTTGATACGACTTCTTATCTGCGGGCACCTCCGCATGGTCCACGGGTGCCGAATCCAATGCATCTCTGAAGGGACCGTAAAAAGCACTTGCATACTTGGCACTGTAGCTCATAATCCCTGTATGTTCAAATCCTGCGGCATCAAGGGCCTCGCGGATCCTCAGGACACGTCCGTCCATCATATCACTTGGAGCAACCATATCCGCCCCGGCATGCGCATGACTTACACTCATTGCTGCCAGGACCTCCGCCGTGTCATCGTTCAGGATCTGTCCATCCTGTACAATCCCATCATGACCGTATTCAGAATATGGATCCAGAGCGACATCCGTCATGACCCACATCTCAGGACAAACATCCTTTACCGTCCTGATGGCCCGTTGCATCAACCCTTCAGGATTTAAGGCTTCTTTTCCTTCGTTATCCTTTAAATCCCCGGGTACTTTGACAAAAAGCAATATGGACTTTAAACCCAAACCCCAAAGCTCCTGTATTTCCTTCTTCAGTTCGTCCAGGCTCAACCGGTAATACCCGGGCATGGAAGGAATTTCCTGCTTGATGGAAGTTCCCTCAACGACAAACAGGGGCACAATAAAGTCTTCGGTGGTGATGGAGGTCTCCCTGACCAGGTCCCTGATCGCCCCTTTTACCCGCAGTCGTCTGTTTCTTCTTAATGGATACATAGGTCTCTGATTTTTACTTTAGGGCAGGTAAATCTCTGCCTTCATATAGGTAATGGCCTTCCCGGCAATTTTAATGCGATCTCCGAGAAATTCACACCTCAGCACCCCTCCTCTTGGGGACAATTGCATAGCTGTCAGTTTGGTTTTTTGAAGCACCCCTGCCCAGTACGGGGTTAAGGTGGTATGGGCCGAACCTGTCACCGGATCCTCTGGAATACCGCAATTGGGGGCGAAAAATCGGGACACAAAATCAACCGTTTCACCACGGGAAGTAGCAATGATCCCCCGGGCCGGGATCCTGTCCAGCAGGTGAAAATTGGGGTGGAGCTCACGGATCTCCTTCTCGGTATCATAGACCACCATATAATCGGTTTGGCCTTTCCAACAGCTTGTGGGGTTGCCCCCCAGGGCTTCGCGCAGGCCTTCGGGCATCTCAATGGCTTTTGGCGGATCTGCAGGGAAATCCAACACCAACCAGCCTTCGGATCGGGTCACTTCCAGGGTCCCGCGCTCCCGGCTTTGGAATCGGATACCGGACGTGCGGGCTTCCCGCGTATTAAAAAGAACATGGGCCGTTGCCAGGGTCGCGTGTCCGCAGAGGGCCACTTCAGTCTCCGGGGTAAACCACCGGATCTCATACCCTTCGGCAGTCGGGACCGCAAACGCAGTTTCTGCCAAATTGTTCTCTGCAGCCACGGACTGCATGAGCTCATCCGGCCACCATTTCTCAAGAATGCAGACGGCCGCGGGATTTCCGGCAAACAACCCGGATGCAAAGGCATCCACCTGATAAAGCTCCTGTGTCCTCATGGTTTTAGGGTTCCATCCCAAATTTACGATTTACTTTTTCAGCCGCTGCAACCCATTTTTTAGGGGCCTGTATCCGATACCCCACATAGAGCTGTCCAAAATAGATGCGATCATCGATACGCACATCGCGCACCCGTCCATGCTCCAGAAAGGCATAGCTCAAATCCACCCCCGCGAAGAAACGGTTTGAATTATAACTCAGGCCTCCGCGAAAAACAGTCTCCCACAAAAAGGAAGTAGATGTTTGTCCTTCATCTTCGAGCACATTCAACCCGATGCCTGTAGTATTCCCTATCGACAAGAGAATGTTGGGGTGTACAACCCAGTTGTAATGATATCCGGGGCCCAAGGCCAGATCATAGGAATGCACCCTAAAAACGCTGCTATCTTCCACAAATTTGTATCGGGTATAGTAAGCCACCAGCCTCGGGACAAAGCTCCCCGCGCTTCGCCTTTGCCATTCATTCTGGGAAACCAGGGCACGAAAAGAGAAGTTCCTGTTAAACACATAGGCCGTAGAACCCCCAAACTTGCGTGATTCCAACCCCGGAAGATAAACTTCCTGCCCTTCCACATCACCAAAATGGCCTCGCTGGTCATAGTAGTCAAAGGTTTGCATCCACGGCCCGAGGAACAGACGAAAATTGAAGTTCCGAAGTCGTGCATTCTCCTGGTTGCGCTCCGGGTTGATAAATGCGGGGGTTATGCCAAAACCAAGGTCCAGGGCGCGAAACTGTGCAGAGATTTTTAAAATATTCCTGTTGACCGGACGGTAGCGGATAGAAGAACCATCCTCAGCGCGAAAAACGAAACGGTTTGCGGCATTCTGGCCAGCGATGCGAAAGGTGATCTTATCCGGAAATGTCGTTCTGAAGGGAAGGGTATCGCCGTCAGCTCCCTGGTTTTGGGCGTGAAGAAAGAATACCCTGAAGAGGATAGCTATAAACAGATGGGTTCTCAAGCCCATTCCAGCGGCTTTTTCAACACTTCGAGCAGCCGGGATTCTTGGGATCCCGGTTCTGGATGGTGGTCATAACGCCATTGAACAGCCGGAGGCAGGCTCATCAGGATGCTTTCAATTCGTCCGTTGGTCCTCAACCCGAACAAGGTCCCCTTGTCGTGAACCAGGTTGAATTCCACGTAGCGACCCCTTCGTATTTCCTGCCATTCCCGATGCCCGGGTTTGTAGGACAGCTCCTTGCGAGATTGGACTATGGGAAGATAGGCTTCCAGGAATGAATCCCCTACGCTGGTGACAAAGGCATACCAGTCTTCTGCAGAATGGGTATCGTCAGGCCTCAGGTAGTCAAAGAAAAGGCCCCCCACGCCCCGGGCCTCCCCACGGTGATGGTTCCAGAAATACCGGTCACATTTTTCCTTGTATTCAGGATAAAAGGAGGGATCATGGGCATCGCAGGCTTTTTTGCATACCTGATGAAAGTGTTTGGCGTCCTCCTCAAACAGGTAATAAGGAGTGAGATCCTGCCCTCCCCCAAACCACTGGTCAACCACCGATCCGGATTTGTCGTACATCTCAAAATACCGCCAGTTGGCATGTACCGTCGGAACCATCGGACTTACCGGATGCAGTACCAGGCTCAGTCCACAGGCAAAAAAATCAACATCCCCCACGCCGAAATACTTTTGCATGCTTTCAGGCAAAGGGCCGTGAACGGCAGAGATATTTACCCCCCCTTTTTCGAAGACCTGCCCCCCTTCGATCACACGGGTACGGCCTCCGCCACCCTCCTGGCGCTTCCATATGTCCTCCCGGAAGGTTGCCTTTCCGTCTTCAACCTCCAGGGCATGGGTAATCCGATCCTGTAAATCCTGAATATAGGCGTAAAACTTATCCTTCATGGTAGTCTTTTACTGCATTGATAAATGCCCCTGCATGCTCGACGGGGATGGTGGGCAATATCCCATGGCCCAGGTTTACGATGTATCTGTCCTTCCCGAATGCACGGATCATCTCGTGCACCATGCGCCGGATGGTTTCAGGGGGGGAAAGCAAGCGGACCGGGTCAAAATTTCCCTGTAGGGTGATTTGACCCCCGCTGAGCTTCCGGGCCACTCCGGGGGCGCAGGTCCAGTCTACCCCCAGGGCTGAAGCCCCGCTCTTCGACATGGTTTCCAGAGCGAACCAGCATCCTTTCCCAAATACAATGACCGGAGCAAGGGGTTGGAGCGCATCCACAATCTGCCGGATGTATCGCCACGAAAACTCTTCATAGTCCACAGGCGAGAGCATGCCACCCCATGAATCAAATACCTGCACGGCGTGAACCCCGGCTGCCACTTTTGCCTTGAGATAGGCAATGGTGGTATCTGTTATTTTCTGTAGCAGGACATGTGCTGCCTGCGGCTCTGTAAAACAAAAAGACTTCGCTAGATCGAAATTCTTGCTTCCCTGTCCCTGCACACAATAGCAGAAGATCGTCCAGGGAGAGCCTGCAAATCCGATCAGGGGGACCTCCCCCTGAAGCTTCTCATTGGTCATCTTTATGGCCTGCATAACATAGCCCAGGCTTTCTTCTACATCCGGAACCACGACACGTTCCACATCAGCCGCAGATCGGATCGGACTAGGCAACCACGGGCCTACACCGGGCTTCATTTCCACCTCAATCTCCATTGCCTGGGGCACCACCAGGATATCACTGAACAAAATGGCGGCATCCATCCCATATCTCCGGATGGGCTGCACCGTGATCTCGGAGGCGAGTTCCGGGGTACGACAACGCGTGAAAAAATCATATTTTTCCCGAATCTCCATAAACTCGGGCAGGTAGCGGCCTGCCTGCCGCATCATCCAAACCGGAGGTCTCGGTACGGATTCTCCTTTTAAGGCTTTAAGAAATAGATCATTCTTTACAGGTATGGCCATAGATTATCAGGAATTCACGGGGTTATGCTCACTGACAGCCAGGTTGACCAAGGCTTCCAGGGTCGGTTGAGCTCCAATTAAAACACGATCGGTATATTTATTTGCCTCGCCGGCAGTAGTCTCCCCAATACAGTAGGCCCATGTGTCCCTAAGATCATTTTTCGCCACAAAGCTTTCTACTCCGCTGGGGCTAAAAAAAAGGATCCCCTGGAAGCTGGTTTGAAATTGCCGCGGTTTTATGGAAGTACGATATACCATTTCTTCCTCCCAGTCCAGGCCAAGTTGGTTCAGGGCATTGGGCAGGATATCCAGTCTCCGGTTACCGCAATAATAAATAAAAGTCTTATCGGTATATTTTTGAGCGATCTTTACAGCCAGTGCTGAAGCCGTATCTGCCACCTCCAGGACCTCTATCCCATGTTTCGCGAGGAGTGCTTTTGATTTTTCCCCAACGCAAAGGCAGGGGACACCGGAGAGGTCAACGGGTCCGGAGAGACACGCCTGGACCGCGTGCTTGCTGCTAAAGATCGCCAACCTCTCCCCAGGTGCGGTACTTACAGGTAACCGCTCAACGGAAATCGCATTGTACTGGGTGAGATCCCAGCCGGCTGTTTTCAGCCGTTTGGAATGGGCTGCCTTAAGCAGTTTTGTGGATAGCAATCGTTTCATTGCCTCTGGGATTTTCGGATGGAATCCATAATCAGGTCTCCCCCATTGCTCAATACTTCCCGGGCGCATTGCTGTCCTAAATGCTTAGTGTCCTGAATGGAAACCTCCTTGTCGATCAGGGCCGTTTGGCTGCCGTCCAGCGAAAAGACTCCCCCCCGGAACCTGACAGATGAGCCATGGACCTGTGCGATTGCCCCGATGGGCGCAGTGCATCCGCCTTCCAGCTCCCGAAGGAATTCGCGCTCCAAAGAGGTGCAGCGCTCACTTTCCTCATGATTCAAAGACGAAAGGATTTGACGCGTATGGGTATCTTCCTCCCTGCAGACGGCTAAGACGGCTCCCTGTGCCGGAGCCGGCAACATCCAGTGCAGCTCGCTGTACTTACCGGGCAGTAATCCAATCCGCTCCAGGCCAGCCGCGGCAAAAATAGCCGCATTCCAGGGGTTTTCTTCCAGTTTTTGCATGCGGGTATTGACATTCCCCCTGAGGTCGACGATTTCATGCAGCGGATACCTGTGCAGCCATTGTGCCTTTCTCCTGAGGCTTCCGGTAGCCACAATCCCTTCTGCATTTAAAAAATCCAACCCCTTGTGCACCAAAAGGTCCAGCGGATTGGCCCTTTCAAATACGGCCCCCTGCACTATGCCTAAAGGCAATGCCGTGGGCACGTCCTTCATGGAATGTACTGCCAGGTCGATCTCCCCTTTGAGCAGGGCGACATCCAGGGTCTTGGTAAAAATTCCGGTAATTCCAAGTTCGTAGAGGGGTTTGTCCAGCACGAGGTCTCCGGTGGATTTCACCGGTACCAAAACGGAATCCTGACCGTTCCGGGTAAGCCTGTCCCGTACAAAATGGGCCTGCCATAGGGCCAGTTCGCTGTCGCGCGTACCAATCCTCAGGCGGCGGGTCATGGGGTTTCAATTTCCAGTTGGAATACTTTTCGGATCAATTCCATGCTTTCTTCCGTGTCAATTTCCGTATCCTTTAGATGATTCGCAAATTGGCGGGTAATCTTTTGAATGATCCGATCGGAGACCTTGTCCGCCTGGTCCTTGTCAAAATCGTGAATCTTGCGGGACTGAAAATCCAGCTCCTCTTCTTTGAGGGTTTCCAGTTTCAACTTGAGGGCTTTGATCACCGGGGCAAACCTTCTGCTTTCCAGCCAGAGATCAAAATCCTCCCGAATTTCATCAATAATCCTTTCAGCCTGGGGAATAAACTTCTTGCGGGCTTCCAGGGTGCTATCGGTAATTTTGGAAAGCTGATCCAGATGTACAAGAGTCACCCCGGAAAGCTCACTCACTTCTGGCGAAACATTCATAGGCATGGACAGATCCAGGATCCACAACGCCCTGTCGGGCGGGAGCATCTCTGCATGTATGGTAGGCCGGTCAGCCCCAGTCGCAACAATAACAATATCAGCCTCCCTGACAGCCTCAGGCAATTCCTGGTAAGGCCTTACGTTCAAATGAAATTTCCCCCCGATTTCTTCCGCCCGCTCCATGGTGCGGTTGATAAGTGTGATATGGGGGTTTTTGGTGTGTTTGACCAGATTTTCACAGGTATTCCTCCCGATCTTCCCGGTTCCGAATAGCAGGATATTCCGCTGGCTGATCTCAGGGACCCGGGCAAGCAAATACTGTACGGCAGCAAAGGCCACGGAAGTCGCGCCGGAGGAAATACCCGTTTCGCTTTTGATGCGTTTGCTGGCCTGGATCACAGAATTCGTAAGACGTTCCAGAAATGCGTTGGCCAACCCCTTTTCCCGGGACTTTGTGAAGGAGCGTTTTAACTGACTGATGATTTCGAAATCCCCGAGGATCTGGCTGTCCAGCCCGGCGCCCACCCGAAAAAGATGGGAAATGGCCTCCTGATCCTCGTACACATATCCCACGGCCTCAAACTCGTCTTCAGTCCCCTGGCTGTGGTGGCATAAGAGGCGTATCAAATGCTGAGGCGTGGAGGCAAATCCGTGTAATTCCGTTCGATTACAGGTGCTGGTCACCAGAAGGCCGTCTATCCCTTCTTCCTGTGCTTGTTCCAAAAGGGCTTCTGAGGCGGGTGCACTCAGTGAGAACCTACCCCTGGTGAGCACGTCCGCCTTCTGAAAATTCAGGCCTATGGTTATGAACCGATGATGTCTTGAAATGTTGTATTTCTTCATACACCTGTAACAACGCGACAAAAATATAAGGATTCTTTTCAGAAAAGTAACGCTATCGGTCCATAAAATACCGATTCTGGATATTAATTCTCAAACTTCGGCCATTCAGCGATGAAATGCCTATTTTTGTGGAAATAGCAGCGGAAATAGCTAAAACAGTTTAGAACGTTTCTAAATAAAATATCAATTATACACCATGTATGAGTCCATAGAAAATGTCGCCAGCGGTTCTTTCAGGGAATTGGAATTGGAGCCTCATTTTATGATGATGCAGGCCAGGAATGAGGGGGTGGAAACGACACGTCTTGAAAGGCCAATCGATCAGCGCCTCATTCAATTTCACTTCTGTCTCAAAGGACATGCCCGTTTTGTATATCACGGCGGACGGTACGTGCTGGATCTTCCCAGGGATCAGTCCCTGCTGCTCTATAATCCCGAGACCGAATTGCCTTTACAGGTGATGCTGAGCCCGGATTCCCGCATGCTTTCCGTACTAATGCCCATACGGAAATTCCATTCGCTCTTTACCTCAGAAGCGGCCTATATCCCCTTCCTGAGCCCAGATAACCTGGACCGCAAATACTATAAACAGCATCCGGTCACTCCATCCCTTTCCATAATTCTGAGTCAGCTGTGGAACGAACAACTGCATCCTTCGGTCAGGGCCCTTTACTGCAAGGGCAAAATCTATGAGTTATTGTCCCTGTATTTCAACAGAACTCCAGAAACCCAGGCAGAACAATGTCCTTTCCTCGTGGATGAGGAAAACGTACAGCGGATCCGCCAGGCCAAGGAGATCATCATAGAGCGCATGGCCGAGCCCCCGAGTCTCGCAGATCTGGCAGCTGAAGTGGGTATAAGCCTTAAAAAGCTGAAGGAAGGTTTCAAACAAATTTACGGGGATTCCGTATACAGCTTCCTCTTCGATTATAAGATGGAGGTTGCACGCAAGCTGCTGGAAACCGGAAAATACAACGTAAACGAAGTTGGACTAAAAGTAGGATATAGTACATCCAGCCATTTTATCGCCGCATTCAAAAAGAAGTACAATACCACTCCAAAACAGTACCTGCTCTCCCTTGCACAACAACGCTCTTAGTTTCTTAAATTTGCCCCTTAAACATTTTCAACCCTCTAGAGAATCATCCGTGAAGTCCATCCTGCTGCTACTTTTTGCCTTCATCGCCTTACTGATGCCCGGAAACTTCCAGGCTCAGGAAAACGAATCCAACATCCATTCCGAAGCCCAGGTACTGGTATTCTCTCACACCCTGGGATTCCGGCACGCCTCCATTGAAAAAGGTGTTGTCACCCTTCGTGAACTGGCAGAAAAGGAAGGGATCCAAATTACGCATACCGAGGATTCCCTTGCCTTCAATCCTTCGAATCTGTCAAAATATGAGGTAGTGGTCTTCCTAAGCACTACCGGTGATGTGCTGGGACCCGACCAGGAAAAAGCATTTCAGTCCTACATTCAAAATGGCGGGAGCTTCATGGGAATCCACGCAGCCACGGACACCGAATACGATTGGCCATGGTATGGAGGCCTTGTAGGCGCCTATTTCGAAAGCCACCCGGACCAACAGGAAGCACGCCTGCAAGTAACCGATCGGAATCATCCGGCGACAGAAGGGCTTAAGGAACCCTGGAGCCACTTTGATGAATGGTACAATTTTAGAAATATTCAGACGGGGCTGAATGTGCTAATGATGTTGGACGAAAGCAGTTATACCGGTGGCACGAATGGATCTTATCATCCCATTGCCTGGTACCGTGAATACGATGGGGGCCGGACATTTTATACGGGTCTCGGACATACCGAAGAAGCGTTCGAAGATCCGAATTTTCGCAAGCACCTTTTAGGAGGGCTGCGATACTGTCTGGGATCGAGGTAAAGCTTATCCCCCGGGGGAATTTAAAGCCGTATAAATCAGCATACATCCGGACAGGACCATAAAGACGATCAGGAGAATCCTGAATCCTTCAGAGGAGATTCTTCCCAACATCCTTTTTCCTATGATATTTCCAACAATGGCCCCTGCACCCAGCACGATCCCATAGCCCCAATAGGAGCCTTCCAGGAGCCCGAAAAAGGCATAGCCCCCGAGCTGGGCAAGTCCCATAAAAAATGAGTTTGCCGTTTTGGTGGCGATCAGGGATTCCTTCTCCAGACCGGCATTCAGGTAAAAAGGGTTCAGGACCGGACCGATGGCTCCCACCATGGTGCCCAGCAGGGAGGTGATGAATCCCAGGGGAGCAAACCAGGAAGCCTTCATCACAAAAGAACGCTCCCGTTTCCCAAAACGAAACTGGAAGAGGGTACTTACCAGGAAGACCCCTATCAACAATTGAAGGACAGAAACCCGTATGCCGCCGAACCACCAGGCCCCCAACCAGGCCCCGGCGATGGCCGGTATCGCGTAATAGGCACATATCCCCCACCGGATGTGTTTCCAATAGAGCGCCAGCCTGGAAGGCCTTCCTATAAAATTTCCCAAATTCACCACAGGTGCCGTGTATTGGGTGCCGAGAAAAGCATTGACCAGCGGCAGCAAGAGGAGTGCCCCACCCCCACCGGCCAGGGTCGAAAAAATAAAAGCGATCATTCCCAACAGGAACAACCAGCCCAGGATCCAGGGATCCGCAGTGTAGAAAGCAGCTTCGAACCAGGTCATCACATTCCAGGGAGTTTAATTACTATTCCTGCTCCAGGGGCCTGACCACCAGAATACCGGTATTGCCTTTTATTCCTTCGAGGTAGTCTGCCAGGGGTTCTTCGGACACTTTAACCCTGCCTTCGGTGGAGGCATGCAGCAAATGGATCCTCCCGTCATCCCCTCTGATGGCTATGCCGGTATGGGTGACGTCCAGGCCTGGGATCTGCGTAGCCAACGCAATGATATCACCGTCCCGGATCATATGCTCCCTGACGCTGACCGAATCCCGGGGCAGGACATAAAAGCCCCGGCCGGAAATGGAGCCTTCGATTGTCCTTATCTTCCCAAGCTGTGCTTCTGAGCTCAGGGCCGGATACAATTCAGGGTGGGTACCCATGAAATCAATGGGCTTTCCTTCGGGAAGGCCCCCAAGGCTTTGGGTGATGTCTTCCAGAATTCCCTTTTGAGCATTGTCATAGATCCAATCCGTGAAGTAATGCAGGCGGGAGGTGTATCCCTGTCGCAGGCCGTTGCGGTAGCGTACCCGTTCCAGTCCGTTCAGATAGGATTCCCAGTCCGTTTTGCCCTTCTGAATGTTTGCACTCATTACCAGCACATTCTCAACAAAGGTGGTGCAGTCCAAACCTCTGAAATTAACCACAAGCTTTTCGGATGGGTCCACTTCAAGGGTACTGGCCACATAAGGGGTATCCAAAAATTCAGATCCCACAGCTACCATTCTTTTGCCTATGGGAACCGCATGAAGCACTTCCTGCCCATCCATGATACGGGTGAAAATTTCCCGATCCTCCGGACGGCAGTGCACCTCAGCAGACTGGGCAAATGCCATTGAAACGGCAAGAAATGAAAGGGGCAGAACTGCCATTTTTCTTTGAGACCATCTATGGGATAAAACTTTCATTTCGAGCTAGCTATGGTTGGCGCTTGAATCCCTGTTTAACAAAACCCTGGTGTGGGCCAGGCTTTGGGGATAGTTTTTTTGAAGGAATTCGATAAGCTTCTCACGCACGTGAACCCTTAACTCCCATGCTTTCCCCGAATCATCGGCACTTACCGTGGCGCGCACCTCTACATAGGTCGCCCGGGAGTCCGTCACCTGAATATTGGCGACCTGCCCGTTCCACTGTGTGGCTTTCTGCACAATCCGCTGCAATTCTTCCCGAAGGGCTTCGAAGGGAACCGTGTAATCCGTATACAGGAATACCGTCCCCAAAAGGTCTGTGGAGGTTTTGGTCCAGTTCTGAAAAGGCTTTTCTATAAAATACGTGGTAGGTAGGATGAGACAACGCTTGTCCCATATACGGACGATGACATGGGTAAGGCTGATCTCTTCAATCCGCCCCCACTCTCCTTCAACAATGACCACATCATCCAACCGTATGGGCTGGGTCAGTGCAATTTGAATCCCTGCAATAACGGTAGCGATCAGTTTTTGTGCAGAAAACCCGATAATAATTCCTGCCACCCCGGCTGAAGCAAACAGGCTTACACCGATCTCCCGGATACTTTCAAAGGTCATCAGGGCGGCACCCAGCGCCAGGATGACGACAATAAAGATGACAATCCGTTCAAGGATCGTGAATTGAGTAAATACGATGCGGGCCTTAAGATTGTTGGCTTCTCCCATATTATACCTCCCCACTAAAACCTCTTTTACCACCCGAAGGATTCGGATGACCAGCCAGGCAAAGGCAAAAATGAAGAGAATGCTACCCACCCGGCGAAAGGCGTCCGCGTAGTCCTCCATGCCCAATGAATTCCTCAGCGCAGGTGTCCGAAGCAGGATGGCGGCCAGGATCAAAATCAAAGGCTTTGCCACTTTGCGGATGATATCCGGCGGAACCAGATAGTTCGGGTCCTTCCCAAGCCGTTTTAAAATGGTGGTAAGGGCAACGTAGATTGAGATCAGCAGTAAAAAGGTAAGACTCAGAATGATCAGCGAGCGCTGGTTTCCATCAGGTATTAACTCTTCGAACATCGTTTGCGTTTTCTTGCTGAAAATTAAGCATTTCAATCAGATCAGGCATGCTGATGCTCCTCAATTGGTTTTGCTTATCGGGCCATAGTCCATTCTCCTGCGTTCCAAGTGGGATTCTACCCATCTAAGCCCTATTTTTGCATAGCTTCAAGCAGCCCAACCATAATCTTGTAACTACTCATGAAAGGCGTACTGCTCGTTAACCTCGGCTCCCCGGACACCCCAACCCCGAAAGACGTAAAACCCTATTTGGATGAATTCCTGATGGATGAAAGAGTGATCGATGCCCCAAAATGGCTCCGAACGATACTTGTTCGGGGGATCATCCTGCAAACGCGACCCAAGCGTTCGGCAAAGGCATATCAGAAAATCTGGTGGGAAGAGGGATCCCCGCTGATCATCATTTCAGAACGATTCCTCCATAAGGTGCAGGAACACACCGACCTGCCAGTAGCTTTGGGAATGCGATATGGCTCGGGGTCCATAGAAGAAGGGCTTCAGGAGCTGAAGGAGAAAGGGGTTGATGAGGTTTTGCTGGTCCCCCTGTACCCGCATTACGCGATGAGTTCTTATGAGACCGTAGTGGTAAAGGCGCTCGAGCTGCAGGCGACAAAGTTCCCTTCCCTCAAAATAACCACCATGCCTGCTTTTTATAGGAATCCGGATTACATTAAAGTCCTGTCCGCTTCCATAGAGGAGCATTTAAGGGATTTTGAGTACGATCATGTGCTTTTCTCCTACCATGGAATTCCCGAACGGCATATCCGAAAGTCAGACCCAACCCGTTTCCATTGCAAAATCGACGGGCAGTGCTGCCAGACCAATTCAGTTGCACACCATACCTGTTACAGGCATCAGTGCTATGATACGACCGATTTGGTGCAGGCTGCGCTGGATCTCCCTAAGGAAAAGGTCAGCACTTCCTTCCAAAGCCGTTTGGCGGGGGACCCGTGGTTGAAGCCCTATACGGATTACGAATTTGAACGCCTGGCCAAGGAAGGAAAGACCCGGCTGGCGGTAATCACCCCTGCATTCATCAGTGATTGCCTGGAAACCTTGGAGGAGATTGCGATGGAAGGCAAAGAGGAATTCGAAGAAGCCGGAGGAAAGGAATACATTCATATCCCCTGCCTGAACGACCGTGAGGACTGGGTTCGCCTTATGAGCCAATGGATCAATGAGTGGGAGGAAAGCGGGGCGCTGCCGGTTTAGATAATTCAGATTAGCCTTTACGCTTGTGCATTGCAGTAGCGCGAGGTAATTTGTAAATAGGGGTGGGGGGGCGTTCCCCCCGAACACAAATGATCTGGTCAGGATCCATGATCATTTTTTGGCAGCCCCATATAGCTTAAGTTTATTGGTCATTAAACCCACCCGTTATGAAGTCATTTGTTAGCCTTACACTCGCATTTCTGGGATTCACCATGCTGTCCGCTCAGGACCGTATCGTCGGAGACCTCGGAGCCACTCGATCAGAAGTCCTTGCCCAAAATGGGATGGTCGCCACCAGCCATCCCCTTGCGACGCAAATAGGCCTGGAAACCCTCAAAAAAGGAGGCAATGCAATTGACGCAGCCATAGCTGCAAACGCAGCTCTGGGACTGATGGAACCGACAGGTTGTGGGGTTGGCGGAGACCTTTTTGCCATCGTTTGGGATGCCAAAACAAAAAAACTCTACGGGCTGAATGCCAGTGGTCGCTCCCCCGGGGATCTCACCCTGGAGGAGTTCAAAAAGCGCGGCCTGGATAAAATCCCTTCACTGGGACCATTGCCCGTCAGCGTACCCGGTGCTGTAGATGGGTGGTTTGAATTGCACGGCAAATTCGGAAGTATGCCTATGAAGGAATTGCTAAACCCTGCCATTGAGTATGCGGAAAAGGGTTTCCCTTTAACCCAGTTAATCGCCTGGTACATGAATCGATCGGTGCCTCTTTATGAAAGCAGGGGATTCCCCAATATCAGGGAAACCTATATGGACCAAAACGGCGGGCGCCTTCCCAAAGAAGGGGAAATCTACAAGAACCCCTTTCTGGCAAACACCTATCGACAAATCGCTGAAGGCGGTCGGGATGCTTTTTACAAGGGAAAGATCGCAAAGACGATAGCTGACTTTATACAATCCCAGGGAGGGTATTTATCCACAAAAGATCTTGCCAGCCACTCTTCCGAATGGGTTACCCCTGTTTCAGTGAATTACAGGGGATACGATGTTTGGGAGCTTCCCCCGAACGGTCAGGGAATCGCAGCACTTCAGATGCTTCAGATCCTGGAAGGGTATGATTTCTCCAACATTGCGTTTGGCAGCCCGGAACACCTGCACCTATTTACTGAAGCGAAAAAACTGGCATTCGAAGACCGCGCAAAGTATTATGCCGACCCGGATTTCGCCCCAGCCCCGGTTGAAACCCTGCTCTCCGACAATTATGCTGCGGAGCGCAGGAAGCTTATTCAGGATAAGGCCGGGCAATACAGCGCCGGTGAGATCAGCGCAGGAGAGACCATTTATATGACCGTTGCGGATGCCGCGGGAAATATGATTTCCCTTATCCAAAGCAACTATCGGGGGATGGGTTCCGGCATGGCCCCTCCCGGTTTAGGATTTATGCTGCAAGACCGGGGAGAACTCTTTAGCCTGAACGAAGGACAGGCCAACACCTATGCTCCTGGGAAAAGACCTTTTCACACCATTATTCCTGCCTTTATCACCAAGGATGGGAAACCCTGGGTAAGCTTTGGTGTTATGGGAGGTGATTTTCAGCCGCAGGGACATGCGCAAATCGTAATGAACCTCATCGATTTCGGAATGAACCTTCAGGAGGCAGGAGATGCTCCTCGATGGGACCACACCGGCGGAGCTTCGCCTACAGGGGGAAACAGGGGCAGTGGCGCTGTCCGCATCGAATCGGGAATCCCCTACAGCACCGTAAGGGGTCTCATGGATCGGGGCCATCAGGTTCGCTATGGTCGGGGTGTCTATGGGGGGTATCAGGCGATCCTCTGGGATGCCGAGAACAAGGTATACCACGGAGCTTCTGAAAGCAGGAAAGACGGACAGGCTGCTGGGTTTTAGCCAACGCTCCAGCTGAATGCCAGGCTGCTTGTTGGAATACTTCGCTTGGATTTGCAAGGTGGCTGCAGGCTTGTGGAGTAAATTAATCCCGGGGGCGGGAGGGGGAATTGCCCCCTAAAATGAAAAGCATAACTTTTGAACCCCTGAACGGGCTCAGACTCCCTTAGAAGCCCTAGTTTTGCAACGTTCATTTTTCACCCATGTCAAGAGTTTCCTCAGAATACCTGGGCACCCAGCCCATCGGAAAGTTGCTGATACAGCAGGCAGTACCAGCCTCTATCGGCATCCTTGTCATGAGCCTGAACATTCTGGTAGACACCATTTTCGTGGGAAACTGGATAGGCTCCATTGCCATTGCCGCGATCAATGTGGTGTTGCCTGTCTCTTTCTTTATCGCCGCACTCGGAATGGCCATAGGCATAGGGGGCAGCAGCATTATTTCCAGGGCGCTGGGGGCAGACCAGAAGGATAAGGCCCTTAATACATTTGGAAATCAGATCACGCTCACCTTGCTGGTCACCTGTTCCATGGTCGCGCTGGGGCTCTATTTTGTAGACTCCCTGATCCCCGCTTTTGGAGGAAAGGGGGAAATCTTTGACCCGGCAAAAATCTACTATACCATTGTTTTATACGGGGTTCCGTTTCTGGCGCTCTGCATGATGGGAAATACGGTCATCCGGGCAGAAGGCAAGCCGCGATTTGCCATGATTGCCATGATCATCCCTTCTGTGGGAAACCTGGTCATGGACTATGTTTTTATCTATGTCCTGGATTGGGGGATGCACGGGGCAGCCTGGGCGACCACAGGAGGTTATCTGCTGTGCTTCGGGTATATTTTCTGGTTTTTTCTTTCCCCAAACTCAGAGCTGAAAATCGGATGGCCGCATTTTGGCCTGAATCGCTACCTGTTAAAGGAAATTGGTGCCCTCGGTTTTGTAACCCTCTCCCGCCAGGCAGTTACCTCCATTACCTATCTGCTGATGAACAACATCCTCTTTGACCTGGGTGGGGAGGCTATGGTAGCCGTTTATGCCATCATAGGGCGCATGCTTATGTTTGCCCTTTTCCCCGTATTCGGGGTCACCCAGGGATTCCTTCCCATTGCAGGCTACAATTATGGTGCGCATAAATACGCCCGGGTAAAAGAATCCATTTATACGGCCATAAAATACGCTGCCCTGGTGGCCTCCCTGGTGTTTGTCCTTCTTATGGTGTTCCCTGCGGAAATCGCATCCTTATTCCTCAGCGATCGTCCGGACATCTCCGCGGCCGAAGCAGCAACGAATGCTTTTGTGCTTGAACATACCCCCATTGCCATGCGATGGGTGTTTGCCGCCACCCCGATCATTGCGCTTCAACTTATCGGTGCCGCCTACTTTCAAGCCATTGGCAAGGCGATTCCAGCCCTCCTGCTAACGCTCACCCGTCAGGGGTTTTTCTTTATTCCCTTAATCCTGACGCTACCCTTTATTTTCGGGGAAATGGGCGTCTGGGTGAGTTTTGCCATCGCAGATGTGCTGGCCACCCTGGTCACTGGTTATTATTTAAAACGGGAGATTGATCGAAAATTAACGGAATCTGCTCAGGCAGGATAATTCCTTTATTTGGTCCCTACTCCTTCAGCGTTTTCAGCACCTCCTGAACCGGCAGTGCTTCTACCCGGCTTCCCTGAAACCCAGTCATGGTTTTCGCTCCAAAGAGGGCGTTCCAGATGGCCTCTTCAGTGGCTTCCACCGCCGCGAGGAATAAGGGTGACATCCGATCGTTATGGACACTTGGCTTTGTGCTGACAATTCCCTCAGGATTGTACCTGATCCGGCGCTCTACTGAAGTTGATACCGCAATCACATAGTCCCCGCTCCCATTGGAAGCGATTCCTCCGGTACGCGCGAGACCCAACATGCAGCGCTTGGCCAGGCGTTTTAGGTTTCGGGCACTTAAAGGAGCGTCGGTCATTACCACGATCATGCAGGACCCGTCTGTATCCTGCCGGTAGCTTTCCGGAATTTTATCAAGGGCCCTTGCGAGGTTGAATCCATTGAGGGTAAGAATCCCTCCAAAATTGGCCTGGACCAGCACTCCCACGGTATAGCCCCCCGATTTTCCAGGAACTTTGCGCGAAGCGGTTCCAATGCCCCCTTTAAAGCCAAAGGCCACCGTCCCTGTCCCCGCCCCGACATTTCCTTCTTCAACCGGTCCGTCGGTAGCCGATTTTATGGCCTCCAACACATGGGATTCTCGTACATGCCTGCCGCGTATATCATTGAGCCGGCCATCATTCGTTTCTCCTATTACCGCATTGACAGAGCGTACATCCCCATTCCCTTCCTGGTCAAGGGTGTAGGAAATGACAGCGTTCATAGCGGTCGGAACGCCAAGGGTATTGGTGAGAACAATAGGCGTTTCAATATTTCCAAGCTCTTCCACCTGGGTGATACCCGCCAATTTTCCAAAACCATTGCCGACATATATTGCTGCAGGAACCTTTTCCTGAAAGAGGTTACCGGCATGCGGCAGGAGTGCCGTGACCCCCGTGCGGACCGAATCCCCGAGGATCAGTGTGGTGTGCCCGACACGAACACCTGGCACATCCGTAATGGCATTCAGGGGCCCTGTGGGCAATACCCCAAGCTCAATGCCGAAATCACGGATTCGATCTTGCTGACTAAAGATGGGCTTCATAAAAGCAAGGTATATTAATAACAGATAACCGATTCTTCGCATAGAATTTAGTATTCTTCCGGACAAGGTAGGAAAGATAACGATGCCAAACCAGCCTGGATGGCTCCTACTTCGAAGCAGCAATCCATTGCCCTAAACGAATCCTGACGCCACTGGAGCATGTCAATTCACCGGGAGGATGACCGCCGGGTGAACAACCTCGAAAACAAAAGCCCAAGGATCAGCAACCAGCCCGCAGGATAAGGCAGGATCAACAGCCCCCACCAGGGTGACAGGCTGGAATCGCCCCCAAAGCCTCCCAGGGATGAAAGATAAAACAGGTTAAACACCCCAGGCAGAATCAGCAAAGCGGCTATAGTGTAGTACTTCTTGTGAGGGTCCTTATACAAGTGCGTTACTCCCGCAAGGATCAGGGATGCCAGGGCGACCAGGACACTCCCTTCAAGTGGATCCAGCGTGCCCACCATAAAGAGAACCACTCCCAGGATGTAGCCAATGCGCAGCCATTTGTCGGGAATGTCATTCCATTTCATAGGCGAATCGGATTAAAGGAGGCTACTCCAAAGGGGCAATAGGCAAAATGGCAACTGCTTCGATCTCGATCAACCACTCTGGCAAGGCCAGGGCCTCAACGCCCACCAGGGTGCTCGCGGGCATATCCATATCCCCCATTTCTTCCTTCCGCACCCTCCGAAACACCTCCAGGGTTTCCGGTCCGTAGTCTACAATGTAGGTGTTCATTTTGACTACATCGTACATGCTGGCGCCTTCCTTCCCCAGCAATCCCTTCAGTTTCGCAATGGCCGAACGCATCTGAGACTCCAGGTCCTCTCCTTCCCCTACCTGCCCGGAAACATAGATGGTTTTCATCTGATCGGCACGAATTACGACGGCTTCAGAATATCCATCATGCATTTCGACATAGGACTTTTCAAAGAAGACCTTTCCTTTTGGTGGTTCCTGATTCTCCGGTTGATTTTTGCATCCGGTCAGAGTAATCAGCAAAGCGATACAAAAAACGAACGTTCTCATAATTTATCATCTTTTAAGCAGCCCTGGTATTGAGGTTCAGGGGCCTGCCTAAAAATACACTTAAATCCGCAATCCCAACCGCGATATGTTTACACCATGAGGGTGTGTGGGTTTGAATAACGAAGTAATCCGGGGATTTGCCCCTTGGTAATTTAGCGGGCAGCGATTTGCGAAAAGGTGATCGGATAAAATACTTAATTCCGGTTTACCCGATAGGTAATCCGGCGGTTCGTGATGATAGTAGTGGGGATGGTCACAAATACGGTTGCCGTATCGCATAGCTTGCTGGAATCCACAAATTCAACGCTGCAGAGTGAAGGTGATCCGGAGCCTGAATTGTCCATGAAGCGCCCAATCTCAACTCCTGTTGCAAGGGAGGTGTTCAGGGGAGAAAAGGGAGGAGCAAGATTAAATGTAGTGGTAGTTCCATTAGCCGTGTAAATAATGTCACCACTAAGTTCATCATATTCTACGGTGTACGGGTTGTTCCCGGAGAGGAACCCGCCAAGGTTCTGCGAGTAGGTGGCTGGAAGTCCCGTATTCCCATCGATTACCTGGACCTCTACCCCAAGGTTATTCCCGGTAATATGCCAGATCCTGAAGTTTCCAGCCGTAATGATATCCGCGGTATTCTCCTGATCCTGGTACTCAAAGGAAATGACAAAGCTGGTAAAATTGAAGATGCCACCAGTATTGGGAACCATCACATCGATCCCTGTACTGCCACCTGCCCCGCTTCCTATCCGTATCCCGCATCCGGTTTGCACCGAAAGTGGATTTACGGAAGTTGCGTCAGGGCCGATGGTGGCCAGGCCGAGGTTTGAGGTGTCGAAGTCAAACCGGGATACGGTCTGGTTGACCGCGCCGTCGTCACAAGCCTGATAGGTAAAGCTATCCGTGCCGCTGAATCCGCTATTCGGGGTATAAGTAAAGCTGCCGTCGCTGTTCAGTCCCAGAACGCCGGAAGTTGGCGAGCTCACAGGAGTGGGGTTTACAATCAGCCCCGAGGGGCTTTCCGCATCCGTGTCATTTGCCAGCAAGCCAGGGATCGCCCCTACATTTAGGGTTGAATTCAGGCCGGTGCTATAGGAATCATCGGCAGCTACGGGAGGTGTGTTCTGCGCCTGGCTAATTTCCATTCCGAAAAACAGCAGGAGCACAACTATCCATCCAAAGCGACCGAATGTCATGAATCTCAGATTCTTATACATACCCTAAAACTATCAAATCTGTTTGCCTGGGCTAAATTTTTGTTGTAGAACAAGTCAAATTGGTGGTAATCTCGGGGAATCCCCTAGGGAATGCCTCTATCGGGACAGGAATGTACTCCCGTCCAGCATTAAATGAAAAGCTCAAATGATAATCCTAAAACATTTAGTATTTTCATCCACTGACTAATTCGAATCTTAACACCATGAGAAATTACATGCTGCAAGCCTCGCTTCTGATGCTTGTCCTATGCCTTTTACCGCTATCTGCCGAAGGCCAAAAAAGAAAAAAGACCAAAGACGCGGATCCCTATCCGGAATCCATTTACTCCTCTATGGAATATCGCCTGGTAGGGCCTTTCCGGGGTGGACGATCTGCAGCTGTCACCGGGGTGCCCGGCAAGCCCAATCTGTTTTATTTCGGGGCTGCCGGAGGAGGTGTATGGCGCACTCAGGATGGCGGCCGGGCCTGGGAGAATATCTCCGATGGGTATTTTGGGGGAAGTACCGGAGCGGTGGAAGTGTCTAAAAGCGATCCCAATGTAATTTATGTGGGGGGTGGTGAAAAGACGGTCCGGGGAAATGTCTCCTCCGGCTATGGCGTATGGAAAAGCGTAGATGCCGGAAATACCTGGACGCGGGCCGGTCTTGAAAAAAGCCGCCACATTCCTCGTCTTAGGATACATCCGGACAATCCGGATATCGTCTATGCCGCAGTCCTCGGCAATATCTATAAGCCCACAGAGGAGCGCGGAATATACAAAAGCACGGATGGAGGGGATTCATGGCGCAAAATACATTACGTCAACGACCTGGCCGGGGCGGTGGATCTTACCCTGGACCCAACCAATCCCCGAATTCTCTACGCCAGTACATGGCGCGTTCAACGCACACCCTACAGCCTAAGCAGTGGTGGCGAAGGATCTGCCCTGTGGAAATCCACGGACAGTGGTGAAACATGGACGGAGATTTCTAAGCACAAAGGGTTTCCTTCAGGGACCCTGGGCATTATCGGAGTCACGGTTTCTCCCGCGAATTCCCAACGCGTGTGGGCCATTGTGGAACACAAAGACAAAGGTGGCCTTTACCGTTCAGAAGACGGAGGCAAAACCTGGGCACAGGTCAACAGTGAGCGAAAACTAAGACAGCGCGCCTGGTACTATACCCGCGTTTATGCCGACACGCATGATGAGAATGTGGTCTATGTACTCAATGTGCGTTACCATAAATCCACAGATGGAGGCAAGACCTTCAATACCTTTAACGCCCCCCATGGCGACCACCATGACCTCTGGATCTCCCCGGAAGACCCGAATCGCATGATCATCGGAGATGATGGGGGAGCTCAGGTTTCCTATGACGGTGGGACCACCTGGAGCACCTACTACAACCAGCCCACCGCTCAGTTTTACCGGGTTACCACCGATAATGCGTTTCCGTATCGCATTTATGCCGCCCAACAGGACAATTCCACGATTCGCATCCGGCACCGGTCGGACGGAAGGGAAATTGGAGAGGACGACTGGGAGCCTACCGCTGGAGGGGAAAGCGCCCATATCGCCGTGGATCCGGAAAACAATGATATTGTATATGGCGGGAGCTACGGAGGCTTTCTTACCCGGGTAAACCACGATGCGGGTACCGTTAGGGCTATTAATGTCTGGCCTGATAATCCGATGGGATATGGCGCAGAAGGGATGAAATATCGGTTCCAGTGGAATTTCCCGATCATCTTCAGCCGTCATGATCCAAAGAAACTCTATACCTTTTCAAACCACGTACATGTCAGCACCAATGAAGGGCAGAGCTGGGAGTTGCTGAGTCCGGATCTAACCCGAAACGATCCCGATAAACTGGTATCCAGCGGGGGGCCGATCACCCAGGACAATACCGGGGTGGAGTACTACTGCACCATCTTCGCGGCAAACGAAAGCCCTATCCAGGAAGGCCTGATGTGGGTGGGCTCTGATGACGGCCTGATCCACCTGACCCGGGATGGTGGTCAGAACTGGGAAAATGTGACCCCGGCCAACATGCCTGAATGGAGCATGGTCAACAGCGTGGAGCCTTCAGCTTTTGATGAAGGCACCTGCTATGTGGCAGCGACCCGGTATAAGCTGGGCGACTTCCAACCGTACCTGTACAAAACCACAGATTATGGAAAGACGTGGACGCAGATTACCAACGGGATCGATGCCGAGCACTTTACCCGTGTGGTAAGGGAAGATCCCAAACGCAAGGGTCTTCTTTATGCCGGGACGGAAACGGGCATGTATATTTCCTTTAATGACGGGGCCTCCTGGAAGCCTTTCCAGATGAATCTGCCCATTGTTCCAATCACGGACCTGGCGCTGAAGGATGACAACCTTATCGTGGCCACTCAGGGTCGGAGCCTCTGGATCCTCGACGACTTAACTGTACTGCACCAGCTTGAATCTTCAGACCAGGATGCCGCAACCCTGCTTTTCAAGCCCAAGGATTCCTACCGCACTAAAGGTGGAACCTCTCGCAGTCCTTCAAAGACGGCCGGGCAAAACCACCCGAATGGAGTGGTGACCCATTTCTATCTCAAGGACTTCTCAGAAAAGGACAGTGTATCCCTTACCTATACCACCATGGCCGGGGATACCCTTGCAAATTACAGTACCTTTTCCAAGGAGAATGACAAAAAACTCACGGTTGAAAAAGGAGGGAATACCCATGTTTGGAATACCCGCGGAAAGGGTGCAGAGCGCTTGAAAGGCATGATCCTCTGGTGGGCTAACCTAAGTGGCGCCAAAGCCGTCCCCGGGTCCTACAAAGTCCATCTCAATGCCGGAGGAGAAAATAAGACCCAGACCTTTAACATCCTTCCGGATCCAAGGGCTGAAGTCTCCGTGGCCGATATGCAGGCGCAGTATGATTTTATCACGGATGTCAATGCCACGGTGGACCGGGCGCACCAGTCGATCAAAAAGATCCGAAAGGTGAATGATCAGTTGGATGCTTTTACTAAACAGTATAAAGGAAACGAGGCTACAAAGGAATTGGTGGAACGGGCTGAAAAAATGAAGGAAGGTTTCGGAGAGATCGAGAAAGCCCTTTATCAGACCCAGAACCGAAGCAATCAGGATCCGCTTAATTTCCCCATCAGGCTGACCAACAAGCTGGCGCATCTGAACAGTCTTGTCAGCCTGGACGACTTTCCGCCAACCGCCCAGGACATCGCTGTGAAAAATGAGCTTAGCGCTCAAATCAATACGCAGCTCAATGCCTTTGATAAAATGGTTGACGAAGAAATCACTGCCTTTAATAAGGCGTTTAATGAGCTCAACCTGAACTACCTTTTTGTTGAAGAGTAATTCTACAGGGTATACGAGAATAAAAAGCCCGGCACTTGCCGGGCTTTTTATTTTTCAGTTAGCAGGAGCAGTTGGCCGAATTTAATAGTAGGATACCCATATGTTCATTCCACTTCCGACCGCTACTACCCAGGGGTCCGTTATCCCTAATCACCCATGCATCAGGGATTCAATCTCATCCCCTTCTATGGGAATGTTTGCCATCAGGTTTACGGGCGCGCCAGTATCCTGGATCACCACATCATCCTCCAGTCGAATACCGAATCCTTCTGCCGGAATATAGATGCCCGGTTCAACAGTGAAAACCATATTTGGTTTCATGGGGGTCTTGAGTTCACCGTAGTCGTGGGTATCCAGCCCAATATGGTGACTGGTCCCGTGCATAAAATATTTCTTGTAGGCAGGCCACTTGGGGTCTTCTGCCTGAACATCCGCCAGATCCAGCAACCCCAGACCCATCAGTTCGGACGTCATGATTTTACCCACTTCTTTGTGATACGCTGCCCAGATCGTGCCGGGAACCAGCATATTTGTTGCTTCCTGCTTTACGCGTAAAACAGCGTCGTAGACTTCCCGCTGTCTTTTTGTGAAACGCCCACTTACCGGAATGGTACGCGTCATGTCGCTGGAGTAATTGGCGTATTCCGCGCCTACATCCATAAGGATCAAATCCCCCTCCTTGCATTGTTGGTTGTTCTCAATGTAGTGCAGGACGTTCGCATTATTGCCGGAGGCGATAATCGGGGTGTAGGCAAATCCCCTGGATCGGTTCCGGATAAATTCATGCAGGAATTCAGCCTCAATTTCATACTCCCATACCCCTGGCCGGACAAAATCCAGCACGCGCCTGAAACCTTTTTCGGTAATCCCGCAGGCTTTGCGCATCAGTTCAAGTTCCTCAGGCTCCTTCACTCCGCGGATCTGCTGCAGGATGGGGTTGCTTTTAGCGGCCTGGTGCGCCGGGTATTTCTCCTTGCAGGACCGGATAAAGCGCATTTCCCGCGTTTCAGTCTCCACGGCCTGCCTGTAGTGTTCATTGGTGTTGAAGTAGATCGTCTCTGCCTCGGTCATCAGGTCGAAAAAAACCTTGTCGAAATCCTTCAACCAGTATACCGTCTCAATCCCAGAGACTGCAAGTGCCTGTTTCTTGTTCAGTTTTTCTCCTTCCCATACTGCAATATGGTCGTTGGTTTCCCTTAAAAACAACACCTCCCGGTGTTTCGGGTCCATACTGTCCGGAAATATCACGAGGATGCTTTCTTCCTGATCCACTCCTGAGAGGTAGAAGATATCCCTGTGCTGTTGGAAAGGCATGGTACTGTCTGCACTCACGGGATAAATGTCATTCGAGTTAAAGACCGCCAGGCTCTTTGGCTTCATTTGTGAGGCGAACTTTTTTCGGTTTCGCACAAACAGGCTGGAATCTATAGGGTCGTATTTCATGGAGTGGACTTTCTTCAAAGGTAGTATTCCAACAGGGAAGATAAAAGAAGATTCCCGTCCCCCGGATCATTTGAACCGGATCGGAGCATTTACCTGACGAACGCCTTTTTGAGGGTCCCAAGGACGACCATGATAAGGCCTCCTCCCAAAGCGCCTCCCACTATATGACCCAACACGGCAAACAGGTCAAGTCCGGAATCTGGGCTCTCAAGCCCGAGCATACCCAGGATCCAACCTCCGATACCACCACCAAGGACACCGGCTACGGAATTGCCCGCCACTCCCAGCGAATAATTCGGGATAAGCCTCCCGGCCAGGTTGCCTCCAAGGGCTCCGGAGATCAGATGAATGATCAAAGGCAAGTAGTCTTCCATATTTGTTGGTATTGTTGGTTAATCCTTCCTAAATTACCCAAAAATTCCTCCGCCCTGCGCTTTATGAGAGGAATTGAACCGACTTTAGCGAATCTAAATATTGCTGACCCCATGAGAATCCC
>CBFCWO010000028.1:0-28443 GCA_965601625.1 uncultured Flavobacteriaceae bacterium | reverse complement strand
CCCGCTAACCCGCAGTTTTTAAAACGGGGGGATCTTGCTGGGATATTGCAGTTCTGCGAATTAAATTGTTTGCCGGGTGGGTGGGGGAGCGCCCCCCCCGGAATAATTTGAAAACCCGTCCTCCCACCCTCAATTCATGTTCGGTAATTCCCACCTCCATAAAGGCTATAACAATGGGTTTAATTACCTTTGCAGGGCAACCATAAACCAATGAATATCATGAAATATAAAGCGTTATTATCCCTTCTTCTGACCGGGTTCCTGCTTTTTTCCTGTAAGTCGGAAACCCCTGAGCAGCAGGCTGTTGTGGAAACCGCCGAATCGTTTGACTATGTTGTTGACCAGTTTGCGGACCTGCGCGTGCTCCGCTACAAGATTCCCGGTTTTGACGAGCTTACGTTGAAAGAAAAAAAACTCGTCTACTACCTTACCCAGGCGGGACTGGCAGGACGGGACATTATCTGGGACCAGAACTACCGTCACAACCTCACCATCCGCCACGCCCTGGAAAAGGTATATACTGCCTTTGACGGAGACAAGACTACCGGGGACTGGAAAGCCTTTGAGGTTTATTTAAAGCGGCTTTGGTTTTCCAATGGTATCCACCATCACTACTCCAATGACAAAATTGAACCTGGGTTTTCACCGGATTACCTGAAGTTTTTGCTTGCGGAAACCGATACGGATCTCAGCGGAGAACCTTTTGAAGTGATCTTCAACGACCAGGATGCGAAAAAGGTCAACAAGAAACAGGGTGTGGACAATGTAGCCTCATCTGCGGTTAACTTTTACGACCCCGGGATCACTACCGAAGAAGTACAGGCCTTTTATGCCCGGGCAGACAAAGGTCCTGAGGGCATGCCCATAGAAGCAGGGCTGAATTCCAAGCTGGTCAGGGAAGCCGGTGGGCTTACCGAGGAAACATACCGGCTGGGAGGGATGTACAGCGCTTCCATCGAGGAGATCATAAAGTGGCTTGAGCTTGCCGTGGGTGTGGCTGAAAACGAGAAACAGGCACGAAGCCTGGAGTTGCTCGTGGAATACTACCGTACCGGAGACCTGAGCACATGGGACGACTACGCCATATCATGGGTGACCTCCACGGAGGGGAATATCGACTGGATCCATGGATTTATTGAGGTATACAACGATCCTGTCGGGTACAAGGGTTCCTATGAGAGTATTATCCAGATCAAGGATTTTGAGATGTCCAGGCAGATGGCGGTGCTTTCGGAGAATGCCCAGTGGTTTGAAGATGAATCCCCCCTTATGGAAGAACATAAAAAAGACAGTGTGGTGGGGGTTTCCTATAAAACCATAATCGTAGCCGGTGAAGCCGGGGATGCCTCCCCCAGCACGCCTATAGGGGTGAATCTGCCTAACAACAACTGGATTCGGGTCAAACACGGCAGCAAATCTGTTTCCCTTGGGAATATCATCAACGCCTACGGCAAGGCGGGCGGAACGGATCGTTTAAAGGAATTTGCCAACGATGAAGCCGAGATCGCACTGGAAATCGCCCATGGCGAACGAGCCGATAAATTGCATACAGCCCTGCACGAGGTAGTGGGCCATGCCTCCGGACAGCTCAACCCGGGGGTAGGGCAGCCCAAGGAAACGCTCAAGAATTATGCCTCCACCCTGGAAGAGGGGCGGGCTGATCTCCTGGCACTCTATTACCTGATGGATCCCAAGCTGCAGGAGCTCGGCCTGGTGGAGGATATAAATGAAGTCGGGATGGCCGCCTACGATGGCTATATCCGGAACGGCCTGGTCACGCAATTGGTGCGCATAAAACTGGGAGATGATATTGAGGAGGACCACATGGTCAACCGGCAATGGGTTTCTGCCTGGGTCTTTGAGAAGGGACAAGCGGACAATGTGATCGAGAAGATCACCCGGGACGGGAAAACCTATTACAACATTAACGACTATGCCAGGCTCCGGGAGCTGTTCGGGCAGTTGTTGCGGGAAACCCAGCGGATCAAATCAGAGGGCGACTTCCAGGCCGCACAGGCCCTTGTGGAGGGGTACGGGGTCAAAGTGGATCAGGCCCTTCATGCAGAAGTCCTCGAGCGCAATGCAAAATTCAAATCCGCACCCTACAGTGGTTTTGTGAACCCGGTCCTGCTGCCAGTCATGGATGCCTCAGGGGAGATCTCGGACATCGAGCTCATTCAACCTGAAAGTTTTGAAATCCAGATGCTTGACTATGCTGAGCAGTACAGTACATTGAAGTGAATATTGCATCTTAAATAAAAAAAGCCGCTCCAAAATGAGCGGCTTTTTTGCATTTTCAACCCAGATCAATCAAGGGTATAACCATCCTTTTCGGTAATGGCGTCCGCGATCAGTTCGCGCAGCTTGGCCACATTGGGTTGGTTCTGGTATTTCGTAAAGCGCTTAAGGCCCATCAGCATCATCCGCTGCTCATCTCCTTCAGCAAAGGAAACAATGGCTTCCTTCCCTTTTTTGATCACCAGGTCTGCTGCTTCGTATAAATACAGCCGGGCCATGGCAATCTGGATGGTCTGGGACGCCTCTCCGTAACGCTTCGCATTCTTCTCGGCCCGAAGCACTGCAGATTCTGCCATATAAACCTCGATAAGAATATCCGCCGCAGCCAGCAGGAGCTGCTGGTGCGCTTCAAGGTCCGGTCCGAATTTCTGAACCGCACTTCCGGCAATCATCAGGAAAACCTTTTTGAGGCGTCCGATGAGGTCTTTTTCCTCTGAGAACAGTTCCGAATAATCCGGGGTGTCAAAGCTTGGGATGCCCATTAGCTCTTCTCCCACTGCGGTAGCCGGCCCCAGAAGGTCCACGTGTCCCTTCATGGCTTTTTTGATCAGCATCCCGACGGATAGCATCCGGTTGATTTCGTTGGTTCCCTCATAGATACGAGCGATCCGTGCGTCCCTCCAGGCGGATTCCATGGGCGTATCCGCGCTAAAGCCCATACCTCCGAAGATCTGGATTCCTTCATCGGTAGTCTGTTGGACGTCCTCGGAAACGGCCACTTTCAGGATTGAACACTCGATGGCGTACTCCTCCACGCCCTTGAGTTCTGCCTCCTGATGTGAATTCCCGTCAGCCACCCGCATGGCGATGCGGTCTTCTATATTTTTAGCGGCCCTGTAGCAGGCTGCCTCCCCGACATAGGCATTGGTAGCCATGGTGGCTATTTTGGATTTGATAGCCCCAAAATTCGCAATAGGGGTCTTAAACTGCACGCGTTCCTTGGCATAGCGTACGGCCTCATCCGTGGTTCGCCTCTGGGCCTCCAGGCAGGCCGCAGCCAGTTTGATCCGGCCCACGTTCAGGGCATTCATGGCAATTTTAAAGCCGTTCCCGCGCTCTGAAAGCATGTTTTCCACCGGGACTCTGGTCTCATTGAAAAATACCTGCCGGGTAGAGGAAGAGTGGATTCCCAGTTTTTTTTCTTCGTCTCCCAGGGAAATGCCATTCTCAGGATCGTTCTCCACAATAAATCCAGTAATGTTTTTGTCGTCCTCAATCCTGGCAAATACAATGAAAAGGTCGCAAAAGCCTGCATTGGAGATCCACATTTTCTGCCCGCTGATCTTGTAATATTTCCCGTCTTCCGACAGTACGGCTTTGGTTTTACCTGAATTGGCATCGGACCCGGCGCCCGGCTCCGTCAGACAATAGGCCCCGAACCATTCACCACTGGCCAATTTTGGTACGTACTTATTTTTTTGTTCCTCTGTTCCATAGAGGGTAATGGGCAGGGTTCCGATCCCCGTGTGCGCTCCAAAAGCGGTACTAAAGGAGCCGGTAGCCCCGGAGATGTAATCGCAAACCAACATGGTGGACACAAAGCCCATCCCCATTCCGCCGTAGGCTTCGGGTACCGCAATACTGAGAAATCCGAGCTCCCCGGCCTTTTTCATGCATTGCTCTGTATAGGCATAGTCCTTTTGTTCAAACCGCTCCCAGTGGGCCCAGAGTTCACGTTCGACAAATTCGATGGCACTCTCCCGCATCATGTTTTGTTCCTCGCTGAGGTCTTCCAGGGTGAAAACCTCTTCACAGGGCGTTTCCCTGACCAGGAATTGGCCTCCCCGGGTAATTTCTTTTTCTTTTACTTCGCTGCTCATAATACTTTGCTTTACTGTAGTTTCTTTTAATCGGTTCTCCAGGGGTCAGGAAAGGAATTCGTAGATCCCTGCGGCACCCTGTCCGGTTCCCACGCACATGGTGACCATCCCGTGTTTTCCAATGAGGTTCCGATCTCGCATCTCATCGAAGAGCTGCACGGATAGCTTGGCACCGGTGCATCCCAGGGGGTGACCCAGGGCAATAGCACCCCCGTTAACATTCACAAGCTCAGGGTCCAGCCCAAGTTCCCTGATGACAGCCAGGGACTGAGAGGCAAAAGCCTCATTGAGCTCAATAAGCTCCAGGTCGTTCAGTTTAAGACCTGCCAGTTCCAGGGCTTTTGGAACGGCCTTGACCGGACCGATGCCCATGATCCTCGGCTCGACCCCCACTGCGGCATAATTTACCATTCGCGCTATGGGTTCCAGCCCCAGTTCTTTGACCATGGCTTCACTCATCACCATAACGAATGCCGCCCCGTCGCTCATTTGGGATGAATTCCCTGCGGTGACGCTCCCTCCTGCAGCAAAAACCGGTCTGAGTCTTCCAAGGGCATCGGTGGAGGTATCAGCTCGCGGACCTTCATCCGCAGTGACGGTATAGGTATTGGATGCCTTTTTGCCCTTTTTGTCCACAAAGGTGTGCTCTACTTCAATGGGAACGATCTGTGAATCGAATTTCCCTTCTTTTTGGGCTTTCAGGGCCCGTTGGTGGGATTGGTAGGCAAAGGCATCCTGGTCTTCCCTGGAGACTTTATACTGCTGAGCTACGGCCTCTGCCGTGAGGCCCATGCCCCAATAGTAGTCTTCATGACCTGCTTTGGCCAACCTGTAGTCAGGGACGGGTTTGTAACCTCCCATAGGGATGTAGCTCATGCTTTCCGCCCCTCCTGCAATGATGCATTCCGCCATTCCGGTACGGATCTTTGCCGTAGCAATGGCAATGGTCTCCAGACCGGAAGCGCAGTAGCGGTTTACGGTAACTCCCGGGACATCTTCGATCTGCAGGCCCATCAGGGAGATCAACCTGGCCATGTTGAGGCCCTGCTCGGCCTCCGGCATGGCGTTCCCAACGATGACATCGTCTATTCGTTTTTTGTCCAGTCCAGGCAATTCCTTCAGCATATGGGCTATGGTCTCTGCAGCCATCTCGTCCGGTCTTTTGAATCGGAAGGTACCTCTGGGAGCTTTGCCTACGGCAGTTCGGTATGCTTTTACGATATATGCTTCTTTCATCTTTTTGCGCTTTATTGGGGATTAATTTCTAAGGGGTTTCCCGGTTTTCAGCATATGTTGAATCCGTTCCAGGGTCTTGCGTTCCGTGCAGAGGGAAAGGAAAGCTTCCCGCTCCAGGTCAAGCAAATATTGCTCGCTCACATAGCTTGCTTCAGAAAGATCACCGCCCGCCATTACGTATGCGAGCTTATTGGCGATTTTCTTGTCGTGTTCAGAGATGTATTTCCCGGCCTCCATAGAATCCGTGCCCACAAGGAACATCCCAAGGGCCTGTTTTCCGAGGACCTTTACATCCTTTCGTTGCATGGGCCGGGTATATCCGGATTCCGCCATAAGCTTGGCATATGCCTTGGCGGTGGCGATTTGCCGGTCCTTATTGACCACTACCACATCCTTGCCTTTTTGGAGGACGCCAAAGTCGAACGCCTCATAAGCCGAAGTCGAAACTTTTGCAGTGGCAACGGCGAGGAAGTACTCCCGCAAGGCATTCAGCTCCACATCATCCTTCCGGAAGGTATCTGAGGCCCTGAGAGCCATTTCTTTGGATCCTCCTCCACCCGGGATGACCCCAACGCCGAATTCCACCAGTCCAATATAGGTCTCAGCTGCCGCGACCACCCGGTCGGCGTGCAAGCTGAGCTCGCATCCCCCGCCCAGGGTCATGCCATGAGGGGCGGAAATTACGGGAATAGAGGAGTAGCGCATCCGCATCATCGTGTCCTGGAAGTATTTGGTAGCCATGGCCAGTTCGTCGTATTCCTGTTCGACGGCCATCATAAAGATCATCCCGATGTTGGCGCCCACGGAGAAGTTGGCACCCTGGTTCCCAACGACCAGCCCCTGGAAGTCTTTTTCGGCCAGGTCCACAGCCTTATTCAGCCCTGCCAGTACATCCCCCCCGATGGTATTCATCTTTGAGCGGAATTCTACATTGAGGATCCCGTCTCCCAGGTCCTCGACCACCACGCCGGTATTTTTGAATACTTCATGGGTCTTTCTAATATTATCCAGGATGATAAAGGAATCCTGACCGGGAACTTTCTCGTAGGATTTTTTCCCGATATCGTAAAAATAAGTGGCCCCTTCTTTCACTGTATAGAAGGAATCCACACCGGCCTCCTTCATTTCGGTAATCCAGGGAGCAGCGGCCTGCCCCGTGGCCTCGAGCATTTCCAAACCCTTTTCCAGGCCTACGGCATCCCATATCTGGAAAGGACCGTGTTCCCAACCGAACCCGGCCTTCATCGCATCGTCGATTTTGTAAAGGGCGTCGGTGATTTCAGGGATCCGGTGTGTCACATAGGCAAAAAGGGCTCCGAAGCTTTTGCGGTAAAAATCTCCTGCTTTATCCTTTCCGGCCACCAATATGGGAAAACGGTCAATCACCGTATCTATGGGCTTGGTTTGTTCCAGGGTCGCAAAACTGGCTTTCTTCCGCTTGCGGTACTCCATGGTATCCAGATCAAGGCTCAGGATTTCGCTCTTGCCGCCTTCCTGTTTGACTTTTTTGTAAAACCCCTGCCCGGTTTTGCTCCCCAGCCAGGATTGGGCAACCATTTGTTGGATGAAATCAGGCAATTGAAAAAGTTCATGGCGCTCATCCTCAGGGCAGTTCTCACCAATCCCATTGGCCACGTGAACCAGGGTGTCCAGACCGACCACGTCCACAGTGCGGAAGGTGGCAGATTTGGGTCTGCCGATCACCGGCCCGGTCAATTTGTCGACCTCTTCAAGGGTGAGGCCCATTTCCTTCACCGTATGGAACAGGCTCATTATACTGAAGATCCCGATGCGGTTCCCGATAAAGGCGGGAGTATCCTTTGCAAGCACAGCGGTCTTGCCCAGGAATCGCTCTCCGTATGCAATGAGGAAATCCAATACTTCATTTTTCGTATTCGGACCCGGAATGACTTCAAAGAGCTTCAGATACCTGGGCGGGTTGAAGAAATGGGTTCCACAGAAATGCTCCTGGAAATCGGCGCTCCGTCCTTCATTCATAAAAGCTATTGGAATGCCGGAGGTATTTGAAGTGATCAGCGTTCCGGGTTTGCGGTGCTTGTCCAGCTTCTCAAAAACCTGCTTTTTGATATCCAGCCGTTCCACCACGACTTCGATGATCCAGTCGGCTTCAGAGATCTTCGCCAGGTCGTCTTCCAAGTTTCCCGTTTGTATGCGACGGGCAAAATCCTTGTGGTAGATAGGGGAGGGCTTGGATTTCAGGGCTGCTGTCAGGGCGTCATTCACCAGTCGGTTTCGAACGGCTTTATCCTCAAGGGTGAGCCCTTTGGATTTTTCCTTTTCGTTCAGTTCCCTGGGCACGATGTCAAGCAACAGGACTTCCACCCCAATATTCGCGAAATGGCAGGCAATGCCACTTCCCATGATTCCGGAACCAATAACGGCTACCTTATTAATGTGTCTGTTCATCTATACAGGCTGTTAGGAATTAGACTCTTGTTCTTTTTTGTAGATCTTTTTTTCCGAGATCAACTGGTTGATCTTTTGGACTACTGCGAAAAAGCCCTCCAACTGCGATTGGGTCACGGCTTCGCGTACCGTTTCGTTGAAACGCAGCACGACCGCTTTGGAATCTGCGCGTTTTTCAAGGCCAAAATCCGTCAGGTGGATCAAGACCCCTCTCCCGTCTTCCGGGTTCGGTTTTCTTTCGATCAGCCCTTTCTGCTCCATATTTTTCAGGATCCTGGAAAGACTGGTGGCTTCCATGCCCATTTTAGGGCCCAAAGCGGTCGAGGGTGTACCCGTCTTGGGATCAATACTAAGCAGGGTAAAGCCCACGGCCATGGTACTGTCGAAATGTTTTGCTTCTTCATTGTACATGCGGGCAACGGCCTGCCATGTCGCCCTGAGGGCATAGTCAATAGTAATGTCTTTCATAGGCGTGATCCGGAGTCAAATATAATAAAATTTATTATGCATGCATAATAAATAAGTAAGGAAATGAAAATTCTCCCGAAGAATTCAGGCAACCTGGGAGTGAAGCGCAAAAGGAAGGTATTTAGTGGCCGTAGATATCGTTGTAGAGCTTCAGGTATTTCTCCTTGATAACCTTTCTTTTCAATTTCATGGTAGGGGTAAGGTGTCCGTCATCCACCGACCAGATATCCGGAGTTAGCCTGAATTGTTTGACTTTTTCCCACTTGGCGAATTGCGCATTGGCTTCCTCGACTTCCTTTTCGAAGCGCTCCATAACCTCGGAATTCACCACGGCTTCTCCATGACCGCCCAGGTCTATGTTGTGGCGCTTGGCCCATTCAAAGAGGAATTCGAAATTCGGCTGGATCAGGGCCGCGGGCATTTTTTCGCCTTCACCCACCACCATGACCTGTTCGATAAATCGGGATTGTTTCAGGCGATTTTCCAGAAGCTGAGGGGCTACGTACTTTCCGCCGGAGGTCTTGAACATTTCCTTTTTGCGGTCCGTGATCCGCAGAAAACCCTCAGCATCAAATTCGCCAATATCGCCTGTATGGAAATACCCATCCTTGTCAATCACTTCCGCAGTGCGGTCCGGTTGCTTGTAATAGCCGACCATTACATTGGGCCCCTTGCAGAGGATCTCCCCATCAGAGGCGATCTTCACTTCCACTGCTTCGATGACCTTTCCCACGGATCCGATTTTCCATCCCCTGTTGCGCTGATCATTCACGGAGATTACCGGAGAGGTTTCCGTTAGCCCGTAGCCTTCCATCACTGGAATGCCTGCTGCTGCAAAAATGCGGGCCAGTCGCGGCTGAAGGGCTGCGCTCCCCGATACCATGGTCTCAAGGTTGCCGCCCAGGGCCTCCTGCCATTTGCTGAAAATGAGTTTGCGGGCGAGTCCCAGCTTTTTCTCATACCACCAGCCGTTGCCACCATAAGGTTGATATTTCAAGCCAAGTTTAACAGCCCAGAAGAACAGGCCTTTCTTTACTCCGCTTAAGTCACTGCCCTTGGAGATAATGCCGTCGTAGACTTTTTCCAGAAGGCGGGGGACCACCGTCATCACATTCGGCCGTACCTCCTTGAGGTTGTCACTGATCTTATCCAATCCTTCCGCATAGTAAATGCTTATCCCACAATACTGGTACAGATATAGGATCATGCGCTCAAAAATATGGCATACAGGCAGAAAGCTCAGGGAGACGCCCCCATATTCAAAAGGCACACGTTCCTTACTGGCCAGCACATTGGTAACAATATTGTTGTGCGTCAGCATCACTCCCTTTGGCCTTCCCGTGGTCCCGGAGGTATAGATCAGGGTTGCAAGGTCTTCCGGGCGCACTTCACCCTTTCGGGCCTCTACCTCTTCCTGGTTGGAAGTATCTTCGCCCAGCTTCAGGAGCTCGCTCCAGTGTTTACATCCCTCTATCCGGTCAAAACTGTAGATCTCCTTAAGGGTCGGGACCTCTTTTTGGATCGATCGTACCTTTTCCAGGACTTCCTCGCAGGAAACAAAACAGTAGATGGACTCAGAGTGATTCAGTATATAGGCATAGTCTACTTCAGAAATGGTGGGGTATATGGGTACATTTTGACATCCCACCTGCAGGATGCCGGTGTCCATAATGCCCCATTCGGTGCGGTTGGTCATGGAGATCATGGCGATCTTGTCGTCCTTCTTCACCCCCAAACGAAGCAGTGCCCGGCTGATGGCGTTGGCGCGGTCTACATATTCACGGGTTGAGGTGGCCTGCCACTCCCCGTCGTATTTGGTAACCATCGCCTTTTCCAGGTTATAGGTTTCCAGTTGGTAGTAAGGAATATCAAAAAGTCGAGAAATGGATTGCATATGCGTCAGTGGTTTGGAGTTTGCAAAATACGAAAAGCGGAAGGTATTTTACAACAGGATTCGCAATCCAACCCCCATTCATTTGGGAATTTGTTAAATACGAGGATTTGAAAGCCTCCTTAAAGCCGTTATTTATCCCCCTTTTCCATTAAAAAGCGATCGAAAAAGGAGGCAGTTGCCTGAAAGGCACGCAGCCAGGAATCATATCTGAGGAACCCGTGGACTTCATCTGGGAAGACCAATACCTCATTGTAAATATTCAGTGCGTCCAGCCTGTTTTTCAGATCGATCGATTGCCCGACCATGACATTCCGGTCGTCATCACCGCTGATTAACAGCACAGGGGAACGCCAGGAGGACAGATCAGAAACAGGAGAGGAGGCATAGGCCTGTTCCATTTGCTGTTTGCCCAGGCCCCATCCGCCCCCGGGGGAGAAATCCCTCCCGCGCCAGGCCCAGTCATGAACGCCATGCAGGTCGACCCCGGCTTTGAACAGATCAGAGTTGCGCGCAAGCCCCATAGCGGTAAGGTAGCCCCCGTAAGACCCTCCCCAGAGCCCGACTTTCATGGAATCCACCTCGGGAAGGGATTGGAGGAATCTGCCAGCCGCCACAATGTCCTGGTACTCGGATGCACCCCTGGGCCCCTGGTTCGGAGCCCTTCTGAAATCCCGGCCGTAACCGATCCCGGAGCGGTAATTCACGGAGAGGACCACATATCCCCTGGAGGCCATATATTGATTCATACTATACCCATTCGCATAGTAGCCACTGTAGTGGTAACCCAGCAACATTTGCCGTATGGGTCCCCCATGCATGTAAATGACAGCCGGGTGTTTTTTCTTTGCCCCCGGGGGGGGCGTGAAAAGTTGTCCGTGGATCTCGACCCCATCTGCTGCTGTAAACTTTACAGCCCTGGGTTCCTGTAGCTGATCTGTGATTGCCTCCCTGTCCACAGGGCCCAGCACTGCGGGCATCCCTTTGCTGAGGATCACCGCTGTGGTGGCCCGGTTGTACAGTCCTTCCCGGTATGCCACCGCTCCGTCTGCCAGGGCCACTACATGGGTTTGTATGCCTTCCAGCCCCGTAAGCCTTTCGGACTTTCCTGAATTTAAGTCCGCCTTCCAGATATGGCGGCGGTTGATGTCACCACAGTTTCCGGACGAGTACAGGACCCTGCCGTCTGGGGAAAGACTGCTGTTTTCCGTCTCACACGCCCCGGGTGTCAGGTCCTGCAGACCGCTTCCATCAGGGCGAATGGAATAGATGTGGTTCCAGCCTTCATGTTCTGAATAGAAAAGCAATTTCCCGGTTCCTGACCACCGCAGGGGGGCATTGGGATAGTACTGGGAGAATCCTCCATCGTCCGCAGGGGATTTCCAAATGGATACGGCACGGCCATCCTTGAGGTCCGCCACCATGAGCTCAAAAGGATTCCCACCGGTGAGGTTGCGAAGCTCATCCTTGCTGCGTCCGGGACGCCTGATAAAAGCAACCTTCGCTCCATCCGGGGACCAGACCGGGTGTTCATCAAAACTGAGGCCTGGGGCAATCCATTTGATATGCGTTCCATCCAGGCTGAAGACACCCACAAAACTATGATCGCCCCTGGGGCTCACAAAGGCAACCCTTTTCCCATCCGGCGACCATTTCAACGACCCGACTCCCGCCCGAACCTCAAATAAGGGTACAGGTTTAGGGAGGGGGGCGGTGATATCAGGGAGGTGATAAACCGTCTTCCCCTGCGTATATAACATACCCTTTCCATCCGGGGCCAATACCATCCCCGATGCGGTTGCCAGCGTATCTATTTCACCGCTGGATATTTTAAGTCGCAGCAATTGTCGCTTTGGGATCCGGGCCTGGCTTGCAGGGTTGGCAGGTTCTCCATTCCTATTGTTGCCATTTCCCCTGACGTAAATGAGGTACTCGTTCTGCAGGCCCTGAAGTGAAATGCCGAGGCCATCATCGGACCGGTAACGGGTGAGCTGTACCGGTTTCGGATCTGCCACAGGGGTATACCATATATTGCGTACCCCCTTTTCATTCACCACCCAGGCCAGGTAATCCCCCTTTGCAGAGGCTTTCAGGGATTCCGTATAAGGCTGACCCAGGACTTCTTCCAGAGTGAACTGCGCATATAGCTTGCCGGGAGGCAGGCTGAGAAAAGCAATAAAACACAGGAGGTAGATTCTCATTTTCATAGGATGTGGTTTAAACGGTAGTTTCGCTCCTTCTAAAGTTAGGAAAAAAGACACGTCCTCGATATAAACCTGAAGGGAAGTGATCAGAGGGAGGGTAAGCAGATTCTTTAAAATCCCCTGGGAATACTCGACAGCAGTAAGGCTATCGATCGACCCCTTAAAAACGAATGCTTCCCGGTTCCAGGTATCCACCCATGCTTTCACCTGTTCCGGATCAGGATCATTGGCTATTCCCACATGGGTAATAAAATCAATATCCAGCCGAAGGTGAGGCCGGAAAAGCCCGCTGTAGAGCCGGTCATGCAGTTTTACTACCTGACTGTAACCCTGGTCGGGTACCAGCAGTACATGATAAGACAGAAGGAAGGCATCGTTTTCGCCAAGTGCCATTCAGAATGTTTTCTGGACCACCGTTTTCCTAACGGCAGGACAGTTACGTCAGCTGGGGGTCAATTTCAATTCGAGGTGTAAAATACCTTATTTATGGGATTCAATCCATTCCCTCGCATTTACGAAGGCCTGCAGCCAGGGGGAGACAACATCCTCCCGCCCAGGGGCATACCAGGCCCAGTTCCAAGGAAATATCGAACGCTCCATATGCGGCATGGTCACCAGGTGTCGTCCGCTATCATCGCATAACATGGCGGTATTGTAGTCGCTGCCGTTGGGGTTGGCCGGGTACTGGTCATACCCGTAGGTCGCCACGATGTTGTACCTGTCCTGCTCCAGGGGCAGCTGGAATTTGCCCTCTCCATGTGAGATCCAAACCCCCAGGGTGCTCCCGGCAAGATTGGATAGCATGACCGATTTGTTTTCGCCAATGGTAACGGAGGTAAAGCTGCTTTCGTGCTTGCCGGAGTCGTTATAGGTCATTTTTCCGTGTACGCTGTGGTCCGGATGGATCAATTCGAGCTCCATAAATAGCTGGCATCCGTTACAGATCCCCACCGAGAGGGTGTCCGGGCGATTAAAGAAGTTCCTCAGCGCCTGCCGGGCTTTTTCGTTGTATTTAAACGCCCCGGCCCATCCCTTGGCACTGCCGAGCACATCAGAATTCGAGAAGCCTCCGACGGCCCCGATAAATCGGATATCTTCAAGGGTTTCCCGCCCGCTGATAAGGTCGGTCATATGCACGTCCTTCACATCGAATCCGGCCAGGTACATGGCATGGGCCATTTCCCGCTCTGAATTGCTTCCCTTTTCCCTGAGGATGGCAGCCTTGGGCCGGCTTCCTTCAGGAGTTGTTCGTCCGGGAAGGGTACCCTTGAAGTTTTTGGGGAAATTGTAATCCAGCGGTTGTGCCTTGTAATTTTCATAGCGGGCAGTGGCCAGGTTACCTGCCGTCTGCTGCTGATCCAGCAGGTAGGAGGTCTTGTACCAGGTATCCCTTAGGGCGGTTACATCCAGGTCCATGCTCGTCCCGTGGTTATTCAGAGAGAGCGTCGGACGCCCTGCTACCGTGCCGATGCGATGATAGGCGATTTCCGCCTCAGAGAATGCTTTTTCAATGCTTTCATCTCGTGCCTGGATGACGACCCCTGCGTTTTCCGCAAAGAGGACCCGGATCGTATCGGGTTCCCCGAGGCCGGTCAAATCGAATTCCGCTCCCAGGCCCGGAGTGGCAAAACAGAGTTCCAGCAGGGTGGTAATCAGCCCGCCTGATGCCACATCGTGTCCGGCAAGGACGGCCCCTTTACGGATCAGGTCCTGCAAGGTGTCAAAAGCTTTGGCAAAATATGACGCATCCTTAACGGTCGGAGCCTGATTGCCCACTTTGCCCTGCACCTGGGCGAAGGAGGATCCCCCAAGGACAAATGAGTCATTGGAGAGGTTCAAATAGTAGACTGGTCCGCCATCGATCTTAAAGACCGGTTCCACGACCCTGCGGATATCACTGCAATGACCCGCGGCGGAAATAATCACGGTCCCGGGTGCCAACACTTCCCCATCCGGATATTTTTGCTTCATGGAAAGGGAATCCTTTCCGGTAGGGATATTGATCCCGAGGCTGATGGCGAAATCTGAGGCCGCCCTGACCGCTTCGTAAAGGCGGGCATCCTCGCCCTCGTTATTGCAGGGCCACATCCAGTTGGCGGATAGACTTACCGATTTCAGGCCTTTATCCAGTGGGGCCCAGACGAGGTTGGTCAGGGATTCCGCAATACTGTTCCGGCTTCCGGCCACCGGATCGATCAGGGCCGAAACAGGGGAGTGACCCAGGGAGGTGGCGATCCCTTCCTTTCCTTTAAAATCCAGGGCCATGACCCCGCAATTGTTCAGGGGAAGCTGCAGGGGCCCGGCACACTGTTGTTTGGCAACCCGCCCACCTACGCAACGGTCCACCTTATTGGTCAACCAGTCTTTGCAGGCCACGGCCTCCAGTTGGAGCACCTGTTCCAGGTATTTTCGAAAGTCTTCCAGCCGGTAGGTCACCGGCGCATAGGTGCGTTCCACAGTGCGGTCCTCCATAATGGTTTTGGGGGAACTGCCAAACATATCTGCCAGCTCCAGGTCCATCGGAGTTTCAGACACGGAAGCGAAGGTGAATCGGTGGTCTCCGGTCACATGTCCTACATCGTAGAGGGGCGCCCGTTCCCGTGAAGCTACCCGCTTTAACAGGTCCATATCCCCTGGGGCCATTACCAGGCCCATGCGTTCCTGGGATTCATTCCCGATGATTTCCTTGGCCGAAAGGGTAGGGTCACCCACGGGCAAACGGTCCAGGTGTATGTATCCCCCCGTCTCCTCTACCAGTTCGGAAAGGCAGTTCAGGTGCCCTCCAGCCCCGTGGTCGTGTATGGAGATGATTGGATTATCTTCACTCTCTACCAGTCCTCGGATGGCATTTGCGGCCCGCTTCTGCATTTCCGGGTTGGAGCGCTGTACCGCATTCAGCTCGATAGCAGTGCTGAATTCGCCTGTATCCGCACTGGACACGGCTGCCCCACCCATCCCGATTCGGTAGTTGTCTCCGCCGAGCACAATGATGCGATCCTCTTTGGACGGGGTGCTCTTAAGGGCCTGATCTGCCTTGCCGTACCCGATTCCCCCGGCCAGCATGATTACTTTGTCATACCCAAGCTTCCTGTCTGATTCCAGGTGCTCGAAAGTCAGGACGGACCCGCTGATGAGGGGTTGCCCAAATTTATTCCCGAAGTCCGATGCCCCATTGGAAGCCTTGATCAGGATATCCATGGGGGTCTGGTACAGCCATTTTCGCTCAGGGAAGTGTTTCTCCCAGGGACGGCCGCTCTCAAGGCGGGAATAGGCGGTCATATACACTGCGGTCCCGGCCAGGGGAAGGGCGCCCTTTCCTCCGGCGAGCCGGTCCCTGATCTCTCCTCCCGATCCGGTGGCGGCTCCGTTGAAGGGTTCCACAGTGGTTGGAAAATTATGCGTCTCAGCCTTGAGGGAAAGCACGGAAGTAAAGGGTTCTTCCCGGTACCAGTCTGGCACATCGGGCCTTCGGGGTGCGAATTGCACCACTTCAGGACCCTTTATAAATGCTACATTATCCTTGTAAGCAGAAACGATTTCATTCGGATGGGCCGCCGATGTTTTCCGGATCAGCTTAAAAAGCGAATCCGGCATTTCCTTTTGATCGATCACAAACGTTCCGTTGAAGATCTTGTGCCGGCAGTGTTCAGAATTTACCTGGCTGAAGCCGAAGACCTCCGAATCGGTCAGCGGACGCCCCAGCCGCTTGCTGAGGGCTTCCAGGTATTCGATTTCCTGCGCACTCAGGGCGAGGCCTTCTTCCCGGTTGTAAGCGGCAATATCATGGACTTCCTGTACGGGTTCCGGATCGTGTGATATTTCGAAGAGATCCTGTCCCAACCCTTCGTATTTCTGGGATAGCATGGGGTCAAAATCCGTATCGGAAGCTTCGCTGCGGTGATACCGTTCGATGCGGGTAATCCCTGATATTCCCATGTTTTGGGTAATTTCTGTGGCGTTCGTACTCCACGGGGTTACCATGGCAGCCCGCGGCCCAACAAAAAAGGCGTCCACAGACGCCGATTCCAGCCTGGGCTGACCGCCGAAAAGCCAGCTGAGCTTATCGATGGTTTCCGGGTTGAGTTCAAGGGCACATTCCAGGGCGAAAACGGTGGATTGAGGATCTCCAAAGAAATGAATCATGGGAAGCTGGCTTCTAGGGTTTTTGAGCAAACAAAGGTATTATTTTCAACCGAAACAGCAGGGTCGATAACGCAGCAGAACGACGCTTTTTGTCAACAGGTTTTCACCCCCTTCTGAGCCGGGCCATATAGAACCCATCAAACCCATCTCGGGAGGCCAGAAGCGAACGTTCCTCCTCGAGGGTGAAGCCGTTCCCGGAAGGGCTTCTTAGAAAATGCGCTACCTGTTCGGTGTTTTCCCGGGGGAGGATTGAGCAGGTGGCGTAGACCAGTATTCCCCCGGGGCGCACCATTTTGGAGTATTGCTGCAGGAGCTCACGCTGGGTAAGGCAAACGCGTTCCAGGAATTCAGGCTGCAGTTTCCATTTGGCATCCGGATTCCGCCTCAGTACGCCCAGCCCGGTGCAGGGAGCATCGATCAGGACACGATGGGCTGAATCTTTCAGTCGTTTGACCACTTTTGAGGAATCGATCAACCGGGTTTCGATATTGTGTGCCTTTGCCCTTTTGGCACGCTTTCGAAGCTCGGAGAGTTTAGAAGGGTAGATATCCAGGGCCAGCAGCTGTCCCTTGTTCTCCATAAGTGCAGCCAGGTGCAGTGTTTTCCCGCCAGCACCCGCACAGGCATCCACTACGCGCATACCCGGTTCTACCTGCAGGAATGGTGCCACCAGCTGGGAAGAGGCATCCTGCACTTCGAATAATCCCTGCTGAAAGGCCTTGGTCCTGAACACGTTTCGCCGTTCCTTCAGGATGAGGGCATCAGGGTTATCCGGCAGGGGCTCCGTCTGAATGCCTTCATTGCGGAGTTTCCCGCCAAGCGCTTCGCGATCCGTCAGCAAGCGGTTGGCCCGAAGGACTACCAGGGCCTGGGTATTGAGGGCCTTAAGCTCTTTGGTCCACAGGTCTGCCCCCAGGCTTTCTTCCCCCAGGGAATCCAGCCAGTCTGGTACCGATTCCCTCAATTTCCGGATTTTGGAAAGGCGTGTATAGCGTTCCTTCACCTCCTTTTTTGACATGCCTTTGAATTCCACCCAATCGGGAAGCGCAAAGTCCCTGAGCAGGATCCAAACCGCCACCATTCGGTAAAGCGCTTGGGTATTGTACGGCTGGTCCACCCGGGCGATTTCTGCATACAGCCGCCTCCAGCGGACAATGTCGTAAACGGTTTCAGCCACAAAGCCCCGATCCCGGCTGCCCCATTTCCGGTTTTTTTTGAAAAGGGATTCCAACGCCCGGTCTGCATAGGCCTCCTGGTTAAAAACCGCATCCAGGCAGTGTATGATCCCCTCGATTAAATTCCTGTGAAAACGCATAGTGAGGGCAAAGGTATCGTTTTGGGAAGATAACGATATCTTTAAGGTCATATAAAGGCAGTACCTATGCATAGACCTTTCTGGATCATCCTGTTTTTCGCCATCCTTGGATGCGCTGAATCCCCCCATTACAAGCCCTTCGAAGCGGTTGCAATTACGGTTGTCGAACTGGACAGCATTTCTGTGCGTGCCCTGGAGGTAATGCCCGGTAATGTGGGGTTTGCTGGCAGCAATGGTGCTTTTGGAAGCCTGGAAATGAGCACATTAACCCTGCGAACCGGACAACTCGAATACGGGGGAAGTCTCCCTGAATTCAGAGCGGTGGCTTCCACTTCCAATGATTTTTTTGTACTCTCTGCCGGAACCCCGGCCCTCCTTTACAAGACCGGGGATCATGGCGAGATGGAACTGGTGTATGAGGAACACGGACCGGAGGTCTTTTACGATGCCATGGCCTTTTGGGATGACGATACAGGCATGGCTGTGGGTGATGCGCAGGGAGGATGCCTGAGCATATTGATCACCCGGGATGCAGGACATACCTGGAGTCGGATCCCCTGTGAGGAGCTCCCTGAGGCCCTCCCGGGGGAAGGCGCTTTCGCTGCCAGCGATACCAATATTGCGATCATTGGCTTGTCTGCCTGGGTAGTCTCCAACAAAGGCCGGATCTTTTACTCGCCGGACAAGGGGGCCAGCTGGGAAGTGCAGGAGACTCCGGTAAGGCCCGGATCGGAATCCCAGGGGCTGTACAGCCTCGACTTTTACGACCGCCATCAGGGATATGCCATAGGGGGCGACTATACCCGCCCAGATGGAAACCATGCCAATAAAATTGCTACCAGGGACGGGGGAAATACATGGGAGTTAAGGGCTTCCGACAATCCTCCGGGCTACAGGAGCTGTGTACAGTACATTCCCGGAAGGGGTGGTAGGGATCTGGTAGCGGTCGGGTTCACTGGGATATCCTATTCCAGCGACTACGGGGATTCCTGGAAGGAGCTATCGGAAGAGGGTTTCTACAGTTTGCGATTTGCAAATGACTCCACAGCCATAGCCGCCGGAAGGGGTAGACTGGCCTTATTGAAGTTTAGGTAAGCCATAGCATCACCTATCTTTGGCCCCGGCGCTTTCGGTACTCCTGCAGCAGGCGCCTACGGAAATCCTGTTCCGCCTGAAACAGCTTCAGCGTCCGGACGGCAGAGAATTCCCCGGCGATTCTCAAATAGAAAGCTTTATCGAGTTCTTCTTCTTTTTCCTCCAGGTTGAGGTATTGCTTAAGGGCTTGTTGTGCTTCCGTCTCTGAGATCTCGTCCAGGTTGGCGAAGCGGTCACGGATTTGGGTGCGTTGTTGTTTCCGCAGGGATTCTTTGGCAGTTTCATGCTCGTTATACAACGGCCAGAAGATGGATGCCTCCTCAGGACTCAGGTTGAGTCGTTCCGTGAAAAAGGCGATTTTCAGTGTTTTGATCTGTTCCCGTTTCCCGCCTTCCTGGCTGTGGACCAAACCTCCAAAGCCAAGAATAAAAAGCAGTATCAGGCTGTTATGTAGCAACTTATTCATCGTTATTCCAATAAAATTCTTCATCTACTTCCCTGTCGTTTTCCAGATATTCAGCTATATGCTGGGTTTCCAGGCTGGCATCCAGCATGTCCTCAAGGGCAATTTCGTCTAAAGGGAGGGCCTCTGCTATTTCATCTGAACTCAGGTCCTCTTCTTTGGAACCCAGGTATTCTGCAATGGTTTCTCCCGTAAGATCTCCAAATTCGATCTCAGCAGTCTGCCGATCGGGAATCAGGAACAATAATAGGATAGCTGCAGCTGCGGCTGCTACCCAGCCCAATCGGGAAGGCCTAAGTTTTCGGACTTTGGATGGGCTGTGTGCCATGCGCTCCTCAAGGCGGTCCGGAAAGCGATCAAAATACCCGTCAGGTACTTTAAATCCCCCGTCCGGGTTCTCTTTGCTGCCGGATTCGGCCTTGATTCGGTCCATTACCCGGTCCGGGAGCCGGGTAAAATACCCCTCCGGTGTCCTATATCCTCCTTTTCCCGATACCTTGTTCATTAGTAGTTAGATGTTTATTTATTCAAAAGGTTTAATCTCAGGGTTTTTGGCATCCTGGATCTCGCCTTTGAGATACTTTTCAACTTTCTTCACGGCCAGGTGATAAGAGGCTTTCAGACCACCCACAGAGGTTTCCAGGATTTCCGAGATCTCATTGTATTTCAAAGCCTCGAAGTATTTCATATTGAAGACCAGGCGCTGTTTTTCAGGCAAGGTACTCAAAGCCTTCTGCAATTCCAGCTCCGCCTGGTCCCCGTCAAAATAGGGATCCGCCTCCAGGTTTTGGACTAGATGGTCCTGAAGCTCCTCATTGCTGATCCCGCGCATCCGGGACTTGCGGTTCAGAAAGCTCAGGGATTCATTGGTGGCAATCCGGTACATCCACGAATACAATTTGCTCTCCCCCTTAAATCCATCGATATTCCTGAAGACCTTTATAAGGGTTTCCTGAAGGACATCGTCCGCGTCCTCATGGGTGATAACGATCCGGCGTATATGCCAGTAGAGCCGCTCCTGGTACTGCACCACCAGTTCACGGAAGGCAGCATCTCGGGTAGCACCTTTCTTCAATCGTGCCAGCAAGTCGGATTCTTCGGTCATAGCAACGGTAATTAGACCAGTGGGGGACAAAAAGGTTTAATCGAAAACGGGGCGGGATCGTCAATTCACTCAGATCAACCCAGCTGTTGCATCTCCACCAGCTTCTGATAGGCCCCTTTCTTTGCCATTAGCGCCTCATGCGTGCCTTCTTCGAGGATCTGCCCCTTTCGCAAGACTACGATCTTGTCGGCGTTTTGAATCGTACTGAGCCTGTGGGCAATGACCAGGGAGGTCCGGTTGCGCATCATATTCTCAAGGGCATCCTGCACCAGGCGCTCGCTCTCGGTGTCCAATGCTGAGGTTGCCTCGTCCAGGATCATGATCGGTGGGTTCTTCAGGACGGCCCGGGCAATGGAAAGCCGCTGTTTCTGACCCCCACTGAGTTTGTTGCCCGAATCGCCGATATTGGTATCATAGCCATTTGGAAGCTGTGTGATAAAATCATGCGCATTGGCTACCCTGGCCGCGGCCTCGATTTCCTCCTGTGTAGCGTTCTCCTTCCCGAGAATGATATTATTGCGGACCGTATCGTTGAAAAGGATCGAGTCCTGGGTGACCAGCCCCATCAGGTTGCGCAAGGAGGCTTTGGTGATATCGCGAATGTCCACTCCGTCCAGGCAGATGCGGCCCTCTTCCACGTCGTAAAATCGGGTGACCAGGTTGGCGATCGTGCTCTTTCCGCTGCCCGATTGCCCCACCAGGGCCACGGTTTGCCCTTTGGGCACCCTAAGGCTGAAGCCTTTCAGGACCGGTTCGGATTCATAGGCAAACGAAACGTTTTCCAGGGTGATGGCTTCTTCGAAGCCTTCCTTGATGCGCCCATCCACGGGGTCCTGTATTGGGTTTTCAGTCTCTAGGATCTCCAGTACGCGCTCCGCAGCTGCGTTCCCTTTTCGCACCCCATACGAGGCCTTGCTGATGGCCTTTGCCGGCGTCAGGATGTTGTATGCCAATCCCATGTAGGCGATAAAGGAGGAGGCATCCAGGGTACCGTCTACCAGTACCATCTGCCCACCATACCACAGCAGTACCCCAATGACCAGGATTCCCAGGAATTCCCCCGTGGGGGAGGCCAGGTTTTGCCGGTTCAGAAGGCTGTTCGAAAATCGGAAGAACCGCTCGGTAGAAGCGCGAAATACCTGAGTAAATCGGTTTTCAGCATTAAAGGCCTTGATCACCCGCAACCCGCCGAGGGTTTCTTCCACAATGGATAGGAGCGCTCCCTGTTCCGCCTGCACCCGATCGGATTTTCGCTTGAGGGACTTCCCGATCCGGGAGATGATCATCCCTGCCAGCGGGATGAAAATAAATACAAATACCGTCAGTTTGGCGCTGATCAGGAACATAACCGCAATGGTAAAAAGGATGGTTAGCGGTTCACGCACAATGAGTTCAAGGATGGAGAGGAACGAGTGCTGAATCTCCAGGACATCAGATGTGATCCGTGCAATCACATCCCCTTTTTTCTTTTCGGAATAAAAGGAGATCGGCAGGGTGACGATCTTGTCGTAAATGGCATTCCTCAGATCCTTCAAAATACCGTTCCTCAGGAAGGTGATAAAATACATGGCCAGGTAATTGAAGACATTCTTCAACAGGAAGAGCAAGAGGACCAGGCCGATAACAAGCACCAGAGCCTTCATTTTATCTTCCCCGGCAACACTGTTCACCTGGTAATACAGCCACCCTTTCACAAAGGTTTCCAGTTGTCCAAGCCCTTGGTATACAGGCTTTTCTGTAATGGCCTCTGTTTGCTGGAACAGCACATCCAGCATGGGGATCAGGGCAGCAAAGGAGAGGGCGCTAAAAAGGGCGTACAGGACATTGAAGAAGATGTTCAGAAACCCAAACTTTTGGTACGGAATTGCAAATCGGAGGATTTTCCTGAAATATGTCATCCGTTGAGCTTGAGTTCTTCAAGGATCCGGTCGATTTTGCGGTCCAGCTCCTCCGTGACCCTTGGGTAAGCTTCCGCAGTGTCGATCCGACCCGAAACACTGATGTAAAATTTGATCTTGGGTTCGGTTCCACTCGGACGCGCTGCCAGTCGGGTACCGTCCGCTGTGGTATAGATCAGCACATTGGACCCGGGAAGGTCGATGGGTTGGGTACTGCCATCCCGCGGATCCGTGGAAATGGAAGTCTGGTAGTCATCTATCCGGATCACAGGGGAGCCGTCCAGGACCAGGGGAGGAGATCCCCTGAAATCCCGCATCATCTGCTTGATTTCCGCTGCCCCGTCCATTCCTTTTTTGGTGAGGGAAACAAGCCGCTCCCGGTAACAGCCAAAATCCACATAGCACTGCAGCAGCTCCCTGTAAAAACTACTCCCCTCATGTTTGGCCCGGGAAGCGATCTCGCAGGCCAGCAAGGTGGAGGTAACCGCATCTTTGTCCCGCACAAAGTCTCCGACCATATATCCGAAACTCTCTTCTCCACCACCTACGAAGTGTTGATCCGGGAAATCCCCGATCATTTTAGCAATCCATTTAAAGCCGGTCAGGGAAGTCTTGCATTCCACCCCATACCTCTCAGCCATGGTTTGCATCATCGGGGTGGAGACGATGGTAGTGGCTATGAATTCGTTCCCCTGAAATCCTTTTTCCCGCTGGCGGTCGAGCAGGAAACGGGTCATCAGGACCATGGTCTGGTTGCCGTTGAGCAACACGAGGTCTCCCTCGGAATCCCGTACCGCGATCCCAAGCCGGTCGCTATCCGGATCTGTTCCCACTACGATATCCGCACCAATTTCACGAGCCTTTTCCATCGCCAGTGCAAGGGCTTCGGGCTCCTCCGGATTCGGTGACTTCACCGTAGGGAAAGCGCCATCAGGGGCCGCCTGCTCCTCAATAACAGTCACCTTGGGGTAACCCGCCCGTTTGAGTACTTCCGGGATGGCAGTGATGGACGTACCATGGAGGGAGGTAAATACCACCGAAAGATTTTCCCTGCCGGGGACATCAAAACTGCCGTTTTCGACTGAGGCCTGGATAAAGGCTTCATCCACCTCCCGGTCGATCTCCCTGATCAGGCTTTCACGGGCTTCGAACCGTATATCCGGATAGTCTATAGCGTTTATGGCATTGATGATTTCCTGGTCCTGGGGAGGTACAATCTGCCCTCCATCCTCCCAGTAAACCTTGTAACCGTTGTATTCCGGGGGGTTGTGGGAGGCCGTCAGCACGACCCCAGCCTGGCATCCCAGATGGCGGACGGCAAAGGAAAGCTCCGGGGTGGTGCGGAGTTCTGAGAAGAGATAGACCTGTATGCCATTGGCTGAAAACACCTCGGCTACGATGCGTGCAAGGCTTTGGCTGTTGTGCCGGCAATCATAGGCGATCACAACTTTGAGTACTTCTTCCTCAAAGGCCTGTTTCAGGTAGTTGCTGAGCCCCTGAGTGCTTTTTCCAAGGGTGTATTTGTTGATCCGGTTGGTACCCGTGCCCATAACACCCCGCATTCCCCCTGTGCCAAATTCGAGGTTTTTGTAAAATCGATCCTGTAGTTCTTCAGGATTATTCTCAAAGAGGTCCCGGACCTCCTCCCGAACCGAGGGGTCAAAGAAATTGGTCAACCAGCTCTTCGCAGTCTCAGCAATGGAGGGTTCGATGGGCATACAGATTTTTTATCAAAGTTACATTACAAATTCCAAATGGGTGGGTGGCCTTTTCGCTGAAAAATGGCCCGCCTGAAGCCTTGCTAAACGCGGCTGCTTTCCTCAACAACACTTGACAGGGGTTTTTCCAGGTTCAGGGTCTCGTAGACAGTGTAGCGGTCATGGCTTTTCCGCACACGCAGGATCATTTCTCCCAGGAACCCGGCCAGAAAAAGCTGGGTCCCGATAATCATAGCGGTAAGGGATATAAAGAATTCAGGACGCTGGGCCAGCAGGCGCCCTGTGGGATTTAAAAATAGCTTGTCGATCCCGAGGTACAGGGCAAATCCGAACCCTATGATGAACATCAGCACGCCGAGGGCCCCGAAAAGGTGCATGGGGCGTCTGCCAAATTTCGATACAAACCATATGGTAATCAGGTCCAGGAAACCTTTTACAAAGCGATCTGCCCCGAACTTGGTCTTCCCGTATTTTCGCGCCTGGTGACGGACTACCTGCTCCCCGATACGGGAGAAACCGGCATTTTTGGCCAGTACCGGAATATATCGGTGCATCTCCCCGGAGACCTCGATGTTCCGGATCACTTCACCCCGAAAGGCCTTTAATCCGCAATTGAAGTCGTGCAACCGGACCCCGGAGGTTTTCCGGGCTGCCCAGTTAAAGAGCTTGGACGGCAGGTTTTTCATCAGGATGGAATCGTATCGCTTCTTCTTCCATCCGGATACCAGGTCATAGCCTTCTTCCTCGATCAACCGGAGCATTTCCGGGATCTCTTCAGGGTTGTCCTGCAGGTCTGCATCCATGGTGATTACCCTATCCCCGGTGGCCGCCTTGAACCCTGCGTGAAGCGCCTGGGACTTCCCGAAATTCTTTAGAAAACGAATCCCGCGGATCTCTGTATGTTCTGCGGATAATTCGCGGATAATATCCCAGCTCCCATCCGAACTCCCATCATCGATGAACAGGAGCTCATAGGAAAAACCGTTGGCTTGCATGACCTGTGCAATCCAGTGGTAGAGTTCCCTCAGGGATTCTTCCTCATTGAGTAAAGGGATGACGATAGAGAGGTGCATGTATCAGGATCGCTGATTCTGCTCCAAAAGTACGATTTTGGGATTAATAGTCTGCCTGGGCTTTTTTAAAGATAAGTCCACCGACCAATCCGATAATGAGCCCTATGATAATATTGGCGATAAGGATGAATGGGTAACCCACCCAGAAGAACTTGAGCCCCATTTCCTTTTGCTGCTGAATTTGCTCTGGGGTAAGGTTATTTTCAGCGGCAGCTTCAGCCAGGCGTGCATCCATAACTTTGGAAGCGAAATCCGGGTCCAGCACATTGGCGAGCAGCAAGTTGTAGAGTACAGATATGATTCCGGCGATCAGGGCGATGCCTGCTCCCAGCTTCAGGGCTTGTCCGATGGTCAGGTAACCGCCGTTGGCCTTCCGGAAATTTAAAATACCCCAGAAAATCACCCCTACCATAAGGACGATGCCGACTACAGAGGTTACTGTGCTTTGGTTTGTGTGTGCGTCGGCCATGTATAACATCAGCGCGAAAACGACACCAATGCCTCCAAGGATCAGGCCATAATTCAGTGAAAATTTACCAGTTTTAGGTGGGTTGGATTCCATAATATTAGGATTAGGTTTTTGTGATGATTAGTTGTTTGTTCTCCAAAATTGTTACGGAAAAGATAGGAATTATTATTTAATTTTTTCGTCACCCTCCTTAGTGCAATTAAACTAAAATGATTACATTTGCACCCGCGAAAACGAGTAGGCATTAATTGAAAAAGTCATGAAAAAAGGTATACATCCCGAAAACTATCGCTTAGTTGCATTTAAAGACATGTCCAATGACGATGTCTTTATCACCAAGTCCACAGCGGAAACCAAAGAGACCATAGATGTGGACGGGGTTTCGTATCCTTTGGTAAAATTGGAGATTTCGCGTACCTCACACCCCTATTATACCGGGAAGGCGAAACTGGTCGATACGGCAGGACGAATCGATAAGTTCAAAAACAAATACAAAAAGTTCCAGAAGAAATAAGGTTTACGGGATTTTTTTTGAAGGTTATCGGGCCGCTTCACCAGGAGGCGGCTTTTTTTTGTCCGAGGGTCTCGATTTACACTCCATTTTCATTTCTTATTTTTGCTTTAAACGCCGCCCATGCACTATATACTTTTTGACGGGGATCGCAGAACCGACTTGCTGCCTTTTACCTATACAAGACCGGTTGCTGCCATCCGTACGGGCATCCTCACCCTTAAGGAGAAATGGGAACATCGGCTTAACCATCCGGTGGAATATCTGACTGAAGGTTACCTGCAGGAAAAATTTCCCCTGGAGTCCGGCTCGGATAACCTGCTGATCAGGGGCTCGCTCCTGGCGGATTCGAACCTGGTCGAAGCAGTGAAGGGATTGAGCCTGGGAGAAGCCCTGTTCTCGGGGGATACCGTTTTGGCCTACCGGGCCAGCACGGCCGACACCCTGGAGCAGGATTTTGGGGGCTATCGGAGAATCGAGTTTAGACATCCTATACGGGAAATTCGCAATACCTGGGATATTTTTTCCATGAATGGTATGGCCCTGGAGGAGGATTTTACCCTGTTGACCACTGGCCGTAAATCTGCTCCGATCTCAGGCACTAATCGCCTTGTAGGGCAGGAACGCATTTTTCTGGAAGAAGGAGCAGAGGTGGAACACAGCCTGCTGAATGCCACAACCGGTCCTATTTATATAGGCAGGGAAGCTACCGTCATGGAAGGATGCCTGATCCGTGGAGGTTTCGCCCTCGGGGCGCATGGCGTTGTGAAAATGGGAGCCAAGATCTATGGACCCACCACTGCGGGTCCGTACTGCAAAATAGGGGGGGAGATCAATAACACCGTTCTTTTCGGATATTCCAACAAGGGGCACGACGGATTCCTGGGGAATTCTGTGTTGGGGGAATGGTGTAACCTCGGGGCGGACACAAACAATTCAAACCTGAAGAACAATTACGCCAAGGTCCGGCTTTGGAATTACGCCTCTGAACGTTTTGATCAGACAGGCCTGCAGTTTTGCGGCCTGATCATGGGGGACCACAGCAAGTCTGCCATCAATACGATGTTCAACACCGGCACAGTGGTAGGGGTGAACTGCAACATCTTTGCCGCAGGGTTCCCCAGAAATTTCATTCCCAGTTTTAGTTGGGGCGGGACTTCAGGGTTTAGTACCTACCTTCCTAAAAAGGCATTTGAGGCTGCGGAAGTAGCTATGGCGCGCAGGGGGGTACCCTTTACCGATGCGGACAAGAGCATCCTGCTTCAGGTTTTCGAGGAAAGCCAGAAGTATCGCAGTTCCTGATCCCGTGAGTTCGCTTAAGGCCTGGACCTGTTGGTTGCCCGTATTTTAATATCTTTGCAGCCCTTTAAAAGATGTAGCTATCCATGGCACGCACAGTTGCCTTTCATACGCTTGGTTGCAAACTGAATTTTTCAGAAACTTCCACTATTGCAAGGGATTTGGAGGCTGAAGGGTTCAGCAAGGTGCCGTTTTCAGCCCCTGCGGACCTGTATGTGATCAACACCTGTTCAGTGACCGACAATGCGGACAAAAAGTTCCGGGCGGTGGTTAAGCAGGCCCTGAAGTCAAATCCCGAAGGATATATTGCCGTAGTAGGGTGTTATGCCCAGCTTCAGCCGGACGAGATTGCCTCAATCCCCGGGGTGGACCTGGTTTTGGGGGCCACCGAGAAGTTTAACCTCAGCCAGTACCTGCAGAATCTCCAGAAGCAGGAGATGGGCCAGGTACATTCCTGTGAAATCCAACAGGCGGATTTCTATGTCGGAAGCTATGCCATTGGCGATCGCACCCGTGCCTTCCTCAAGGTGCAGGATGGCTGTGACTACAAGTGCAGCTATTGCACCATTCCACTGGCAAGGGGGATTTCCCGCAGCGATACCCTCGAAAATGTATTGGCAAACGCCAGGGCCATTTCCGGGAAAGGGATCAAAGAGATTGTGCTTACCGGAGTAAATATCGGGGATTACGGCAAAGGAGAATTTGGAAACAAAAAGCACGAACACACCTTCCTGGACCTGGTTCAGGCTTTGGATAAGGTTGAGGGCCTTGAGCGCCTGAGGATCTCCTCCATCGAACCGAATCTGTTGAAGAACGAAACGATTGATTTCGTCGCCGAGAGTCACCACTTCGTACCTCATTTTCATATCCCCCTGCAGAGCGGTAGCAATGAGATCCTGAAACGAATGCGGCGGCGATATATGCGGGAGCTTTACCAGGAGCGCGTGGCGCGAATCCGAAAGGTTATGCCTCAGGCCTGCATTGGCGTGGATGTGATCGTGGGGTTTCCG
>CBFCWO010000027.1:0-28813 GCA_965601625.1 uncultured Flavobacteriaceae bacterium | reverse complement strand
CAAGGGCTGGGAAAAAGATAAAGGCGCCGATCAGGGAGACGGGGATTGCCAGGGTGGGGATGAGGGTTGCCCGCCAATCCTGAATAAAGATAAAAACCACAAGGATTACCAGAAGCAGGGCGATCACCAGGGTGATCACGATATCCCGGATCCCCGCGGTAATCGGCAGGGTAGAATCCAGGGACACATCGTACATCATCCCTTCCGGGAAGCCTTCCTTGATTACCTCCATTTCTGCCACGATATTTTCGGCCAGTTCCACTGCATTGGAGCCAGGAGCCTGGTAAAGGCCGATAATGGCAGCGGATTTAGGGATACTGTCCCGTTGTGCCATGTTTACCCCCAGCCTGGGGATCATGCTATAGGTTTCAACCCCCAGGGCTACGCGGGCGATATCCCCGATCTTTACTTGAGAGCCGTCTGCCTGGGTGCGCACCACAATTTCCTCAAATGCTTCAGGGGAGTTAAACCTTTCCGGCAGCCTCACCGTATAGGTAAACTCCGTACCGGGTGGGGCCGGTTCTGCCCCGAATTTCCCACCGGGAACAATTACATTCTGCTCATTGATCGCACTTACGATCTCAGGTACCGTAATTCCCAGAACTGCCAGGCGGTCCGGCTTGATCCAGATCCTCATGGAGTAGTTGGAGGCCCCGAGTACGTCCACCCTTCCCAGGCCTGGGATCCGGGCGAGGCGGTCCTTGATATTGATCAGGGCATAATTCCCGAGGAATTCCTGGTTGTTATGTGAGGGATTGTTGGAGGTCAGGGTCACCAACATCAATTGGTTGGGCATGGATTTTTTGGTGGTGACTCCATACTGGGTAACCGCTGCCGGCAGTTTTGCCGTGGCGGCAGATACCCGATTCTGAGCGAGGACCGTATTCATATCCGGGTCCGTACCCACATCGAAGGATACCTGGACGACCATGGTCCCGTCGTTGGCATTGGTGGACTTCATGTAGATCATGTTGTCCACCCCGTTCATTTCCTGTTCGATGGGGGTTGCAACGGATTCCTCCACGTTCAGGGCGTTGGCACCCACATAGGTCCCCCTTACTTCCACCACGGGAGGGGTGAGGTTCGGATACTGCTCTATGGCCAGCCCGATCACGGAAACCCCTCCCACGATTACAATCACGATCGCGATTACCATGGCCACAATGGGGCGGCGGACAAAAAAATTGCCTTTCTCCTCTGCCATGGCTAAAGGGTGGTTTTGCTTTGAAATTCAGACGGGACCGGTTGGATCGTCATTCCTGGACGAACTTTTTGCAGGGCATCAATCACTACTTTGTCTCCCGGGCTTAGGCCTTCTTCTATGATCACCATGTCACCCATTTTTTGGCCGATGACTACCGGACGTGGGACTACAGCATTATTTTCATCTGCTACCATTACTGAGAACTGTCCCTGAAGTTCCATAAGACATCGTTGGGGAATGACGATCGCATTTTCTGCAACGGCGAGTTGCAGACGTACCTTGGCATAAAGCCCCGGGCGTAATAGTCGATTAGGGTTCGGGAAACTTGCCTGTATGAGAAGCGAGCCGGTGGTAGAATTTATCTGGCTGTTTACAAAATCGATGGATCCTTTTTCCTCAAACATAGAACCATCGGCAAGGATCAACCCGACATTGGGTTCAATCCGGCCTTCTTCCACTTCCCTTTGTACCTCCTCAGGGGTCCTGCCCTGTGTATACGCTCTTGCGAGTTCAAGATACTTGCCTTCTGAAATAGAGAACTGTACCCGTACTGTATCGATGCGAGAGAGGGTATTAAGGATCACCGGGTTGGGTTCTCTCCCTACATATTCCCCCTCCCGGGCTTCGGTGGCACCGATAAGCCCGTCGATGGGTGCTTTGATAGAACAATATCCGAGTTTGATATTCGCTTGTTTTAGATTCGCCCTGGCAGCTTCCACATTGGCCGTCGATGCGTCGTAAGATGCCTGGGCGGCATCCAGATCACTCTTACTTACCGCGTTCATCTCTGCCAGAGGGATATACCGCTCCAATTCGTTTTTGGCGTTGACCATCATCGTTATTGCCTCGGCAACCTTGCTCTCCCTGGCTGCTACCTCGGCCAGGTAAGGATCCGGATCGATGGAGTATAAAAGTTCCCCTTTTTTGACCTGGGAACCCTCGTCAAAGGATATTTTTTCCAAATACCCATCCACCCGTGCACGGATCGGAATGTCCTTCAGGCCATAGATCTGCCCTACCAACTCATTGAAAATGGGAACATCCTGCTGTTGGGTTTCAAATACGGGTATTTCCGGAGGGGGCATCTGGGATGCCTGCTGGTTGTCCTTGCAGGAGGCCAGGACGATCAAAAACAGGAAAAGAACAATTGATCTCATTGTTGCTGGTTTAGGGGTATGGCCAAAGAAGGTTCTGTGTTCTGTGTTCAAACTAGATCGGGAAGTTAAGGGGGTCACAAATTAACACAAATTTACCAAAGAATACAGGCGATCTGGAACAAATTCCCTTCAGATGGCATCTCAGAATCTGAACCACCGTATTCCTCTCTTTCCTCCTTCAAAAAGTGCTCTTCCCAAAAAATGTACGGGGAGTGGTTAGAGGCATCACACGTAATGCCCATGGTTTTTATCGCTTCATCTTTTTTGTATAGTTGCCATGCCGCTGGTAGCGTGTAATAGTGCCATTTTCGTCCCGTTCAAAAACAAGCGTTTCTCCCAGTTCCCCATTATCCCGGACCCGACGGAAGGTATCTCCTTCCACATGCTTGAAAAAGGTCATGGCCCTTGCGGGGTTGTCTGTTGGCAAGTCCATCATTACCAGTTTTCCATGCCAGGTCCCGATATACTCCTCACTGGACCAGGGCATGGAATTGTAGTAACCGGTATAAGGCTTCAGATCTGCCTGAGCTGGTTTGTTCTCTTCTTCCGCTTTGGGACGCTTCAGCTTCCCGAGGATTCCATGGATCCCACCGATGTATTTACCCGGGTTGGTCCCACTGGAATTGATCATAACCGCATAGCCCCTTTTGTTCTTCAGGTCTAGTTGAAAAGAAGACCGATACCCCGGGCAACTGCCCCCATGGCCTACCCAGGTATTTCCGTCCGGACCTTTTCGAACCACAAAACCCAACCCCCAGGTTAATTTCCAGTCAGGGTCAGTCCAGTGCACGGATTGCATGTATTTTAGCGTACTGGGCTTGAGGATTTCCGTTGTGGTTGTATCCCGCAGGCGAAATTGCCAGGAGGCGAACTTGCCAAGGTCCACTACATTGGAGGAGAAGCCGGCTGCCGGAGCGATCCCTCGGGCCTGGAAAAAATTGACTTGTTGCCTTTTTCCCTCCCGGTTTAGGGCGGTATATCCTATGGCCAACTGCTTCCCATAAAGCGCTTCCGGCATTTCTGGCCGGGTATCCATAACCTCAAGGGGTTTTAATATCTCCTCGGTCACATAGGTTTCAAAGGGCATTCCGCTAACCTCAGCCACGATCTCTCCCAATAGGGTGAGCCCCAGGTTGCTGTACTGGAAATAAGTGGATGCCGGGTAAAGGGTTTTTTGGGTTCCCAGGGCATTGTTGATCTGCTCCCGTGTGGGAAAGGGAAAATCCGGACCCGTCCAGTAGGCATGGGCTGATTCCCTGGGCAGGCCGGAGGAATGCGTCAGCAGGGAACGCACCGTAACAGGGCCACTATCCGGATACTGTTGTTTTAGGTTGTAGTGGGGCAGCAGATCACTTACCTGATCGTCAAGGCGGAGCTTGCCTTCGTCGTACAATTTCATGATGGCCACCGACGTAAAGAGTTTCGATATGGAGCAGATGCTGCAAAGGGTAGCCGTGGTGGTCTTTAGGTTTTCTTCCCGGTTTGCCATTCCGAATGCCCCTTGCCACAAGACCTCCTGATCTTCTACCACGATGGCCGATATGCCGGGCAGTTTTTCATAGTCTTTTTGGGCATCCAGCCAGACGTCCACCAGGGCGAAGGCCTCTTCGTAGTATTTGGGGGAATCCTGGGCCGAAGCAGTCAGCATGGCGGATAGCAAGATCGCGAAATAGAAGGTTCTCATGATTTATTTGTTTGATAGGTTGTTTTCAGTCTGTGGCAGGGTGCTACTTTATTTCCAGTTCCCCCAGGGGATTATTTCCCGTAAGCTCCCACTGCCCTAGGGAAATGGGGATATTCCCCATGGAGTTCAGTTGATCCAGAAAGGATTTCAGTTCAAAGGTATTTCCGCTTAGCTCCTGAAGCCGGGCATACTCCATCATGGCCTGTTCCAGAAGGAACTTCCCTGTGATGTAACTAGTACCGTATCCGGGCTGCCTCATATATAGATGTTGTTCGAAACGGAGTAGGTCTTTTTCCGTCTTCATCCAGCCTCTGGGGGTGTATTCGGAGTGGATGCCACCGGCCTCTTCCATGGTCATCTCATTGGCATGGGCATAAAGGGATCCCAGACCGCGGGCTGCCCGCTGGGCGATCAGGATATATACGATCTCCCGCACCCTTGGATTATCGTCGTAGAGCCCGGCCTGCATAAAGACCTCCTCCACGGCCGTGGCAGTCCCCTCGTTCCGGGAATCGAAAATGTTGTACAGCAGCGGCCCCTTGCGAACAGGAGAAGGGTTCGGCTCTGTATCCATGCGGGCCAACTCAAACCAGTGGTAGAAATGCGAATAAAGCGGACGGGGATCAAAATGGGCTGTGATCCAGAAAAAATTCCGGGTTTCTTCAGGAACAAAGCCGCCCAGGTGCGCATTTAGCGCAGGTTCAAAGTAATCCTTCACCGTAACGATATCTTCATTTTCCAGGAACGTGAGCAGGCTTTTGGCCGAAGCTTCCGCCAGGGCATCATAGGCTTCGGGCGAATCCGCGGCCTCAAGCGGAGGAAGATCCCGGTTGCGGTGCTCCTCCAGCTTCAGGGCGGACCAGGCCCGGGCCAGTTCCCGCTTAAGCAGCAGGACCTCATCCTCCCAGGTCAGTGGGACCAGGTGGACATTTTGTAAATACCAGGTGTAATTCTCCTTCCCGATCCCGGAGGAACCGTTCTTGGACGGTGCCTGAACTTCCAGCCAGTTCGCGAGGTCTTTGGTGGCATCTATGGCCTTTTGGACGGCCACAACGATCTCCCTGTCCCCTTCAACTCCAGGCAGATAGAGGATTCCTTCCAGACTGTTCACCTGGGTTTGGATGTCGCGGATCCCGGCAATCCAGAGTTCACGGGCATTGCCTGTCAGGTTCTGTTTTGCCTGTTGATTCAGGGAAGGGATTACAGCCAGGTCCCCCAGAAGGCGGGTGCGCTCAGTGGCCGACAGGGGGAATTCATAGGTCCAGAGCTCTGTGGTGCCGTGATGAGTGGGCCCCTCGTGGGCGGGAACGTCGCTTCGCGCCATCCAGAGGGATTTGTAAAAAGCCGGATCCCGCACCCAGGGTTTGAGGATGCGGTGGTTAAAGTCATACCCGTTCATCTCGGCCCAGACGATGGTCCAGTCCACCCTTTCAGGAACGCTCCACCCTGTGGTGTCCATTGCCAGGAGACGGTTTTGCAGGGCCTTGAAATCAGGCCATCGGGCTTCCCGGGTTGCCTGGGTATAATCCGGAGCGCCATCCTTTAGGGGTGGTTCTTCGAATTCGCGCCACTGCTGAAACAGGTTGCTGAGATCATTATACGTGTCGGAATTGGATTTTTGGCTTTGCAGGGGGGTCGCAAGAATGAGAAGTGCAAAAAGGAGTAGCGCCACTCGATTTTTCATAGGCATGTGGTTGGTATTTGGTGGATTGCTCTGGTATCCCTGACAAGATACTAAAATCCTTACGCCATTTGCTGAACATAAGGCGGGCACAGGTAAAAAAACTCCTCTAAACTCAGCTGATCAGGATTCACAGACATACGGAAAGTAAAAGCAGTGTTTCCCCACTACTGTCGCTCATAGTTGATAGCGTTCTTAGGAGGGGGCCCTTCTGTGGCCGATTGCCGGTAGGGCCTAAACCAGTATAAATCAGCACCTAGTCCCAACCACTCCTTCCGGGTTCATAGATCAACCTCATAAAGGCACTGAATCTTTCCTCATCCCGATTCAAGGATATGCCGGCAACGATACCAACCAGAAGGTCTTCCGAGATTCCCAACCGCATCTGCGGGCGAAGCGTCATATCCAACTCACTGTTTTTCAAGAATTTGTTGAACTCTATCCCAATAAAATTATCAGTGCCTGGCACCATATAATGAAAGCTCGTGTTGATCTCAAAGGTAGTTTCCACCTCCCCGGATTTGAAATCCTGTTCGATCTGAGGTCCAGTATAGATCAGCGAATGGAAGTTATGCCCCCATCGCTTGGCCACGACCAGGAAGGGATTGTAGACATTTCCCTTGAAAAGGGGTTTTCCGAAATTGTCGAAATTTGATAATTCGAGTTCATTCAGGTACCCCAGGGCCATGGAGAGGGCTTGCTTTTGGTTTACATAGAAACTCCATTGTATGGCAGCCTGAAGGGCATCCAGCTGATCGGAAGGAACGGAGTCCCGTGGGATGCCTTCCATGGCAGAATAGAAGGTGAATGGAAGTTCCACCTCCAGGCCCAACCGGTTGGCAGCGGCCCACTCATACTCAATAAGGGCTTCATAAGAGTCAAATTCAAGATTGTCCGAAATCCCGAGGCCGAGGTTCCATTCCCTTTCGCCCTTTCTGGCTCCAAGATCGCGGATCAGATCCACGTACAAGGGCTCTGCATGAAGGACCTTGTCAGGGAGATTATCGTCCTCCTGCCCGGACACCTGCCGGGTTCCCAGCATCAGCGCCACCCCGAGAATCAACCAGAATAAAGTACTTCTATGACCAGAATTGATCGTTACTATTTCTCTGAAAAAAGTCATAGAGATCCATTGGATACGTTGTTCATGATCTTTTGAAAGACGGCTTCCGCACTTCGGACCGCACCCTCCATATAGCCCGGGTATTCATTGGCGGTTTCCGAGCCTGCCACAAAGAATTTGCCATCAAGATACGGTTTTTGATAAAGTGGGTGCCCGTTGTTCTGATGCGGCAACAGATGGGTCTGATATGGGGCGAAGGTATGTGGCTCATCAGCCCACACGGCTTCATCGTACCAGGTATAGGAATCCACGGCATTGCCATAGTATTTTCGCAGCTGTTTCAGGATCATGTCCAGCCGCTCTTCCGGTTGAAGGGAAAAATAACTCGGATGAAAAAAACCCTTTAAGGCAAAATGACTGTTCCCAAAATCTGAATGGTCGTAAAGCTCTGAAACCGGCCCGACATTGCTGAAGACCGTTCCGCTGGAATTGGGTTCCCTCCAAAAAGCCTGCCCGTAGGCCAGCCCTACTTTTATGGACGAGCCCATCCAGGTATGGGTGTGCTCCATCACCTCCTGAAGTTCAGAAGGCAGTTCAGGCGTGATGGCTATCCGGGTTTTCAAAAGATAGGGGGGGAGGGTGGAAACGACCCGTTCTGCCGTAAAGGTCTCCCGGTCAGTGGTTATCTGAATTCCATCTTCGGATTGCCGGATCGTTTCAACAACCTGTCCTGTAAACAGTCTTTCCGGGTTGCAAAACTCCCCAAGCTTCCGAATCAAGGCTGAACTGCCCCGGCGGATCCGGTAACTCGGTTCCTCGTTCCCTGGAAGTTCAACCAGTTGATGCGGACTGGTGGAGATCCATTCATAAATGGCCCTCCTGCCCAGTACCTGGGGAAAGATATCGAGATCCAGTTCCGCCAGCAGGGTGTTCAACCGGGTGTGTTTAGGCCCCAGCCATGTGGCACCCATTTCAATAGTAGCTCCTGAAGGGGTTTCTTTGGTGTGGATGCGCCCCCCGAGCCGCTCCCTGGCTTCCAGCACCACCACTTTTAGCTTTTCATTTCGAAGCAAGTACTGCAGGGTGAGCCCCGTAAGGCCCCCGCCGATGATCAGGATATCAGCTTTAACCATAGATTACAGGAATGAAGAAACCAGCCTGGCAATGGCGTAGGTGAGGAATTTAAGCCTGCCCTGGGCAAGCCATTCCGACAGATCTATTTGATCCGAATCCTTCAGGTCTTCTAAAAATGCCCGTTCCATCTGCCCGGCGAACTGGCTTCCATATATCAGGGACATGATTTCAAAGTTTAAATCGAAACTCCGGATATCCATATTGGCCGTGCCGACCACACTGGCATATCCATCAGCCACTGCGGTCTTGGCATGCACAAAACCCTTTTTGTAAAGGTATATTTTAACACCCGTCTGCAGCAGGTCCCGGAAATAAAATCGGGCCGCTGCTCCCACCAGGGCTGAATCCGATTTTGCCGGCAGCAACAAGCGTACATCCACCCCGCTCAGGGCAGCCTTTTTCAGGGCGTCCATGATGGTATCGTTCGGGATAAAATAGGGATTGGTGATGTAGAGTCTTTGCTTGGCCAGGGTAAATAGCCTGGAATAGGCGAGCATGATATTGGGTTGCCTGTAGAAAGGTCCTCCGGCCAGGATTTGCGAATGGGCGCGGATGGCTGACGGATCCGTAGTCTTCCCGTCCGAAGGAACGGAATCGGGTAACGCAATTTGCTCCGGCTGGCAGAAATTCCAGTTCACAGCGAAGTGCCTTTGAAGGTTCATCACCCCCGGGCCGGTGATCCTCACATGGGTGTCCCTCCAGTAAAGGCCGGTATCGATGGAGTTGTCGTATCGGTCAGAGATGTTGATCCCGCCTATGAATCCGGTATTCCCGTCTATTACGATCACTTTGCGATGGTCCCGGTGATTGAGACGGTTGGCAAGTTTATGGATCCTTACCTTAATGATCGGATATATTTGTACCCCTGCCTCAGTCAATTCCCTGGCGATATTGTTGCGGATTACCCGGCTGGCGAAATCGTCATACAGCACCCGCACGGCAATGCCTTCTCTGGCCTTCCTGATAAGCACGTCCTTAATCTGATTTCCGCGAACATCATTTTCCCAGGCGTAGTATTCCATGTGGATATACTTGGTGGCCGCCTCCAGGCTTTTCAGGACTTCGGGAAATTTTTCCTCCCCGTTGGAAAGCAAATGAAAGGTGTTTGCAGTGAGTCTTTCATATCCCAGGGATTTTACAAGGCGCACCATTTCGGTAAAGTGGCCTAATTCTTCAGGGTATGAAGGGTCCCCATCCTCGGAGGGATCGTACAGGTAATCCATGAAATCTTTCGAAACAACGCGGTATTGCTGTGCAAGTTCCCGGTTGGATTTGCCGTGCCTGGTATCCACGCCAAAAGAGTAGTATATGACGATCCCAAGAATGGGCAGGAGGATAAGCAGCAGCAGGTAACCCAGGGTCTTTGCCGCGGACTGGGTATCCATGATGATCCGGTAAACAGTATAAAGCAGGACCGCCAGATAGGTCAGGAATGCACCCAGGAGTATCCAATTTGGGATTTCTTCGGATAGACTAACCAGCATAGGACTTCGGTTGTGCACTCAACTTCGGGGGAAGGTACGGATTTTTGTATAGGTGGTAAAGCCGGAAATGGCTCTTTTGAAGAAGTAGATATTGCCTCTAAAACCGAATGTTTTTCCCTTTTTTACCCCTTGATTTTTTAGTAAATTTAATAGCTTTTCGAGACGGTTCAAAAGACATAGGGGGAACCTATTTTTGAATAAGTTTTATGAATGACCCAGATCAGGTTTATAAGCTTTATTTATTGTTATTTTGTTAGACTTCTCATATAAAATTAATTAGTAAGCCATGGAAAACAACCCACATTCATCATCTTCAACCGATGTCAGTAAATGCCCGTTTCTGAGCGGGGAACTTAAGCAGGCAGCCGGAGGAGGAACCACCAATCGCGACTGGTGGCCCAACGCACTCAACCTGAACATCCTGCGCCAGCATTCCGAGCTGGCCGATCCCATGGGGAAGGATTTTGATTATGCCGAGGAATTCAAAAGCCTTGACCTAAAGGCTGTCAAAAAAGACCTTACGGACCTGATGACCGATTCTCAGGACTGGTGGCCTGCCGATTACGGTCACTATGGACCTTTCTTTATCCGGATGGCCTGGCATGCTGCAGGCACCTATCGAATCGCTGACGGCCGTGGAGGCGGCGGGACCGGGGCTCAACGGTTTGCCCCCCTCAACAGCTGGCCGGACAATGCCAACCTGGACAAGGCTCGCGTGTTGTTATGGCCTGTCAAGAAGAAATACGGAAAGAAGCTCTCCTGGGCAGATCTGCTCATCCTGGCCGGAAATGTGGCCCATGAATCCATGGGGCTTCCCATGTACGGATTTGCAGGGGGGCGTGAAGACATTTACCAGCCTGAGGAAGATATCTACTGGGGTTCTGAGGCCGAGTGGCTCGGTAACAAGGACCGCTACAGCGAAAGCGGGGAGCTCGAAAAACAAATGGGAGCTGCCCATATGGGACTTATTTACGTGAATCCGGAAGGGCCCAACGCAAATCCGGATCCGGTAGCGGCTGCTCACGATATTCGCGAGACCTTTGGACGGATGGCCATGAATGACTACGAAACCGTTGCGCTGATCGCCGGAGGGCATACCTTCGGGAAGACCCATGGGGCCGCCAGCGATGCCGAGTACCTGGAAGCGGAGCCCGCAGGAGCATCTATCGAGCAGCAGAGCTTGGGCTGGAAGAGCAACTTCGGCACCGGAAAAGGTTCCGATACCATTACCAGTGGGTTGGAAGGTGCCTGGACGGATACACCCATCGCATGGAGCCATAAATACCTCGAGAACCTGTTTGGCTACGAATGGGAACTGACCAAAAGCCCGGCAGGGGCCTGGCAGTACAAGCCAAAGGATGGAGCAGGGGCTGGGACCGTACCGGATGCACACGACCCGAATAAAATGAATGACCCGTTTATGCTGGTCACTGACCTTTCCCTGCGGATGGACCCGGCCTATGAGAAGATCTCCCGGCATTTCCTGGAAAACCCGGAGGAGTTCAAGGAGGCTTACCAAAAAGCCTGGTTTAAGCTGACCCACCGCGATATGGGGCCAAAATCCCGCTACCTGGGGTCTGAAGTACCTTCAGAAGACCTGGTTTGGCAGGATCCGGTTCCTGCAGCGGATTATGAAACCATCGATTCGAGCGATATTGAAAGTCTGAAGGTGGCTATTCTGGCTTCAGGTTTATCGGTCCCGGAACTGGTTGGTACAGCCTGGGCTTCGGCTTCTACTTTTAGGGGATCGGATTACCGCGGGGGTGCCAATGGAGCCCGTATCCGTCTGCAACCTCAGGTTCACTGGGAAGTAAACAACCCTGTACAGCTAGGAAAGGTATTGGATACACTGACCAAAATACAGAAGGATTTCAACAGTGCCCAAGGGGGCAATAAGAAGGTTTCTATAGCGGATCTGATCGTCCTGGGAGGATGTGCAGCTGTTGAAAAAGCTGCTGCGGATGCCGGTCACAACGTGTCAGTACCTTTCCAGCCGGGCCGGACTGACGCCTCTGAAAGCATGACAGATCCAGAATCTTTTGAATGGCTTGAACCCATGGCGGATGGCTTCAGGAACTACCTGAAGCAGAAGTTTACGGCAAAAACCGAGGAACTGCTGGTAGACAAGGCACAACTGCTGACCCTGACTGCGCCAGAGATGACCGTGCTGGTAGGAGGGATGCGGGCATTGAACGCAAATTTCGACGGCTCCAGTCACGGAATCTTTACCGAGAGGCCTGGAACCCTGACCAACGACTTCTTCTCCAACCTGTTGGATATGAGCACTGAATGGAAAGCTGTAGATGCAGACGAGGAAGTATTCGAAGGCAGGGACCGCAGGACCGGGGAGCTGAAATGGACTGGAACCCGGGCAGACCTTATCTTCGGATCCAACACCGAGTTGCGTGCCCTGGCTGAAGTCTACGGAAGTGACGATTCCAAAGAGAAATTTGTCGCTGACTTTGTGAAGGCCTGGAACAAGGTAATGAATCTGGATCGCTTTGACCTGAAGTAGTTTCAGAAGAAACCTGTTAGACCTATATGAAGAAGGTGGCCCGGTGACGGGTCACCTTTTTTTAGTGGGCAGTACGCAGTGGCAGTAGGCAGAGGGTAAACGTTAGTTATCCTAAAAGTTCAAGGTTCAAGGTTCAAGGTTCAAAGGTTTAGGCCATGGCTGTGTATTGCCAACCAGCAAAGCTGGAGATTGCCATTGGTAATTGGAAAGTCAGCTACCATCTTTGAATAGCTATTTATTTCCCTGACATATTAGCTGATGGAAGTATGCACCTTATAGGCGGTTTCACCGCGCCGACTCCACTTTTTCATGATCCAAAGCGCCAGCAGCACAATGGGGATGATCAACAGGCTTCCTTCTGGTCCAAAGGATCCGCCGCTGAGCCAGTCGGGGCCAGAAAAGTTCAATTCCAGCCAGGTGGCTTTTTGATGACCGCTGGCCGCAAATCCAAATATCGGCCCCTGGAAAAAGTTCCACCCGATATGCATGCCGATCGATAGCCAGAGCATGCCGGTAGCGAGATATCCATAGATCCGCAAAAAACCGAAGAGGATTATTATGATGGAGGACAGGTAAGTAGCATTTGGGTTCAGATAGTGAATGCTGCCGTACAGGAGGCATGAGATAAGGATTGCCGGTATCAGACCCAGCCCTTCCGTTATGTTTTGAAAAAGGTACCCCCGGAAGACCAGCTCCTCCCAGTAACCAACCATGAGGTGTTCCAGGAATAGCAGGAGAAGGGTGGCAAGTGTAAAGGATTGCATCATCCCGGTGAATCCAATAGGAGTTGCAATGCCTTCTGTAGTAGTTCCCCAATTGAATCCTGTAATCTCAACCAATCCGAATTGCAGGGTGAGCAGCAGAAATGTTCCCGCCATCAGGGCGCTTAGAAAGAAACCGAAGATTAAGTCCATCCAACTTCGTTTAGAGATCTTCAGACCCAGTGACCGGAAGGACTTTTTGTCCAGGTGTCTTCTGGAGAACCATACCGCTACAGTGGCTGCAACAGCGAGGATCAATACGATGATCAGACTGTAATTTGAAAGGTATTCCCTTTTGGTCAGATTGCCGAACAGGGGTTTGATCACCAGGGATGTTGCGGCCAAAACCCAGAAGAGGGCTAAAAATATAAGGATGCGCCACCCGGCCCTGATGCGTCCAGCAAAGGGATTGTAAAAAAGGTTTTTCATGAGTTTGTCGCTTTAGGGTATGTGACGGAGCACATTGCCCCGAGGTTACAAAGACATGAATACCACAATAGTATTTCCGCAGGATCGGCCTGGGCAGGCTTTTGACCTGAGGAATGCGCTACTCCCGTAATTTGAACATCACATCCAGTACCTGAATGTCCGGGGCTTCAACGACCTCATAGGCGGCCGGGATGCTGGCCGCAAGTTCTGAGGTGCGGAAAGCCGCCATAGATTCCCTGGAATCCCATAAGTAGATGCCTCCGTATTCACCGGGGGAACCCATCTTCACGTAGTATTTCTGCAGCAGGCCGGGAATGGCCCGGAATTGAGGCTCGCGATCACGGGCGCGCTCCAGCAAGCTCCCTTCATCCAGGTTGGATTTTAATTTCACAATTTGAATGATCATCCTATGCGTATTAATGGTTTTTCTCCATACAAGGTACAGAAACCTTTCGTATTGCTAAGGCATCTGACTATCAATCTGTAATGCCGGATATGATTTAACGAAAACAAAACATAATAACGGGAATTTGAAGGTGAAAACTACCTGTTTTCTGGGTTCAATTCATTACCTTAAACCCTCTTATTAATTAAAACCAGGAACTGATGAAAAAATTAAGATTGATCGCTTTGTTTCTCCTTATGGGGATTGTGAGTACAGCAGGTTTCTCCCAAAGTGACAAAGAACAAAAACTAATCAAAGAGGCGGATGCCGCTGTGGCCGAAATGCTGAAAGCGGATCCTGGCCTGAAGGAGTATTTTGACAAGGCCGCCGGGTGTGCCGTTTTTCCAAATGTGGGAAAGGGAGGTCTGATCATTGGCGGGGCGTCAGGCAATGGTATCCTCTATGAATATGGCAAAAAGATTGGCGTGGCCAGCCTTAAGGAACTGAATGTCGGGTTGCAGGCGGGAGGCGAAGCCCTGATGGAGGTCATCTTCTTTGAGAAAAAAGCAGATGTCGACAAGTTCAAGGAGGGTAAATTTGAATTTGCCGCAGGCGTGTCGGCCACTGCAGTAAAATCAGGGGCGAGTATGAATGCCAAGTACCGGGATGGGGTGGCCGTATTTACCCACACCAAAGGTGGCCTGATGGCGGATGCCTCCGTGGGCGGGCAGAAATTCAAGTTCAAGCCTTTTGAATAGTAATCGAAGGAAGCGTTCATGCAATCCTTTAAGAAATAAATTCCGTGGAGTAGTCTTCACGGAATTTTTTTTAGTTCCAGATAACCCGTATTCAACCCGGGGACACCCCTTTTCTCCTAAGCTCAAAGCGTATTTTCCGCACCCCGTGGTCCGTATCGTACTCCCCGGTTTTGCGGAAACCATGTTTCAGGTAGAGCTCCGTCGCCGGGCCGTTCGCCAGGCCGGTCTCTACGGTATACTTTTCTGAATCATAGGTTTCCAGGACCATGGTTACCAAAGCGCTTCCGATCCCCATGCGGAAATAGTCCGGATCCACCACCAGGCTCTGAATGTGAGTGCCGGGACCTGAATCGTCCACCTCCACAACGCCGGCCAGGACATCATTTTGGAAGTAACCATAAAAATCATTGGCACACTCCGTAAACCCTTCCAGCGGACGCTTCAGGGGTGGAAAATCGGTGGCATTCAAAAGCTTTGCTTCCACGGCGTAGGATACCCGGAATACACGGCGTATGGCTTCGGACACCTCAGTCTTCTGGTGTTCCAGCTTTCGGATCATCTTTTTGGTCTTCTTTCCTTGGCGAGAGTTTATAGAGCAACCAGCCAAAGCCCAACAGCAAGTGCAACACAATGAGGGCGAGGATGATTTTGGTGGTAAGGCTCATTCTTAATTGTATCCGCTCAGGGTATTTGTAGTAAAGATACGGGAAACAAGAAATGAAAAAGAGAACGATTTATCGTCACAGGCTTGCATATTTAAAAAATATTTAGTATCATTATGATATCAAATAAGTATTATAATGAAAACAGAGAAACAAATTACGACCACCAGCGGGTATCTGATGTTGCTGGTACTTCTTTTGGTTATCGTCGGAACGGTAGCTGCACTGGTCATGACCGCAAACCCCTGGTATCTGCTGGGTGCACCCTTGATGATCCTGATTATGCGTGGGTTTTTTATCGTAAATCCAAACAGCTCCAAGGTGCTGGTGTTGTTCGGCGCCTATAAGGGGACCGTCAAGGACAATGGGTTCTTCTGGGCGAATCCGTTTTATACCAGGCAGAAGATCTCCCTCCGTGCCCGGAATTTTGACAGTGAGCGGGTAAAGGTCAACGATAAGATAGGAAACCCGATCCTGATCAACGTCATCCTGGTCTGGAAGGTGGATAACACCTTCAAGGCGGCCTTTGAAGTGGATAATTACGTGGAATTCGTCCGGGTACAGACAGATGCGGCTGTGCGAAAGCTCGCGGGGTCTTACCCCTATGATAATTTTGACGATGAACAGGCCGAGCTCACCCTGCGCTCCGGCATGGATGAAGTCAATGAAGCCCTGGAGGTCGAGATCACCGAACGCCTCGCTATTGCAGGAATCACCGTTATTGAAGCGCGTATTGGTTACCTGGCCTATGCCCCGGAGATCGCCAATGCCATGTTGAAGCGGCAGCAGGCCGTGGCCATTGTGGCAGCCAGGAAGAAGATTGTGGAAGGCGCTGTAGGCATGGTGGAGGATGCATTGGAGCAGCTTAGCAGGGACGGGATCATCGAGTTCGATGAGGATAAGAAAGCATCTATGGTAAGTAACCTCATGGTGGTCCTTTGCGGGGATAAAGAAGCAGTGCCCGTGGTCAACGCCGGGACGTTAAATTCCTGATGGGTTTGAGCAAACGCAAATCCTTTGTATTGCGGATCGACCCAGAGCTATTTAAGCAGGTCGAAAAATGGGCGGATGATGAATTCCGGAGTGTCAACGGGCAGCTGGAGTGGATTATCCATAAGAGCCTTAAAGAGGCCAAGCGGCTGCCCCGAAAAAAAAAGTCAGGAGAATCATAAATAGGGTCACTTCTCAAAGGGACTCAGATCTATTCGGTCTGGCTCAGTATCCATTGGGTTATTTCATCCAGGGCTACTGGTGAAAAAGTCTCTTCCAGGGAACTGTATTCCGAAGGGGCGCCCGTTTCAGATTCCTGGAACAAATGGTTCAGGCCGGGGAGGATGCGCGTAGCCACCGAGGTATTCCCACCTTCCTTGAGGTACTTCTCAATGGCCGCCAGGTTTTCCTCAGGGGGCACCTGCAGGTCCTTTTCCCCGTTAAGTGCGAGGACCGGACATTTTACTTTTCTAAGGGTGGGGGCAGGCTCGTAAGAAATAAAATAATGCATCCAGGGCGTGCCAAATGCTTTTACCTGTGAATCCACCAGGGCTTCGGCTTCCATTCCTTCGGGAAGAATGGCCGGATTTTCCTCAAGGGCCTGCATTAGGTGGGTTTTGAGATCCTCGGAGAGGCTGGATGGGTCTTCAGCCTTGCGAATCACCTCCAGGATACCACTCAGGCTTTGCATGGCCAGGTCCAATGCCGGTCCGGAAACCCCGTTGGCTTTTTGGATCAGTTCTGTCTGCAGCATCAGGATATCATAGCCGGGGATTCCCGGCCCGGCCAGCAAGACCATATAGGCGATATCCTTGGATTCAGCGCCTACCATGGGGGCCAGCATCCCACCTTCACTATGGCCTATCAGGCCAATTTTTTCAATATCTATATCATCCCTGCTTTTCAGGAATTCCACGGCGCTGACCACATCCCGGGCCAGGTCTTCTGAGGTGGCGGCAGCGTGGTTGCCGGTAGAGGCTCCGGTTCCCCGGTCATCATACCTGAGAACGGCGATGCCCTGGCGGGTGAGGTGATCCGCCAGCACCAGGAAGGGCTTGTGACCGAAGACCTCTTCATTTCGATCCTGAGGCCCGCTGCCGGAGATCAGCACAACTGCGGCGGGTTTTGCCTTTCCCGGAGGAAGGGTAAGGGTTCCTGCCAGCTCTATATCATCAACCGGGTTAGGAAAACGGACTTCTTCTGAGGTATAGGGGTAGGGCTCCCTGGGTTCCTGAGGGCGGTTTGGGGGCTCCACACTCCCCTTCGAAAGGTTGAGTGGGAAAGACTGCCCCATTTGGGTAAAGGTGCCCTGGATGGTTTCGTCTGAATGCCATTCCCCTGTATACGAGGCCCCGAGTTGCTCGATCTCGAAAGTGAGGCTGGGAGCCTGGAAGTTCACTGCACTGAGAGGTATCCCCCTGGCTCCCTGATCCGGGCTGTCCAGGGTTCCCGTATAACCATCGTTGGCACTTTCCACATGAAGCACAAGCCTGAGCGAAATGCCCTGCACCTGAAGCGCTCCGTTCCAGGAGCCCGTGATATCCTGAGCATTTAGGGAAATAGTGGTGAGAAAGAGGAGTAATCCCTGGCGGAATAGCTTCATATAACTTTTAGTTTGTAGCGCCTGGATAGGCCATAGAAAGATACATTAAATCCGCCAATCCCACATTTGTTTTGTCTACAGGAGTGCCCGACGCACTGCTTCCTCTGCGTGTATGGCAGTGGTATCAAAAACGGGGATTTCTACATCTTCCGGTTTGATCAGCAGGGGAATTTCGGTACACCCAAGAATGACCCCTTCAGCTCCATCTTGCTGCAGGTTGCTGATGATTTTTTGAAAGGTCTTGCGGGAATCCTCCCGCACCTGGCCGTGTACGAGCTCTTTGTAAATGATGCGATGTACCTCCTCCCGTTGTGGTTTGTTGGGGACCAGGGTTTGGATGCCGAATTCATCGGCGAGGACCTGCTTGTAGAAGTCCTTCTCCATGGTGAATTTTGTACCCAAAAGCGCTACGGTCCTAAGTTTTTGTTCTACGATCCGCTGGCCCGTGGCTGATGCGATATGCAAAAAGGGAATGGAGCCCGCCTCCCGGATGGCCTCCTGGCACAGGTGCATGGTGTTTGTACATAATACGATGAGGTCCGCCCCTGCTTTTTCAAGGTTGCCGGCGGCTTCCGCCATTAACTTGTTCAGGGAAGTCCAGTCGTTTTGGTGTTGCAGGGATTCAATCTGGGCAAAATCCAATGATTCCATAATACAGCGGGCGGAGTGAAAACCGCCGCGGAGTTCCCGCACCTTTTCATTGAGCAGCTTGTAATAGACCAGGGATGATTCCCAGCTCATCCCGCCGATCAGTCCGATTTTCTTCATTTGTTTGTTGTTAGCTCATTAAGGCGGCTTTCATAATCAATAAGGGTGTTCCATATGCCAAAGAACTGATCCACCCCTTCCTGGCTGACGATGGAGGTGTTGATCATCAGCAGCCGCCCCGAATGGGTCTGTGGATTAAAGAACATAAAAGTGGCGATGCCGGGGTCCCCTCCGGTATGGCCTACATAGTCTTTCGGCGTAAAGCCCATAAAGATGCCGGAATTGTATTCGTCATCAAAGTCGTTCTCCGTATCCCGGTCCGGCAGGTGGCTGGCATCCAGCTGAGGCCTGAAGAGCTCCCGGTATCCTTCCTTCGAGAGCAGGGTCCCTTCCCCCGAATAGCCCTTGATGAGTTCCCTGAGGTATTTGCTGAGGTCTTCAGGGCTGCAGATCAGGCCCCCGTCCGGGTAGGTGATCAGGGAGTAATAGGGGAGGGGGGTGTCTATATTGGCATAAAGGGTGGAATGCGCCCCCAGGTCGATATCTGAAAAGGACCAACCGGAGGCATCCATACCCAGGGGTTCCAGGATATGCCGGGTGGCGAAGGCATTAAAGCTCATTCCGGTAGCGGTCTCCAGTGCAGCTGCGGCCAGGGTGGCCCCTACATTCGTATAGGCAAACAATTCTCCGGGCCTTTTTTCCAGGAATCCGCTTTCCCTATACCATTCACCTTCTTTAGATAGCGTATTTTCAAGGAATTCCATCATGGGGATCCGTGCCTCCGGCGGGTTAAAATCTTCGTTCATCTCCAGGGTGTCGGCTGCAGTTTTGGCTTCTTTTAGGAGATAGGATTTCTTGTCGTAGAATTCCGTGTCCAGGATGCTCGAAGTGTGGGTGGCCAGTTGCCTGAGAGTGATGGGGTCCTCGGGAAAATACGGGTTGCCCACATCAAATGGAAGGTAGTCGTTTACAGGATCGTCCAGGTCGAGTTTTCCCAGCTCCTGGGCCTTCAACAGGGAAATCCCGATAAAGGTCTTGGATACCGACCCAATGTTCTGGAGGGTAGCCCCTGAGTAGGGTTTTTCGGACGCTACATCCGCAAAACCAATCCCGCCTGCGTAGAGGATGCTGTCTTTATTGACGATCCCGACCCCAAATCCGTTGATATATCCCGTTTCATATAGCTCCGAAAGCTCTGTGGTCAGCGAATCCAGAGCCATACTTAATGCTTGAGAGGATTGCAGGCTGGTATCCTTTTTATTCTGACAGGACAGGCAGATGCCGGTTAGCAGGATCAGGATAGTCTTTTTCATAATGATGCTATTTGGTTGTTCCAAGGTGGTGAAACCTGCCCATGCAGGCCGCATGGCGCATTTGGTGCTAATTCCGTTCCTGCAGGTAAAACCGTTTGTTTTTATAGTCATAGATCATATTAAAATCCAACAACAATTCCTGTCCTATAAAGCCATGTGACGAATCAGGTCCAAAGGCTTTAATTGTAACTGGGTCCAGAGGTATTATCGCCTGTACATTCTTCCATGACTTGCCTGCCAGGGAGACCCCTTTCAATTTTCCTCGTAAATTCTCAGTGATGGTAGTGTCTGCGGAGAATCCCCTTACCCGCTTATTCATGATCTTCAGCTCCAGATTGGGGTCCTCAAGGGTTTTGGGCGACAAATGGATCTGATCCGGTGCCCCCGTATCCAGGGTCAATATGTAGTTCTGATACCTCCCATCCCGGGATTTCATTCCGGTGCTTATAGCTACTTTGTTATTTCCAAGCTTTATCAAAGCAGTTTCTTTCCATTCCGAAAGATCCACGCCTTCCAGGGAATGGTGGATCTGTAAAACCCTATCATCTGCCTGAATCCCTGTGATGTATTGGGAAAAAAGATCATACCCTATGATCCCTTCCACCGGGGTATTGAAGTATTCCGAAAGATGATCCAAATTGAGGATCTCAAGGGAAAGGTCCTCAAGTCGGATCTTGTCGATCTGGAGGGAGTTCCCAGTGGATGTTTTGGCGGTCACCTTCCGGCCACCAGTGGAAATCACCGATTCCCCTGTGTAATGGAGATCCAGTTCGGAGGCCACCGAGCTGTTCACCACGGTGATCCCTGCCCCCGAATCAAACATGAAATTCAGCTCATGGGATCCATTGAGGGTGGCTTTAAAGAAGATCACATTTTCATGCAGGTTAAATGGAATCTCTGCCAGCTTCTGGGCCCGGGTTTTTTGGATAAGGCAGCACAGAAGGATTACGGATAATAAAGAACTGTGTATGGATTCAGCGGGAAAAAAGGCCTTCATGGTGTACGAAAATTACAAAAGCGCTGTGAATTCTCCTTCACCCTGAGGGAATTAAAAACAAGTATGCAGCAAAAATTTACAGGACCGAACTTCTAATCGGAATTTTGTATTTCCTAACAGAAACCCGCTGCCCTCTGCGTTCCTTACATCCGATATACCATGGCATTGACATTCATTCCCGCCCCGACGGAGGCAAAGATCACAACGTCTCCCTCGTTGAGCTCGTGATCTACCATTTTGCCCTTCCGCAGCAAGTCCAACAAGGTGGGTACCGTGGCTACAGAGGAGTTCCCCAGCCAGGAGATCGTCATGGGCATGATACCTTCCGGAACCTTTTCTTCTCCATATAGCGCAAAAAGCCGCTCCAGGATAGCGTCATCCATTTTGCCGTTGGCCTGGTGGATCAGCACTTTTTTGATGTCCCCCAGGGGGATACCCGTGCTGTCCAGACAGTCTTTTATAGCCTGGGGAACGGTTTCCAGGGCATATTGATAGAGCTTACGGCCATGCATTTTCAGATACAGGGCATCGGGATGCTGGTTTGCAGGCTTATAGGAAGGCCCCATATAGAGCATTTGGGAATACTCCAGAGTATCCGAGCGTGTCTTGTGCGCGAGAATACCCGCCTTTTGTTCCTCTTGCTGTGCCTCCAGCACTACAGCCCCTGCGCCGTCTGCATAAAGCATTCCATCACGGTCATGGGGGTCAAAGATGCGCGAGAGCGTATCGGCACCAATAACCAATGCGCGTTTGGCTTCTCCGGATTTAAGGAAATAGTGCGCCTGGATCAGGCTTTCCAGCCAACCGGGGCAACCAAAGATCATGTCATAGGCTACGGTATTCGGGTTGCGGATCTCCAGCTGGTGTTTTACACGGGCGGCAAGGCTGGGTACCATGTCCGAGTGAGTATCCCCTTGCTTCACATCCCCGAAATTATGGGCCACAATGATATAGTCCAGGGATTCCCGGTCGATGCCGGCATCCGCCAGGGCATCTGCCCCGGCCATGGCGGCAATATCAGAGGTATTCAGATCGTCTTTCACATACCTCCTTTCCTCTATGGTGGTAATCTCAAAGAATTTATCCGTGATCTCCTGATTGGCCTTAGTAATCTTCTGCTGATTAGTCTCGTAAAATTCCGCTTCGAGAAAAGCTTCATTCCCCACCCGCTGGCATGGGATGTATGATCCAGATCCAATGATTTTATTGTTTACATAGTCACTCATGAGTAGGATTTTAGCCCCCTGCCCAATTTCAAAGCATTGAGCTCGTCAGATACTGGTTTTGAATAGAATCTGGCAAAGTGCGTATGCGGGAAATGCACCGATTGCAACAAATTGTATTCTGAGGGAATGATTCTGTTGATAAAGATAGGTACGGCCTGGTTCACTTCACCTGACTTGAAATAATTATTGGGATGTCCAAGGGAGGTGAGAACGGCTGGATATTATTTAAAGGGGGTCGGATCTCCCATAGATTTATAATTCACCTAACACGTTCACTCATAACGCAATGGGTTGAAAGGGATCACAGGGATTAGGTGTAATATATTATGCATGCATAGTATTGAGCTTAGCCCTGCCCTTTGGGTTGAAAATTACGATGGCCAACCGCCGGTTTAATTCCAGATTTCGAGCAGCGTGTTCCAGGTTCTACCGGAAAATCATTCGCGATGGAAGTTGGAATTTCATATATGGGATTTCATTACAGGCCCTGCATTTCTGGTTCGCTGCCTTTATTCCCCGGGGTTTCTGGGGCTAAGGTACCCCAGTCGTTCCCCCATCAGCATGTGCTTATAGGAGCTTCCGTCTTCCCGCATAGGGGCATCCAGCGTAAAGGCTACATTTTCCTGGAAGAGCATGACGAAATCGGAGCCCCCAAAGGCAAAATATCCGAGCATATCACCCTTTTTCACTTCAACACCTTCCCTTACGCTATCCTCAAAATTCACAGAGCCCACTGCACCCATACCTATGGGCAGCAGGGCTACCAGTCCATAGTCCGGAGTCTCCAGGATTACGCATCCCCTGGTTTCAACCGCCTGCCAACCTGTTTTTGCACTGGGGTTAAAGGCGCAGCGGTTGTTCTCCTGATCCCACCAGATCACTCCTCCGGTGGGGTTAATCCCGGGAATGATCCGTACTTCCTTCACCGTCCCACTTATGGGGAAATGATATCTGTGGTAGTCATTCACGTTCAAAAAGGAATGCGTCAGCGTTCCGTTGGCAAAAGCATCCCGGTAAGCACTCTCCGGCCCTACCAATGCTGCGATGGATTTTAGGGTAGCGGTTTTGACGGGCACCCCTTCGGTGACCAAATTTGAATTTTCATCTATTTGCCAGACCCCCATGGGTTCAGAATCTGCGAAAGAGACCACTACCGAATCTGCTTGTGGGCTTGCAATAGGCCGCATATCAGGGGATTTCAGGTATCGGGTAAAAAAATCGTTAAAGGTTGTCCAGTTAGACGGATCCTCATACCATCCGTTTTGAAGGCCAAAATTTGGGTCATTCATGGCCATCTGCAGGTATTCTTCATTCCAGGAGGCCTCGGTATCCAGGAAGCTTCCCCAGGAATTGCTGAAGGTCACCAGCCATGAGGCAAAGGGTTCGGCATACTGGAGGGAATTGTTTACAAGGCCTTTGCCTTCCAGCTCGGGAAGGGGTTGGTCTACAATAAAATAAAAGGTGCACAGGCTCTGGAAGATATTGTCGAAAATTTCCGGGTACTCCTCTTTTTTAAGCAGTGCCCAGGGCATGGAAGTCTCCGCCCAGGAGACAAACGCGTAGTATTCTTCCAGGGTCTGGGCGGGGTTGGTATTCGGGTCCGGATTGGCTTGTTTTGCCTTTTGGATGGAGGCTTCCAGCATCGCCTTAAGCTCCGGATCGGCATCTACCATGGCAATCAGCTCCTGAGTAGCCTCACCGTAGACCGGTTCTGGGGCTGCCTCTTTACAGGAGAACAGGATAAGCAGTATGGATGCAAGGAGGAAGTGATTTAGATGAAGGAACCTGGTTTTCATGGGTTGGTGTGTTAAAAAATGAATCATGCCTGGGTCTGAATCAAGAAGTGTTCAGATCAAACTAAAAGTAACAAAATTTACATTGGCAAATACCCGGCTACGGGAATCAGAGGGCGCTTAACCTTTGCCCAAAAGCTTCCACCTTCTCCCAGTTCGTGTATTCTTTAACCGTAGTTGGATCTGTGGGTCCCTTGGTCATCCACATAATAAGCCGGATCATGGTCCGGTCAAAAAACGAATACCGGGGGTACTCGAGCATACCGGCAAAGGTTTCCACCATGTCCGGGCGCCAGGAGATCTTCTTAAAGAATTTGACAACATAGGGATTCGTATCCGGGGAGCTCTTTTCTGGTTTTCTGGCCACGAGGTTTACCGAAAAGAACGCCGTCCGCTTGGATTCCAGGGTTTTTTGCTGCGTATTGATAAGCTCAACGATCTTTTTGTCGTGAACCCCGTAACGGATGCTTGCCCCCAGGATAACCCTGTCGTAACTAGATAGGTCTCCATCAAATTCCTCAATGTTGATGACCTCTGTGGCCTGGTCCTGGTCTTTAAGCACCTGTTGCAGTCTGTTGCAGATCTTCTGGGTATGGCCGTCTACGGTGGCAAATATCATGGCGGTTTTCGTACTCATGGCAAATCGAGATTCAAGGGTCTGATCAGTGTTCTGACTCCTTTGTTTGGGCCTAAGCTAAGCTTTTGGGGAGATCTCTGCTATGACATTTGGCAGGATTCTGACGACCCCTTTAAACATGACACCTTTTAGGTGGGTTTGGAAATGTATCCCTAGTTTTGCCTAAAACCTGGAAATGAGACATACAATTTTTATCGCTTTTTGCATCTTGGTTGGCATGCCGCTTTCCGGACAGGCCCTGGAACAGGGTACCATCGACTCGTTAATGATCCTGGATTTTGAGGCGTTTGATCAGGACATGAAAGGGGGCTGGAGGTATTACAGCAACCAGATGGAATTTGGAACCGCAGCAACCCTGATCGAACACTATCTGGAAAACCATCCGGAACTGGAAGATCACAATCGACAAGTGATGCATTGGCATGCAGGCCAAATGCTGGCTATGGACGGTCAGGATAAGAAAGCGGTTGTGCATATGGAAAAGTCCCGCAAGGAGGAAGACGTTATGATGTGGAACGAATATCTGGATGCCACGGTTGCCTTTTTGAAAAAGGACCGGCAAAACTTTGACACTAATCTTAAGGCGGTGGAAGCTATGACGAACAACCCTAACCTACCATTACTCAAAATCCTTGAGGCTAATTTTGATAAAAGCTACCGAAAGGCGCTTGAATCGGCCATGAAGCAATGAGATCATATCACCTGAATTGCCATACACGGCTCGCTCCTAACTTAAAAACCCCACTTGGAAGGCAGGAGGGTTTTTTGATTTAGTTATGGAGGAAAACTACTCTATCGGCTCGGCGTCCGAAGGGTACCACTCGTTGTCAAACCAGGGGTCCAGGGGCCCATAGAGCCTGAAAATAGTATTCCAGCCCTTTCCTGGGATGGTCTGGATCCAATTGTTCTCAAATCCTTCCGGAGCCTCCGGCCCAAAATAGATATCCCAACTACCGTCCGGATTTTGGACCAATCCTTTCGTATTGCTGTCTACCCCAGGGAATTGCTGATCGGTTTGCAGCATGGAACGGGTTTGATTGTCATAGGCTGTAAATGCCCAAAAATCCTTCATCGGCGGATTAGGGGGAACTGTAAATTTATAGGTTTTGCTGCCGTCGAAGGTATTCCCGTTTACATCCGAATAGGCAATCGCATACTGGGAACCCTTACCCACGATCTTCATGGACATGGCCGGGGTGATCCCTGTTGCGTAGAAATGAAAGGCACTGCGCGCATCGAGCAGTCTAGCACCTTCGTGTTCAAACAAATAACTTTTATAGGCCAGCGGGTTCAGCCATTGTGTCCCTTCAAATTTGAATAAATAGTCAGAACGCGGCTTGGCCATTTGCGTTCGGACGATGGCGCTGCCTATCCTGGCGGCTTCCTTCAGAATTCCCTGCATGCGGGGATCCGGGTTGAATTCTATTCCTTTTTTGATCCCGATGGCGGCAAGGGTTCCCAAAATTTCAGGATTTTCTCCCTGTGCGGGTTCTGACTGAACGGCCGCATCGATTTCCGTAAAAATACGCTCGTCCATTTTGTGTATCGTATTGAATTCCTTGCCCGAGACATTCACGAAATTCATGGCGGGCGGATTGTCCCTTTGGGAGAGCGGATAGATCTTAAAAGTAGATTTGGTGGATTCCACGGTGGGTTTCGGATCTCCGTCTTTCTGGAATCCCCTCCAGATCACCCAGTGTCCATAGGTATTGGCCCTGGAAACGAAGTAACCATCCGGTAAATCACCCTCGTAATTTGGCGGGACGATCAGGAACTTGCCACCCTGGGACTTGTCAGGACCCAACCTTCCGAAATCGGCAACATACTTAAAATAGTGGTCGTCGATGATCCCGAGGACATCCGGGGGTGTTTCGATGACCATGGGTTCATCTCCCAGCTCCAGCCAGGACATCATATACACAGAAGTGGTATTTGCCGTTAGGAACAGCGCCTTGGAGTCCATCAGTTCTTCAAAGATGAGCGCGGTGGTATTGGCCGGTCCGAAACTGAGGATGCCCTGTTTCATCGCTTCCATGGAGGCGATTTGGATGCCGTTGACATATGCATTGACAGCATTGTTCAGGTCGATATAATCATAGACCTTATCAGCGGTTTCCGGCAGGGGTACTCCATCGAAGAAATTTAGTTCACCCAGGGATTCCGATTGGATTGTATTCGGGCTCTCAATGCCATCCGGGATCTCCGTGGTCATTTTCATTTTGGGAGTGTCCTGGCTTTGTTCTGCCTGTGTCTGTTGTGTTTCAGATTCACCCGAGGGCGCGCATCCCATGGTCAGGATGCCTAATATTGCGGCAATCCAAAATCTAGGCTTTAATGGCATCATTAAGACTTAAATTAAATTAAAACTGGAAGTGTGGAAGTTCACAATTATGCCTACTGCCTACTGCGACTGCCAACTCTTTATTTCACGGTATACCCCTTCGCTTCCATACAGGCGGAAAAGGCTTTTTTGAAATTATTCATCAGTTCTACTTCTGCGTTTGCAGCAGCGGCGTTATTCGCCTGTTGCTGGCGCTCGTCTCCAACCCGCTTGGCCCTGCGACCGCGAAGACCACCAACCACTGCCCCTATGGCAGCACCCTGCCCGGCATCCCCTGCAATGGCACCGATAGCAGCTCCTGCAGCGGCGCCTCCGGCAGCCCCTACCACTGCTGATCCGTCCGCAGAGCGGTCAACCTCGGCAGCCTGGACATCTGGCGGATTCATCGGGTCCACCCCGGATTGCTCCTTGGCCCAACGATAGCAGGCCATCTCATCCGCATCCTGTTGCTCCTTGCTCTGGTCTTCAGCCGGGAACACATAAAGCCCGAATCCGCTTGCCAGGGTATCCTGGCCTTTTGCTTCCTGAATAACCCCCATGACCAGGAAGATACCTGTATAAAGTGACAATATCTGTTTCATGGTTCTATGCATTTTCATTAAAGATTATCTGGGTTGATAAAGACGTATCCCAGTTGTTCCAGGACATCTGCTTCGTTGTAGAAGGTAAAGGTCTTTACGATCTTCCCGTTTTTGATCTGATAATTGGTGTTCACCCAGATGGTGGCCGACTCACCGTCTTGGTAATCGATCTTGAGTTCGGCCCAGTTGGCCACCCAATCCCCCTGGTTCGGACCATCCGGGATGGTTACTCCGGCAAATTGAGAGCGGCTGTATTCGATATTTTCATAGAGGTCTTCCACATTCTTCTTCCAACTTGTTACGGCCCCTTCCTTGCGGATGGTGTCCCCGGCCGATGGTCCGTACCCTTCATAGTTGTCTCCCAGAAGGTTATCCATGGCGTTATAGTCAAGGCTTTCCACAGCCTCTACATATTTCTTTACGACTTCAATATTGGCCTTGTGGGGATCCCCCTGGCAGGCAAACACTGAGGCTGCCAGAAGTATGAGAAATGCTTTCTTCATTTTACACGTGGTTTAAGGATTTATAAGGCGTCTAAAGATAAGGCTTGATCAGGACACCTTCCAAGCCGTTCCATACTAAAATCAATTATTTCCGCCCCAGGAGGTTAATCACATACCCCAAGGCAAAAAAAGCAAAACCAACCAGGCTGATAGGGGGCAGGCCCCCGTGCCATCCGGCAGGGTTCATCCATCCTTTATAACCCATAAAGAAAAGGTGTATGGCCGCAAAAAGCATGGCGGTGAGCAGGAATCCCCGGGAGGTGATAAACCGGATAAACGCCTGGTCTTCCCTAAGGAAGGTTTGAAAGCTGAGGTTGTAGGCCCAAAGGACTACGAAGGAGATCACCCCGCCCAACATGCTCACCCCGCCCATAAGGGTAAGGGTTCCGTCCGACTCAAAAAACGCTGCATACACAGCGGGGTTGAACAATAGGAAAGACATCAGGGCGTGGATAAGCACCAGCAAAAACCCCGTCATCCCCAGTGCCTTTCGGCTGTTCAGCCAGCCTTCAGATACCTTTACTCCAAGGTTTCGCAAAGGGCCCAGCCCAAAGTTCAAGGTTAGCAATATGAAAGCGCCTAGCGAAAACCCCTTGTTCAGGATAAAGAATGGGAAGTCTTTCCAGGGGATGGGTCCAAAAATATGATAGCGGAGGATGGCATAGGCAAGGGATGCCATCAGGGTCACTGCAATGATGGGGCCAGCGGCGTTTTTGGGCTTCATAGGGGGCGTTTGATTGGCTATGCAAAATACAATTTTTGCGAGTTTTAATAACACATTGAACTCAGTTGGCCCAACCATTAGGCTTCTGTAGCGGATATTTGGCATTGGACCCCTCATATAACCCGCATTGCGTATATTTAGCTTTGGGTCCTGACCCATTTTAAACCAACCCTCTTTATGAAACTACTCATTCGTTCGTCAAACGGTATTGAAAGAATCCTGCTCTTTTGTCTGGTGTTATTATCCCTCCCAGCAATTGGACAGAAAGCTGATGCGCAAGCACTGGCCCAGGCGGCCTCCGGGCTTCAACTAAGGGGGATAGGCCCAGCGGTCATGGGCGGTCGAATTGCCGACATTGCCGTGCACCCGGGGGACCCCAGTACGTGGTATCTTGCCGTGGGTTCCGGTGGCGTATGGAAGACGACCAACCGGGGGACTTCCTGGACCCCTGTGTTTGATGACCAGAAATCCTATTCCATC
>CBFCWO010000026.1:0-29861 GCA_965601625.1 uncultured Flavobacteriaceae bacterium | reverse complement strand
CATGACTGGGATCAGGATGGGGTTCCTGAAGTCGGCCTGATTGGTTCGGACAAGGACAATGACGGTCTGGATGATGGCTATGAAGGCGAGACCGCCATCGATTCAGATGTTAACGATGAGATCGACGATCCAACCAGCAATCTGCCGGATACCGATTCGGATGGTGAGGCCAATTACAGAGATCTCGACGACGACGGGGACGGCACACCTACGGCCCAGGAGGACTTAAATGGGGATGGCATCTTCTCGAATGATGATTCTGACGGGGATGGTATTCCAGAATACCTCGACCCCAATATTGGTGGAGACGATGTAGTGGTCTACAACGCCGTAACACCCAATGGGGATGGCTCTTATGATGTCCTGACCATCGCCGGACTGGAAAATTACCCGAACAACCACATCCGTATCTACAACCGTTGGGGGGTCCTGGTGTTCAGCACACAGGCCTACAATACCCAGGGCAATGTTTTTGATGGTACTTCCACCGGAAGGGTCACTGTTTCGCAGGGGAACAAGCTCCCCGCCGGAACGTATTTCTATATCCTCGAATTTGAAGTGCAGGACGGCACCATGCTGCAACGCACTGGATACATATACTTAAACCGATAACACACATGCAGAAGTCACCGAGCAGCATCCATTTCCTGATTCGCAGTCTTTTCTGTATGGGGATCCTGTGTTTAGGTTTCCTTACTGGTTTGCGGGCCCAGCAGGACGCCCAGTACACTCAGTATATGTACAATACCGTGAGTATTAATCCCGCATATGCGGGTTCCCGCGGACACCTGAGCATTGCGGGCCTGCACCGGTCGCAATGGTTGGGTTTGGAGGGAGCTCCGAGGACGCAAACCCTGAATCTGCATAGCCCTATTGGATACCGGGGGGTAGGACTTGGATTTTCAATTGTCAACGATCAGATAGGCCCTACTTCGGAAACCTATTTTGACGCCGACTTTTCCTATACCATCCAGCTGGCCGCAGAAGCCCGTTTGAGTTTTGGCTTAAAGGGTAGCGCACATTTGCTGGATATTCGCTTTTCCGAGCTTACCCTGGATCCAAACAATCCGGATGCCACCCTGCAACAAGACATACAAAACCGGATATCCCCCAACGTTGGAGCCGGGGTCTACTACCATACAGAGAAGTTCTACGCGGGGCTTTCCGTGCCGCGTTTCCTGGAGACCACGCATTTTGATGAATCGGCCCTCTCGACTGCGAAGGAACAAATGAATTTTTACTTTATCACCGGTTATGTATGGGAATTCCATCCCCTTTGGAAATTCAAGCCCACTTTACTGACCAAAATGACCCTGGGAACCCCGCTGCAGGTAGATGTCTCCGCCAATTTTATGTATAACGATAGATTCATCATGGGGGCTGCTTATCGGTGGGATGCGGCCCTGAGTGCGATGGTGGGCTTTAATATTTCCCCTTCGTTCCTGATCGGAATGGCCTATGACCGGGAGGTTACTGAACTAGGGGGTACAGCCTTTAACGACGGCTCTTTCGAAGTGATCCTGCGTTATGATTTTATCCGTTCAAGAGGCAAGATCAAATCCCCGAGATTTTTCTGATTTGAGGCCATTTTAATTTTATGATAGCCTTAACCCAATTCTTATTCAAAGGCCTTATTTTTGGGCTGTGAGAGAAGAAAAAGTTATTCTGGTATCCCCTCAGGACGAGGTTTTGGGAACCATGCCGAAGATGGAGGCCCATGAAAAAGCGGTTTTGCACCGGGCGTTTTCCGTATTTGTAATGAACGATCGGGGTGAGACCCTTTTGCAGCAGCGTGCAGCGGAGAAATATCACTCCCCACTGCTTTGGACAAATACCTGCTGCAGCCATCAAAGGATGGGGGAATCCAATATTGAGGCCGGTAAAAGACGCCTTCAGGAAGAAATGGGATTTCAGACCGAGCTCACCGAGCTTTTCTCTTTTATTTACAAAGCACCTTTTGACAACGGTTTGACCGAGCACGAACTGGACCATGTCCTATTGGGTCACTTCAAAGGGGAACCTCAAATCAACCCGGAGGAAGTGGCCTCCTGGAAATGGATGGCCCTGGACGACATTAAAAAAGATCTTGAAGCAAATCCGAATGCATACACGGCCTGGTTTAAAATTATCTTTAATCGATTTTACGACTATATTCAACAAAACGAAGGATCGATAAAATGAAAGTACAAGTAAGCAGAAAAGCACACTTCAATGCGGCTCATCGGCTTTACCGACCCGACTGGGATGCGGAAAAGAATACCCGCGTCTTCGGCAAATGCAGCAATCCACACTTTCACGGACATAATTATGAGCTCATTGTGAGCGTAACGGGATCCATCGATCCGCGTACGGGATTTGTGATTGACATGAAAGACCTGAAGGACCTGATCCGCCAGGAAGTAGAGGATGCCTTGGACCATAAGAACCTCAATGAAGAAGTTCCGGAATTCAGGGATCTCAATCCCACTGCGGAGAACATAGCCGTAGTCATTTGGAACAAGCTCAGGCCGCATCTGAAAGAGGAGCAGGAACTGGAAGTAAAGCTCTACGAAACCCCACGAAATTTTGTAACCTATACAGGCAGGTAAATGGGACTCCCTGTAGGAAGCTCCATACCCGCATTTACACTCAGGGACCAGGAAGGGAATTGGTTTCGCTCCCGTGATCATATTGGGAAAAAGCCCCTGGTAGTTTTTTTCTATCCCAAGGATTTTACTCCGGGCTGTACGGCCGAAGCCTGCGCCTTCCGGGACAGTTATGAGGATTTCACCGAAGCAGGGGTTCTGGTGGTCGGAATAAGTTCGGATTCTGAAAAATCCCACCGTAAATTCGCTGAGAAGTATCGCCTGCCATTTACCTTGCTGAGCGATCCAAGGAAGGAAGTCCGGCGGAAGTTTCGCGTTGAGAATCGTCTGCTGAACCTGCTCCCGGGCCGTGAGACTTTTGTGATCGACAAGCAGGGCACGGTCATCATGGCATTTGAAGGCATTCAGGCTTCGGGGCATGTACGACGCGCCCTTAAGGCCCTCAAAAAATTATAGGCTTTGGAAATATATCCGCTAAAGTTTGTGCCAATCCTGAAGCAGCGCCTCTGGGGAGGACAGAAATTGCATTCCCTCCTCAATAAACCTGACCAGGGCCCTGCTGTTGGAGAGAGCTGGGAATTGTCTGGGGTACCGGGGGATATATCTGTAGTGGCCAATGGGCCATATGCGGGAAAATCCCTGAAGGAGTTGATCGAGGTTTACCCCCAGGAGCTCCTCGGTCAGGAAGTAATCCACCGGTTTGGGACTGAATTTCCAATCCTGATCAAGTTTATTGATGCCAGCAAGGACCTCTCCATCCAATTGCATCCGGGAGATGAACTTGCCCGTGAGCGACACGATTCCTTTGGCAAGACGGAGATGTGGTATGTGATGGAGGCAGACCCCGGTGCAGAACTCATCATTGGGTTCAACCGGGATTCCAATCGCGAAGAATACCAACGTGCCCTGCAGTCGGACACGCTTACCGACCTCTTGCATTATGAACCGGTAAAGGAGGGGGACACTTTCTTTATCAATAGCGGAAAGATTCACGCCATCGGTGCGGGTATCCTGCTGGCGGAAATCCAGCAGAGCTCTGATGTAACCTATCGGGTGTACGATTTTGATCGCAGGGATGCGGAGGGCAATCTGCGGGAATTGCATACAGAGCTGGCTCTTGATGCTATCGATTTCCAGAAACGTGACGATTTTAAGATCCACTATCCAACAAAGCCAAACGAGGATAATCCCATGGTTAAAAGCCCTTATTTCACTACGGTGTTTTGGGACCTTAAAGCCCCTTTAGACAGGCTGTATAAGGATGCGAGGTCCTTCCATGCCTATGTCTGCGTAGGGGGCGAAGCCGAATTAGGCCTGGGCGGTGAGCTGGTGCGCATTAGGCGTGGGGAGACCGTACTCATTCCTGGGGCAGCGCGGGACCTTTCCATTTCAACGACCCATTGCCAGCTGCTGGAGGTCTGTATCTAAGCGCAATCACCCCTATCTAACCGGGAAGTTGTACTTTTGTCCCAAAACAACGTCCATGGCAAGTATACGCGACCTGAAAAAAGATATCAACAACGTGCTTGGAGATATTATCGAGGCGGTTTATATAATGGAACACACCCATCAGAAGGAAGGTTCCAAGGAAGGATCTGCAATCATTGACCAGGCTATCGATACCTTTGACGACCTTATTGCCCGGGTGAATGAAAGGGAAGTGGAAGATCGCCAGGCACACCTCAAAGGGGTCAGGGCTTCCCTGGAAAAAGACGCCACCGAATTGGTCAATCGCCTGAATAAGATGGCTTAGGCTAGGGCGTCTGCTCCAGTAATTCCTTTAGTTTTTTACCGTATTTGGAGTCTGCTATTTGCGGAGGCAGGGACCTGTAGACCGAATCGAGGTAGGTTGGGTTTGCATCCGAAACCTCTGCCCACGCAATGAATGGAGCTAGCTGTGAATCTTTATTGGACAGCGCAAAATTCAGGGCATAGAGATAGCTTCTCTTCAGGGATCGGTCCAGGGCGTTCTGCAGGGAGTCGCCCTTGATGGAATCCACTGGCATTGCCAGGCGGGAGAGCTCTCTGCTCAATTCCAGTTGCTGCAGGTTAAACCGGGACATATTTTCCCGGTAGGTTTGAAACTTTTCATGGATTAGGGTACCTTCTACACGGGCGTCCCCTTCAAAATTGTCCCATCGCGTTTCGATCCGGTAGGTTCCGGGTGCGCCAAAAAACGTGATGCGATCATCCAAATCATTATTGTCAGCGTTCTGCAGATACAGGTAATATACGTCCGGTTCAGGTACCATAGCCTGGAAGTTAAAATTGCCATCGCCCCTGATTTCCAGGGAGTCAATGCTCACCAGGGAACTATCCGCGATGGTTTGAAGGTACAGGACGCCCTTCTTCAGGCCCTGTACATTTCCTTCCACGGTCATCAGCAGCGCGGGGTCCTCCCCTGAGCAGGCGACACCCAACCACAGCAATCCTAACAGATACAGTTGCTTTTTCAACATCATAACATTTGGGGCCAAAGATGCGATATTTTTCAAAAATATACAGGGTTCAATTAAAGGGCAGAGGCCACTTCCATAAGATAGGCGCATAACAAGGCTCCGCCCGTGCCCACCACATATCCGAGCACCGCCAGCAGCACCCCTACAGAACTCAGGGAGGCATGGAATTCAGCAGCTACCACGGGGGCTGAAGCTGCTCCACCTACATTGGCCTGGCTTCCCACCGCCAGGAAAAAGAACGGGGCCCGGATCAGTTTGGCAACCCCGATGAGCAGCCCTGCATGGATTGAGATCCAGATCAGCCCCAGCAAGATGAGTCCCGGGTTCTCAAGGACCCGGCTGAGGTCCATTTTCATACCGATGGTGGCCACCAGGATGTAAATAAAGACTCCACCGATTTTACTGGCACCGGCGCCCTCATAATTACGTGCCCTGGTAAAGGACATCCCGATCCCGGCCAGGGTGGCAATGACCACCATCCAGAAAAACTTCCCTCCCAGGAAGGACAGGAAACTCTTTGGATTGCCGATGCTTTCGAAGCTTTCGCTCAGCTGCTGGCTCAGGTAATCACCAGACAAATGCGCCAGCCCTACAGCCGAGAAGGCCAGGGCAGTCATGATTAAATAATCCCTCAGGGTAGGGACCCTGGTAATGCGTTCCGAGAATGCGGTGACCTTTTCTTTCAAGGCCTCAATGGAAGAGGCATCGGCTTTCAGCCACCGGTCGATTTGCTGGTTCCTGCCCACTCCCAGCAGGAGGATTGCCATCCAGATATTGGCACAGACCACATCGACCAGGATCATTTCCCCATAACGGTCCGGGTTGAACTGGAAGATCTCAAACATAGCGGCCTGATTGGCTCCGCCACCAATCCAGCTTCCGGCAATCGTCGCAAGTCCTCTCCAGATGGCGTCAAAATCATTTCCTCCAACAGTCTCGGGGGATATCAGTGATACCAGCAGTATGGAAATTGGCCCTCCCAGGATAATGCCCACAGAACCGGTGAGGAACATGATCAGGGCTTTGGAACCAAGCCTGGCAATGGCTTTGAGATCAATGCTCAGGGTCATTAGGACCAGTGCCGCAGGCAAGAGATACCGGCTGGCCATAAAATAGAGGTTGGAGGTTTCGTCCGAGACAATTCCCAGGCTTGCCAGGACGGCTGGGAGCATATAACACAGCAGGATGGCCGGGACCCAGGAATAAAACTTCTTCCAGAATCCATGCCGGATACCTGAAGTATAAAAGATCAGTCCCAGGCACAAGGCCAGGAGGCCAAAAACGACAGCGTCATTGGTTATCAGGGGGGCTTCCATTGAAATGGTTGTTTTGCGCCAAAAGATACGCGAAAAAAGAAGAACCGAAACGGGGTCCCGATCAGATGTTCAGCCAGTAGGTCAACTTCAGATTGATCGACCGGACCTTTGGACTGAAGGTATTGACAAAGTAATTATCCGTGTAGACCAGGAAGAGGTCTGATAGGGGCGCAAACCGCCACTGCAGCCTGGTATTGATTCCGAGATTGTCCCGCTGGTTGCTGTACTGGATCAGGGTGGACCAGAAAACGGATTTGGAGAAGGTAACCTCTATCCTTGGGACAATGAGCCAGATGTCTGCGGAAGGATAAGGATCCGGGAAACTGAGGTTGTCATACCTCATCTGTATGCCCAAAAACGCCTTGGGCTGGATTCGAAGGTTGGCCCCAGCCTCAATGGAGAGCCGCTCACCGTTGAAAAATCCTCCATATGTGCTAGACACATTGTAGGAAAATATCCTCCGCCGGTCCGAATTGTAGCGCAGCCGAACACTGTTGTAATGGTAATCTGTATCTGCGGGTAGGGGAGGACCATTGTCAGAGCCTGTGGGATTGAAGTCGTCAAAGAGGTAGGTGTACTGGCTTCGCCACTGAATTTCCCCTCCAGACTGGTCATTGAAGTTTGCTTCCCAGGATCCCTGGAGGCGGTAATCGGTCTGCTGCATGTCCAGGCTTGGCGCAAAGATGGTCTGGCCAAAAAACTGAAAGCTGTGGTTGTTGATATAGCTGTTTTCAGGCCAAAAGGTTCTGGAGATCCCGTTGGATCCTTTAACAATGTCTGTCCTTCTGACAAAGCCGAGATCAGACCTGAAATTCTCCCCAATATATACCCAATCCGTAAAGCCCCCCCAGTATCTGGAGTTATATCGCAGGCTGGCACCTGAGGACAAATCCTTGCCCGATACATCCGGCTGGTAGGAGCGGTGCAAATAAAACCGGCCATTCCAGAGGTTGTCCTGCGAGATCAGGTTGTAATCCAATCCCATTACCCGGTTGTAGCGTTCCTCCCGGGAAATGAAATCGTCGTCCCCAAAAGCCGCCCGGTTGATATAGAAAAACCCGATATTGGATCTTGAGAAAACCACATGTTGGAGTGCCAGCATGGTATTGTTGTTGGATGGAATCTCGTTTGCCTCATCCTTCTCGGTTTGAATGCTGAAAAAACCCAGGCGGAGTTTGGGATTGAGCTTCCCGCTAAGTCGTACTCCTCCTATGATTGGGTTTTCAATCGTATTGCCGGCCGTATCCTGTGCAATTCCTATACGGCGAGAGAAAAAGGGATTGGCATCCCTGGAACCTCCGAAATCTGCAAACAGGTCGATATTATCAATAAAGAACTGGCGCTTTTCAGGCAAAGCCACTTCAAAACGGGTGAGGTTGGTGACCTGGTCATCCACCTCTACTTGTGAAAAATCCGGGTTGATGGTCACATCGAGGTTCATGCTGTTTCCAATCGAAATCTTAGCATCTCCCCCAACATTAAAAGCGTTCTGATTTTCTCGATTTTCGCGGTCATTGAAAGTGGAGGCGGCCACATAAGGGATAAGCGCCATAGGCGTCCTTGACTTCCCGAGCGGTTTTTCGAATTTCATTTCCCCCATAAAGGTGAGGCCATAAATGTTCTGGTTCTGTGGAATACGCGCCCATGTGCTTTGCTCATTGGATTGCGTATCAAAGCGATAGCTGTTGAAGCGCCATTTGGTTTCTCCTTCCCTGAACTTAAAAGAGGTAAGGGGGATGACCATTTCAGAGGTGTAGTAGTCATCATAGATCCTGGATTCTCCCTTCCACTTCACATCCCATGAGATCGTAAAGCCCCTCAGGTCCAGGCCACCCCCGGATACCAGCCCTTCGCGTCGAACTCCGTAAGGATTGATCCCGAAAAGAAAAGCATTATTTGCGTCGTTAAAGGTGTCGAACAAGAGGGTAATATTGTCGGAATTTCCCGCCCGGAAATCCCTTCGAAGGGATTGAATCGCATAGTTCTCTCCAGCGGTATACACGGTGATGCCGATATAGAGATTCTTATCATCATACAGCATCTTGATCTCCGTCTGCCGGCGGGCCTGGATACTGTCTACGGGAAAATATTCCCAGAAATCATCAGCAGCCTCGGCGATTTCCCAAACATATTCGTCCAGTGTACCATCAAGATTGATCTCGTCATCGATAAATTTTACCGTAAAAGATTTGTCCGGCTGACCTTGGGAAAGTGCTATAACGGGGATAAGCAGGCAAAGCAACAGCCAGCGAAGTTTGGACATGGTTTTGGTTTAGTCAGCCTCAAAAATATGCTTTCCAAAACAAAACACCATCTGTTTTAAATAACCTTTAACGAAAGTATCCCTCCATACCCTGTCGTCTTTTTGGGATTTTTGTCACGGACCATTCGTTGTTTCCATGCCACCTGGAATTAACAATTCCTTAAAACCGGAATGTTTAATTTTGAGAGCTATGAGAACCACCTGTATCCGCCTCCTGCTATTGTTGATTCTTTCGCTGTTTCTGTCAGAAGTATACGCCATGGCACCACCCTGGGGAAAAACGGGTCACAGGGTAGTGGGAGAAGTCGCCCAAAAGTATTTGAGCAGGAAAGCCCAAAAGGCCATTAATGAGCTATTGGAAGGGGAATCCCTGGCGGAGGTGGCCAATTACGCCGATGCGATCAAATCAGATCCGGATTACCGCGTGTTTTCGCCATGGCACTATGTCAATTTTCCCTTTGACAAGGAGTATGAAGAGGTTATCCCCAGTGCTGAAGGCGATGTCATCACAGGAATAGAGCGGAGCATTGCCATTTTGGAAGACCCTGTATCCTCCCGGGAGGAAAAGGTTTTTTCCCTAAAGATGCTGATCCATTTGGTGGGAGACCTTCACCAGCCCATGCACATTGGAAGGGCAGAGGATCGTGGGGGTAATGATATTCAGCTGCAATGGTTCGGTAGAGGATCGAATCTGCACAGGGTGTGGGATTCCCAAATGATCGATGATTATGGTATGAGTTATACCGAACTGGCGAGAAGTCTTCCCCGCTTCTCGCGAAAAGAAAAAGAGCAGGCTCAGAAAGGATGCCTGCAGGACTGGGTACGCGAGATACGCAAAATCACCATTGAGGTTTACGCTTCTGTGGAAAAAGGTGAAAAGCTATCCTATCCCTATAGCTACAAATGGTGGGATACCGTGGAAGAACAGCTCCTCCTGGGTGGCTTGCGCCTGGCAGCGGTGCTCAATTCGATTTATGAATAGGGTAGCACCAATCACCGCTTGGAAAGGCGGTTGCCACTAATAGCGCGCTGACGGCTGCATTTAAACCGGCCAACTTCCTGATTGCGAAGTTTCAGATGCTTCGTTTTCCTATTCTGGACCCGCTTCCTCCATCGGTTAAAGCTGCTGCGTTTCAACTCGCGACGCATCAGTTCGATTACCTGCTCTTCTGAGAGCCCGAATTGAAAGGTTATGGCCTCAAAAGGAGTCCTGTCCTCCCATGCCATTTCAATGATCCGGTCTGTTTCTCTGGGGTTGAAGCCATTTTCCTGCATAGCACAAAAATACAACGCATTCTTCATTGGAGGATGCCTTTCCCCCTAGGGAATCTTTCTAAAGGTCAGGTTAATGCGTTTTTCGATCGGTTTTTTTGTCTTGGGGATTTGATGCAACCAGTAGTGTTGCATGGCCCCGCTCATGATCAATAGGCTGCCATGAGTGAGCTTTAGGCGGTACCTCATCGATTTCTGCGAACGGTGTTTGATATGGAAAGCCCTGGCCCCTCCCAAAGACAGGGATGCGATAACGGGATTCTGCCCGAGCTCTTTTTCATTGTCCGCATGCCAGCCATTGCTGTCATTGCCATCCCGATAAAGATTCAGGAGACATGTCGTAAATTCCTGGCCTGCCTCTTTTTCCACGGCACGTTGAACCTTGTGCAGGACGGGTGGAAAGGGTGCAGGATGCATAGTGATCCCCGAATAGGTGTAGGTGCGTCCATTATTTCCATACAGGGAGGTAAGCCTGGGCTGTGGATAGGTCTTTCCAAAGATCCGAATGTCATCCTGTTGCCAGGGAACCTCCTCCAGAAGCTTTTTAAAAAGAAGATCTGCTTCCTTCTCGGGAAGGAAATGGGGATCGTAAAATATCCGTGCATCCGGCAGGCTTACAATACCCTGAATATCGAGGTCCTCCATTAGCGAACTACTGATTTGAGTTCATTCCTGTACCGGGAAGGGCTCATGCCCGTAAATGCACGAAATGATTTATTGAAGTGAGAAAAATTATTGAATCCGCTCTCAAAGCAAATTTCTGTAATGCTGAGCTTGTTTTCCGAGAGCAGGTTCGAGGCATGGACCAGGCGGTATTCATTTACGAACTGCACGAAGGTTTTATTGGTGACTTTTTTAAAGTATCTGCAAAAAGAAGGAACCGTCATATGCACCAGGTCAGACATTTCCTCCAGCGATATGGGTTGCTGATAGTGTTCCTTTACATAATTGAATATCGTATTGACCCGGTCATTTTCCTTGGATTGTAATTCCATGGAAAGGTGATCCGCATTAAGAATTTCATATTCCTCGGTAGTCGCCAGTTCATTTAAAATATTCAAAATGGCCAGCAAGCGCTGAAAATCAGACTTGTATTCAAGGATCTCAATTTTTTCACCGATCTTCTTCTTTGCCGTTCCCTTGAATGCAATCCCCCCATTGGCCTTTTCAAAAAGCCTGCTGATCCTGGACATCTCGGGGATGTTAAAGAAATCGGATCCCAGGAAATCCGCTTTCATTTGTACCACGGATTCGCTGCTGTTACCAGTGCTGGCATCGGTGAAACCGCAATGCGGCAGGTTAGAGCCGATAAGAATCAGATCTCCCTGCGTATAATAGGATACGTGGCTGCCGATCTGGCGTCTTCCAGTCCCTCCATTCACATATACCAGTTCCAGTTCTGGATGATAATGCCAGACGTTATTCTTGTTCGGTTTCTGGGCGTTGAATTTCTGATAGGTAAAGGAATGTCCGAAGTCCGGTGCAATGGCTTCAAACGCCGGTTTTGTTTTTGTAGTAGTGTTCATAGCAAGCCTTTTCTATGCTAAAATTACGCAGCGTTTCCCCCTGTGGATGGTGCAAAATTAACCAAAACCTGTGCTATATTAACATGTAACCTAAATTTAACATCTATCCCTGTTAAAATATCACATAAATTGGATAATCAGGAGGTAGTTCTGCCAAGGTTCCCGACATACTTTTGAAGTGTTAATCTTAAAAACGAATGTTATGAAAACAACTTGGAAACACATGAGCGCAGCCCTACTGATCTTTGCCGGGACGGCAAAGGCCGGGGCAGTAACCACGGATCCCGTAGAGAATCCGGGGGTAGTCAAGAAGGTCGAATCCAATGCCCCGGCGGTTCAGGCTCGTGGCAAAAAGGTATTCGTCAATCTGTTGAACCTCGACGGCGAGGCTGTTACCGTTAAGGTTTTTGACGAAGAAAACCGCCTGCTTTACCTCAAGAATTTTGAGGAGAACCCGGTGGTGGAGAAAGCCTTCAATTTTGAAGAGGCCTACGAAGGCACCTACAGCGTCATCGTTAAGGATGGGGAAGCCACTTATACTGCTTCCGTTGAGGTTAGTCGTTAGTTTGGCTAGTTTAGTTGGTTTGGTTTGGTAAAGGGAGCGCATGCTCCCTTTACTTATTCCAGCCACTGCTTGAGGCGTCGTCTTTTATTTTCCGCAAGCCATGGATTTTGAAGGGCCATCGCTATAAGTTTGGGGTCCTTTTGGGCCGCATACCAAAGCTTGAAGAACTCTGCAATACTGATTTGGTCGGATGCAGCCTCAATGAGCACCATATTATCCCCGGGCCGGACCCAGCCGGGTTCCAGTACGGCAACATATGATCCGGGATAGCCGTGGTCCACAAACTTTTGTATGATCCCCTGGTCTGAAAAGCGGATGCCCAGCTTAAAACAGGGCTCCCTGGGGGTAGTGATGCGAACCCTGGCCTCACCAATTTGAAAGAGATCTCCCATCCTGAGGAAGCCTTCATCCATGCCTTCCACCGTTAGGTTTTCACCGAACATACCGTATTCCCAGTTGAGGTGGGGGTACTGGGCTTTCCAGAAAGGATACTGGTCCTTTGGGTAGAGGTAGGCCGCTTTCTGAGTGCCGCCATGGACTTTGGGATTTCCGATCGTATCGTCCCGAACGCCGTCGGCACTGAGGTAGATACCGCCGGCCTGAGGTTTTTTATAGATCCCGGTGATTCGATCTGTTCCGTTCCATTGGATGGTAGTGGGCCTTGAGATATTCGTGCTAATTACCTTCATACAAGCAACTCTAAAGTGATTTCTTTGCTCCCGGGGAATGGAGCGAACTACATTAGAAATCCATTCCTGTCCGATATGGGTTCAGGGATTTGCTTTTCCCCAAGCATTTCCAGGAGATCGATTTCAATCGCCCTGGAGATGGATGTGATCGGGACATCGTTATAGGTCCCCTCAAAGGGATTTTCCGAATAATCCCCGATCTTTTCCATAAGGAAGAATACCCAGGTAATCAACCCGCTTAAAAATGGGCAAATCCAGAGCATCCAGGTGTCCGCCCTGCTCATGATATCCAGCAAGCCAAAAGGGACGAAGGCACAGAACACCAGGGTCAGCCAAATGGTGGCAGAGGCATACTGCCTTGGGAAAGGGAAATTCTTGATCCGTTCGGATTTCCCCTGATCCGCATAAAAGGAAGTGATCAGGGTATGAAATTCCATATGGCGGAAATCTTCGAAATAATCTTCGTCACGCAGCTGCTGAAGACGTTTGGATTGGGTCTGGAGGATTTGGGTCGCTTTATTGGTCTTGTCCCTTAATGCCTCTATTTCATCTTCGGCAAGAAAGCGGCCCAATTCCGTCTCCAATTTATGGGTATAATCCTCGCAGACCGTCGGGGCATAGAGGCCTTTAACCCTGTTTTTTATGTGCTCCCATGGCCGGCTAAGCCTTAATTGGTGCCTCAGCGCAGTCATCCAGGCGATATGCCGGTGGATCAGTTCTTTTTTTATGGCGTCCTCACCCGTGCCCTGCACAAAGGAGGTAGTGGCCGCGCCGAACGTCCGACTGTTGTTTACAATGCTCCCCCATATTTTTCGCGCTTCCCAGGTTCGGTCGTAAGAACTATTGTTCTTAAACCCCAGGTAGAAAGCCACTGCAATACCGATAACCCCAATCGGACCCCAGGGAAGTGCAATGTTCAGGCCTGTGAAGTGGGCGGTCAGGCAGATCAGTGCACCGTAAAGCACACCGAGGATGAATGGCCATTTAGACCAATTAAAGGTCATCCAGAATCCGTACTGTCTTTTTACATACATAGGCTTACGCTGGAAATAGGAGTTGGATTATCAGAAATTGCCTTCGGGTTTGTTTTTCCACTGTAAATTGATTTGGGGTTCTAAATTCAATCATCCCTTTTTGGGGCGTCCCCCTCCCCCTGGAATAAATTTAGACCAGAATCCTGCAAACACATGGCATAAGTTACTGTTTTCTCATTTATAATACTGCTCGCTCCATAGCTCACCCCCGATCATCGGCCTTGATTTGAACCACCACATTCCCCTTTTTATGACCTCCATCCACATGTGCATGGGCGGCCTGTATATCCGATAAGGGATAAGTACGGTCAATAAACGGCGTTAAAGCACCTTTTACGGCAAGGTCCGCCAGGAACTCCATGTCCTGAGCAGATGTTTTGGCAACGCCCCCCACTACTTTAATTCCCCGGGTTAGAGACACCCAGGAACCCTGCAGCATTCCCTTGATCATTGCGGCCCCCAGAATAAGAACACCGCCCGGCGCGATCAATCTGGCCATGTCCCGCACTGAGCTTTTGTTCACCGTTTCAAAAATCAGATCAAAACAGGCATCCATGCTACTAAAATCCTGTTTGGTGTAATCGATGACCTCTTCGGCCCCCAGCTTACGTACCATTTCCACATTGGAGGTGCTGCAGACCCCGGTTACCCGCGCGCCAAAGTGCCTGGCAAGCTGCACAGCTGACGTACCCACGGCACCCGATGCCCCATAGATCATGATATGTTGATTGGCTTTTACCCCGGCCTTCCTCAAAAAGTGGAGTGCTGTATGTCCCCCAAAAACGAGACTCGCCGCTACCGGGTGAAGGAGGGTATCCGGTTTTTTCGCCATTGGACCGTTTTCCGGGAAGCATAGGTATTCGGCATGGGCCCCAAAGGCCTGGTCTGAGAGTCCGAAGACGGCGTCCCCCACACTAAAGCGGGTAACCTCATCCCCCGTTTCCACGATTATTCCTGAGAAGGCTGAACCCAGTACCCTGATTCTGGGTTTAAACAGGCCAAAAAACAGCCGGACCAGGAAGGGATCAGCCTTTCGCAAACGGCTGTCCCCCGAGTTCACGGTGGAGGCTGCCACCTGGATCAGGACCTCTCCATTTTTTGGCTTTGGTTTTGGAAGTTCCTCAATTTGAAGCACTTCTGGAGAACCATATCGGTAAATGGTTGCTGCTTTCAAGAGACCGGATCGGGTTTAAACACAGGGATTTATCTAATGTTTAAATATAGGCCTTACCACATTAACCAGGAAACGCCAGGGCAACAAGGAACGGCCTACCTCCTAAGTTGCCGGGTATCGGATCCAAATATTCAACGAAATCAAGGACGCCCTCATATCAAAACATAAAAAACCGCCCCGAAGGACGGCTTAATCTCATTTCAAAAATACCGCTATGCTTCCCGATCCATATTTTTGGTCAGGAAAAACCCGATCAACAAACCCGTTCCTGCCAGGAGGAAGATGGACCCGGGCATGGCAATATCCTCATCCACACCTCCGATATCTGAAAGGATTCCACCGAGCATCACCCCGGCCCCGATTCCCATCAGAAGGAGTGCCAGGTTAAGGATCAACACCTTCCAGATGGGTTGGGTATATTGTCTTCCCCGGACAAAAATGGAGGCATCTGCTCCTTTTTCGATCAAGGCAAGACGCTCCTTGTTCCGTGTTGAGAAATAGAGGTAGGCAATTCCAAAAAGTACCGCCCAAAAAACGACCATTACAATGACTTCTGCACCCATAACTATTAAGATCTAATTTGTGTTTATATCTCATCAGACGGACCTTGTTCTGGAAAGGTTACATCCACTGGTGTTTTTTATGTAACCTTATGGTATTCTTGTGCGTCATATATGCAATATGAACCAACAACGGGCTTCCGATACCGACCTCATAGGGGAAGTACTGGCGGGTAATACCCGTTCATACGCCATCCTTTTGGAGCGGTACCAGCATATGGTATATACCCTTGCTGTACGAATGCTCGGAACTCCTGAACTGGCGGAAGAAACCACACAGGATATTTTTGTAAAAGCCTATGAATCCCTGAGCAGTTTTAGAGGGGATTCAAAGTTTTCCACCTGGTTGTATCGGGTAGCCTACCGCAAGATCCTCGATGCCCTTGCCCGGGAGAAACGCAATTCGGGTCATATGGTTTCCACAGCACCGGAAAGCATTCTGGGGCAGGGTACGGAAACGACCTGGCTACAGGTTTCATCCAGGGAGAAGCGGGAGATCCTCCTTAGGGTGCTGGAACGCCTCTCTGTTGAAGAAAATGCGGTATTGAGCCTGTTCTATTTGCAGGAACAGAGCCTGAAGGAAATAGGAGCATTGATGGATGTCAGTCCGTCTACCGTCAAGGTTCGCCTGTTCAGGGCGAGGGAAAAACTGAAAGGGATGCTCGAGGGCAGCCCTACCGGAAAATTATTGAAAACCTATGAATGAATTTGACCCACATACGGATTCCAATGACCCACTTAAGGACTTCTTTAAGGACAACGCCATGGAGCGTGCACCGGAATCCCTGGTTGAGGATATTATGTCGGCCATAGCGACTGAATCGGTTGTAAAGGCTTCTGATCCACCGCTGATATCCCTCAGGGGTTGGGTTCTGATTGGCCTTAGCCTGTTGCTGCTATGTGTCCTGCCTTTTGCATTGCCGGAAAATCCTACCGAAACGTCCAGCTTATGGACCCCAATTTCACAATGGTTTGCACAGATACAATTTCCAGGCATTGAATTGCCGGATCTTTCAAATACTTTTATCACAGGAGTATTCGCCTTTGGCCTCTTCGGATTGCTTCATCTCTACTGGTTAAAACGCCAGCTGGACAAAAGGCAATTGGTTTGATTCATTGGTTACCTACATGTAGAAATAGGTATAGGCCCAGTAGATCAGCAAACCCTGAAAAGGGATCCGCAGCAGCAGAATCCAGGAAGGAATGCCCATGGCCGCTTTGGAATCCCTGAGCATATGGGTATGCACGGGAAGAAACAGCACCAGCAAGATTATAATTCCATAGAGACCATAGGACTTATACGCTGGAAAGAATAAGGCACTGCCAAAGACTATTTCCAGGATCCCACTGAGGTAAACCACCATTCGTTTAGGACCGATCCAGTTGGGGATGATCCGCTCATACATCCCGGGATAGACAAAATGCAAAATCCCCGCCAGGATATACAGGGAGGCCATAAAATAGAAATGCCAGGGAGCTTCCACCCTGGCAAAATACAAATTATGATCCTACCCGAACGGGAAGGCACAAAAAAACCGCCCGGAAAGGGCGGTTTCTCGAAAAGCATTTACCTGTTTATTTGACCATGTCAAAACTCCGATGGATAAAGGCGGTCATTTCTTCACCTTTCAATAACCCTTTGGAGAGCCTTGCAAGGTCAAGACACTGATTAATTAGGCGGGTTCGCTTCTTTTTTGTCTTGGTGGTCAGGATCTCTCCCACCAGGGGGTGGTTTGTATTGACCACGAGGTTGTACATATCCGGCATATTGCCCATGCCAAACATCCCTCCTCCGCCGGTTTGCTGCATTTCCTTCATCCGACGCATAAACTCAGGTTCGGTGATCATAAAGGGTGCTGCAGCGCTATCCATAGCCTCCATTTGCACCATATAAGAACTCTTTTCACCCAGCACTTCCTCTACCTGAGATTTGAGTTGCTCTTTTTCTTCTTCGCTCAGCTTGGAGATCTGTGTTTCTTCCTTTTGAATAAGCTTGTCCAGGTGGTCTGCATCTACCCGGGCAAAGGAAAGCTTTTCCTTTGAGGTCTCCAGTTTTTGCATGAGATGGGAGACGATCGGGCTATCAAGCAACAATACCTCATAGCCTTTCTCCTGTGCTGCTTTGATGTAAGCGTGCTGGGATTCGGTATCCGAGGCATACAGGAGAACCAGTTTTCCATCCTTGTCGGTCTGGGCATCTTTCACCTTTTCCTGCAGCTCTTCAAAGGTGTAGTATTTGCCATCAACGGTAGGGTAGAGGGCAAAGTTTTCTGCTTTCTCAAAGAACTTCTCCTCCGAAAGCATGCCGTACTCAATGACAATTTTGATATCGTCCCACTTTTTCTCAAAACTTTCCCGATCCTCTTTGAAGAGGGAATTGAGTTTATCGGCTACCTTCCGGGTGATGTATGAGGATATCTTTTTTACGGCCCCGTCCGCCTGCAGGTAGGACCTGGAAACGTTCAGGGGGATATCCGGAGAATCGATCACCCCACGCAGCATGGTGAGGAATTCAGGGACAATACCCTCTACATTGTCTGTGATAAAAACCTGATTTTGGTAGAGCTGGATCCGGTCTTTCTGAAGGGTGAGATCCTGACTCAGTTTTGGGAAGTACAAAATACCGGTCAGGTTGAAAGGATAATCCACGTTCAGATGAATGTGGAAAAGCGGCTCTTCGAACTGCATGGGATATAATTCCCTGTAAAACCCTTTGTAGTCTTCCTCTTCCAGGTCGCTGGGTTTCCTTGTCCAGGCCGGACTGGGATTGTTGATGATGTCGTCAACCTCCCGGGTAGGGGCCGGGTCTTCTTCTTTAGCGCCTTCAGGCTTTGGAAGGGTTTCGGTCCGGGTTCCGAATTTAATCGGCACCGGCATGAATTTGTTGTATTTAAGCAACAGCTCCCGAATCCTTCCTTCCTCGAGAAATTCCTCTGAATCCTCTGCAATGTGCAGAATGATCTCGGTCCCGCGTTCGGATTTCTCTATTTCCTCGATGCTGAACTCAGGGCTTCCATCACAGCTCCAGCGCACCGCAGGGGCATCTTTAAAGCTCTTGGTCAGGATATCCACATGGTTGGCGACCATAAAGGAAGAATAAAAACCAAGGCCGAAATGCCCGATAATCCCTGCATCCTTGCCTGCATCCTTGTATTTGTCCAGAAACTCTTCAGCTCCTGAGAAGGCTACTTCATTGATGTATTTTTTGACTTCTTCCTCCGTCATCCCGATCCCCTGATCAATGATGTGGAGTTTTTTCCCCTCTTTATCCACCTTTACTTCGATCATCGGATCCCCGATTTCTACATTGGCTTCCCCTATAGAGGTGAGGTGTTTCAGTTTTAGGGTGGCGTCGGTTGCATTGGAAATAAGTTCCCGCAAAAAGATCTCGTGATCGCTGTAAAGGAATTTTTTGATCAGCGGAAAAATATTCTCAACGGATACATTTATTTTACCTGTGGTCATATCTCTAAAAAATTTTGTCTTTAACCCGAATACACAAAAAAGATACCAATAGAAGATAGGGTGACAAACTGACATTCGCGTTGGAATAAAAGCTCCACCCCTACAACTTTAACAAACTTTTTTGTTTATAATATATGATTGAAAGATAAACAATATTATATTTGTGTCATTGATTCGCATCAAGATTGCTATGAAAGAGCATTGTTGAAGTTTGTAATCAGTTTGTTTATTAATTGGTTAGGTTGTTTGAAAGCGTGTTTTCTCCCTGAAAACACGCTTTTTTTTGGATACTTTTTTACTTTCTTAACACTAGTAGTGTATAACAATAATTAACTTTGCTTCAACAAAATAGTTTTAAATGAGTGCTCAGAAAAAAGTAAAAAAAATGGGAAAGGACGATTTAATTGCTGCCTATATGTCTTTTGCCCTGGATGCGGAGCGATTCCCTACTTCCGTATACAAGTTTTGCAAGGAACTCAAGATTGAAGAGGCGGATTTCTATGCCCATTTTGGTTCCACGGAAGGACTGCAAAAAGAGATTTGGGTCTCTTTTTTCGAAAAAACACACGCTTTGCTGGAAAAAGATCCTGCTTTTGAGCAATACGGCAACAGAGAAAAGATGCTCAGCTTCTTTTTCACCTTTTTTGAGCTCTTGGGACTCAACCGGTCTTACGTTCTTTTTGCCCTGGGTCAAAATGCTCAATCCCTGCAGCGGATGGATCAGCTCAAGGGACTGCGCCGCCGGGTAAAGTCATTCTCCAGGGACCTCATTGAGGATGCCAATGCGGAAAGGCCCAACAGGATTACCAAGCGGAATCCGGAAATATTCTCCGAAGGTGCCTGGCTGCAATTGGTTTTCCTGCTGAGGTTCTGGCATCAGGATGATTCTCCCAGCTTTGAAAAAACGGATATGGCCATTGAGAAATCTGTCAATACGATCTTCGATATATTTGACAATACCCCCCTGGAACGGGTCCTCGATTTTGGAAAGTTCCTCTACAAGGAACATTTAGGATAGCCCCCCAACACCATTTGTATGAAGAGCCTGGATCGTATCCCTACCTCCAAGATTGAACGCGCTGGCAAGCTGGTCCAAACCGGTGTGAAACTCGGGGGGAATTATATGAAATTCTACGGCAAGAAACTCTTGAATCCGGATATCGACCGTGATGGCCTGGATGAAGATAATGCCAGGGATATCTATGATGGGCTCAAGGACCTCAAGGGAAGCGCCCTGAAGGTTGCTCAAATGTTGAGTATGGAAAAAAACCTGCTTCCCCGGGCCTATGTGGAGCGTTTTTCTCTTGCACAATTTTCAGTGCCGCCCCTCTCAGGCCCACTGGTGCGCAAAACTTTCAAAAATTACCTGGGGTGCTATCCCGAAGAACTCTTCGACCATTTTGAACCGGAATCCGTGAATGCCGCGAGCATCGGGCAGGTTCACAGGGCGCGGAAAGCGGAGAAAGACCTGGCGGTCAAGATACAGTATCCCGGTGTCAGCGACAGCATCAAAAGCGATTTGGCCCTGGTCAAACCGGTTGCCATGCGCATGTTCAATATGAAAGGCAAAGATACCCAGAAGTATTTTCAGGAGGTGGAGGAAAAGCTGGGTGAAGAGACGGATTACCTGTTGGAACTCAGACAAAGCCAGGCCATCACAGAGGCCTGTCGTTCCCTTGACGGCATTCGGTTTCCCAACTACTATCCGGACTGGTCCTGCCAGCGCATCCTCACTATGGACTGGATGGAAGGGACCCATCTGGGAGAGTACACCAAACGGAATTTTGACCCCCAATCAGGGCACGATCTCGGACAGGTGCTATGGGATTTCTACATGTTTCAGATCCATGGGTTGCGCAAAGTACACGCAGATCCCCATCCGGGGAATTTCCTGGTGGGCACAGACGGTGCCCTGATCGCCATCGATTTTGGTTGTATCAAGGAGATCCCGGATAGTTTTTACGGGCCCTATTTTGAATTAGCCAGCCAGGAGACCTTTTCAGACGATTCAGCATTCACCCAAAAGCTTTACGAATTGGAAATCCTCACCGGGGAAGACTCACAGGAAGAAATCACCTTCTTTAAATCGCTCTTCCGGGAGATGCTGCAGCTTTTCACCCAACCTTTTAACCAGGAGGATTTTGATTTTGCAGATCCGGCGTTTTGGGCTCGAATCTCAGAATTGAGCCAGCGCTATTCCAACGACCCGAAGATCCGCAAGATGAATGCAAGCCGTGGCTCACGTCACTTCCTGTACATGAACCGCACTTTCTTCGGACTCTACAACCTGCTCCACGACCTCAGAGCCAGGGTGCGTGTATACGATTTCCAGAAATACCTCGAACCGGTGGCCTAGCTACCGGCCTTCCGCCTGCGATCCCGAGCCTGCTTTCAGGTACTTCTCAAGCCATTGATCCTGCTCCCAAAGCATGTGCAGAATACTCTCCTTGGCACGGTAGCCATGGCTTTCCTTGGGTAGCATGACCAGTCGCACAGACGCCCCCAGGCCTTTAAGGGCGTTGAAATACCGCTCGCTTTGCATGGGGTAAGTCCCGGAGTTGTTGTCCGCTTCCCCGTGGATTAAGAGCAATGGGGTCTTCATTTTATCCGCATGCATAAAGGGTGACATCGTATAATAGACCTCGGGGGCTTCCCAATAGGTCCGCTGCTCGCTTTGAAAGCCAAAGGGGGTCAGGGTACGGTTATAGGCTCCACTCCTGGCGATCCCGGCTGCAAACAGGTCCGAATGCGACAGAAGGTTAGCTACCATAAAGGCGCCATAGCTATGCCCTCCAACGGCGACTCGCTCACGGTCGATATACCCGAGGGCATCCACTGCATCAATGGCTGCTTTGGCATTGGAAACCAACTGGGAACGAAAGCTGTCATTGGGTTCTTCAGTCCCTTCCCCAATAATTGGGAAAGCCGCATCATCCAATACCACATAACCACGGGTCACCCAGTAAATGGGCGATCCCCAATAGGGATAGGTGAATTCGTTGGGGTTCTGCGTATTCTGGGCCGCGCTGTTCTTGTCCTTGAATTCCCGGGGATACGCCCATAAGATCATCGGCTTCTTTTCCCCGGAAGCGGGATCGTAGCCGGCAGGGAGGTAAAGGGTCCCGCTGAGTTCCAGCCCGTCTTCACGAGTATAGGTGAGGACTTCTTTGTGCACGTCCTGTAAGCTTTTAAACGGATTTTCAAAAGCTGTCAGCTGTTCCGGCCCTTTCCTGCGGATCAGGCTTTTGAAATAGTAATTGGGGTACTCGGAAGGGGACTCCAGACGAACCAGCAACTGGTCCTCGGAAGGGTTGTAGTCCAGCAGGGTTTCCTTTTTTCCCTCGATGCGGGACTCATACAACCGGATTTTCTCAAGGCTCTCCAGATCGATTTGGTCCACAAAGGGAAACTGCCCTTCCGGGGTGAATCCATCGCCCAGCAAATAGGCCCTGCCTTTTCGATCTGTGGCCAATACAGGTGAGTGGTATTCGTTCATGACCGTGGCGAAAGATCCAGGATCCGAATAGCGGTCCTGGTAGTTCCGGTCGGTCAGGATTACAGGGGCCTCCCCGGCATCACCGGGATTGAACAGATAGGTTCGGGTTCTGCGGGTGTCCCACCAGAGATCCGTAGCAATCGCCCGGCTGTCCGTACCCCAGAGCATACTCCGGAATCGATGCTGTGTTTTAAGAATGGAAGTGCCTTTTCCTTCGAACGGGGCCTCGAGCAAAAATACTTCATCCCGGAATGGGACCTCTGCGGCAGGGTCCCCTCCGTCCAGGGCTTCCACATACATCAGGGTAGCGGGTTTGTCATTTCTCCACTGGAAGTTGCGCCTGCCCGTGCGGACGGCCATAAAACCCTTGGGAAGGTCTTCAATCAATGGGACTTCCAGAAGGGTTTGCACAAGGGAGCCATCTGCGTCCAGGATATTCGTTTTGGAGGGAAATCTGTAATAGGGAACCAGATAAGAAAACGGTTTTTCCACCGTGACGACCATCACGTACCTGCCATCGGGCGAAAAACTGATGTTTTGATACATGGCTGACCCTTTCCAGGGACTCACCTTTCCGGTCAGGTCCACCTTCTGAAGTTCGGAACGCGCCAATTGTTCAAAATTAAAGGCATCGTCTGGGTTTTTGATCAAATCCTGATAGGTGCGATTTTGGGCCTTTTTGCCATCATTGGTGGCTATGGTAGGACCCGCAGGGATCATTTGTGCGCGGTCTTTCAGGGGTTTGCGATCTTCTGCAAGTACTTTGATAAGCATGGATTCACTATCCTTAAACCAGTTGACCACATCCCTCAGATTGGCATTGAGCACAGGGCCGGTCAGCCTTCGGGCCCGGGCCTCTTCCAGCGCTACCACCCAAAGCTCGACACCCGCTGCCGTGGTATGCGTCAAAGCCAGTTTTTTCTGGTCCGGGGAGAGGCTGAAATTGGATAACCTTGGATTCTCGGGCAGACCCGTGACTTGCTGTGACTCGAGTTCTCCTGGCTTTTGGATCTGTAGGTTATAATAATAGGTAGTGCGGCTCCCGATATTGGTCACGGGATTGATCCGCAGGCCTGCGAGCCTCAATTCGGTTTCAGACAACTCTGAAATGGACTTGTAAGGGCTCCGGTACATCAGGAGCATGTATTCGCGCGTATCGGTCAAAAGTACCCTGGGAGCAAGGGGAGCTTCTGCAAGTTGCAGGATTTCAGCAGGAGGTTGTTGATAAGTGAGCTGATCCTGTCCGGATACCGGGAACACAAGGCAAAGAAGGAGGAAGAACGTAAATTTTTTCATGGATTTGATCATAAGACATTCGACGTTTTGAAACAAACCTGAATATAGCTCAAATTTCAGAAACAGGACAGGGCCACAGGCAGGAAGTATCCACAAACTTTGGAAGGCAAATTTTAGGACAGCTTCTGAAATATCGGTATTTTAGAACTTCGGTTCAGGAGGACCCATGGAGCAGCCTGGACGGAAAACTCAAACCAAGCGACGTATGTACAATTCTAAGATTACAGGGCTGGGGTTTTACGTGCCCGAAAGAGTAGTAACCAACGACGAGCTTTCCAGGGTGATGGATACCAGTGATGCCTGGATACAGGAACGGACAGGGATAAAGGAAAGGCGTCACGTATCCGGAGATGAGGACACCACAACTTCCATGGCCGTAAAGGCGGCCCGAAAGGCGATCGATCGCGCGGGGATCGACAAGGATGAGATTGATTTTATCGTGCTGGCTACCCTCAGCCCGGACTATTATTTTCCGGGCCCTGGAGTACTTGTACAGCGGGACCTCGAAATGCCGACCGTAGGAGCCGTGGACATTCGCAACCAGTGTTCCGGGTTTGTCTATGGCATTTCCCTGGCCGACCAGTACATCAAAACAGGCATGTATAAGAACGTCCTGGTCATAGGATCGGAATTGCATTCCAAAGGCCTGGACATGACTACCCGGGGCAGGGGGGTTTCCGTGATCTTCGGAGACGGGGCCGGTGCGGTGGTCCTCAGCCGGGAGGAAGACCCCAATAAGGGAATTTTGTCCTCCCACCTGCACAGTGAGGGCCAGCACGCGGAAGAATTATCGCTCATTGCCCCCGGTATGGGAACCCGTTGGGTTACGGATATACTCCGGGATAATGATCCGGAGGATGATTCCTACTATCCCTACATGAATGGTCAGTTCGTCTTCAAGAATGCCGTGGTCCGGTTCAGCGAAGTGATCATGGAAGGTTTGAAGACCAACGGACTGCAGCCTTCAGATATTGATATGCTCATACCCCATCAGGCCAATCTTCGTATCTCGCAATTCATTCAGAAAAAATTCGGCCTTTCGGATGATCAGGTTTACAACAACATCATGCGGTATGGGAATACCACTGCTGCCAGCATCCCAATTGCCCTGACGGAGGCCTGGGAAGAAGGAAGGATACAGGAGGGTGATTTGGTAGTGCTCGCCGCTTTTGGGAGTGGCTTTACCTGGGGAAGTGTAATCATCCGCTGGTAACCTAAACAGCAGGCCGGGATGGGAAAAACATTGACCTCACTGACCAGCAGGCTTGTCGATTTTATCGGGGAGCAGCCGATTTTCTTTGTGGCGACGGCTATGAGGGAAGGACGTATCAATTTGTCTCCCAAGGGCATGGATTCACTCAGGGTCCTGGACGAGAATACCTTGCTCTGGCTCAACCTGACCGGAAGCGGAAATGAAACTGCGACACACCTGATGGAACAGGCGCGAATCACGCTCATGTGGTGTGCATTTGAAGGCGACCCCATAATTCTCAGGGCATATGGCAGGGCGAAAACGTATCGGGAAGGTTCTGATTTCTGGGAGCGACACATCGGGCTGTTTCCGGACTATGCCGGTAGTCGTCAATTGGTGGACGTAGATATAGAGCGGGTTTTGGTCTCCTGCGGCATGGGCGTTCCCCTGATGCAGTACCAGGGAGAGCGGGATATGCTGGAACCCTGGGCCAGGGGCCTGGGTGAAGAAGGCATGAAAACCTACCGCCAAAACAAAAATACCCGGAGCCTGGACGGACATCCCACGGACATCCCCTTGGAAAAATAAGGAACCCCAGCCATTACAGCCAGGGTTCCCTTAGTTGCAGCCGGCCGGAAGGTTAACCAACCAATCCCTCCCGGATTCAGCTGCAAAATTAGCAGGGATCAGAAAAGTCCCCCACCTCCTTCTTTGGTGTTTTTGTCACGTCTTTTTCTCTTCATTGCCTGGTTCTTGCCGCTACCAAAGCGGTAGGCAAGTCCTACAAAGAGGTTCTGACTTTCCCAGTTAAATTCTCCATTCTGAACAAAGGGCTGGTCTCCATCAAAAGCAAAACGCATGGTATTGAACACATCATTGAAATTCACGCTGAGGGTTCCATTGCCCTGGGCAAAGGTGTATCGGGCCCCCGTATTTATGAAGTACATTGGCTTGGCCGTAAACTGAATGGTCCGGTTTTGTCCACGGTAGAATGCAAACACCTGAAAACTGAGCTTCTCTGTGGCGTTAAAGGTATTGTTCATCCGGAAGTTCCAGGCCGTATTGTCTACCTCGAGCTCCTCGACCACGATGTCATCCAGGGTGGCCTCCGAATTATCAGTCAGCAGTTTTTCCGTCAGGCCTCGCTGGGTTTGTTGATAGAGATCGAAACTTGCATTAATGCCCCACCATTTCAAGGGTTTTAGGTTGGTGGAGACTTCGATCCCGTATGCGGAGGTGTCGTCAAAATTATCATAGGTCAGGATTATGCGGTTCAGATCCAGGCGGTCAATGTAAACCGCGCGGTTGATCTGATCCTTGATTCTGCGGTAAAACACCCCGGAAGTAAGACTTCCCATCTTGAATCTTCGGGTGTAGTTCAATTCGATGGAATTGGTGAACTCAGGGACCAGGCTGGGATTTCCAAATGAAGAGATCAGCGGGGTTGCGAATTCCCGTATGGGGTTAACCTGGCTGAGCCCGGGCCGGTCCACGCGCCGGCTGTAACTGAGCTGGTACTGATTCTTTTCACTTGGGGTAAAGCTCAGGAACCCTGAAGGGTACAATTCTGTATAGGCATCGGTAAATGAGCGTACCCGGTTGGTGTCTGCCTCTACCGTTACATCTTCAACACGCACCCCGAGCTGAAAGGACCATTTTTGATAGTTTCGTCCGTAGGTGGCATAGGCCGAATAGATATCCATCCCGTAGGTGAATTCCGTACTCGGTGTGGGTACCAGTTCCCCGTCCGGATTATATGAAAGTCCCGTAGAACTGTAATCTACATTGGTCTCAAACAATCGCGCTTCCAGGCCTACCTCCAGTTTGGAGACGGAATCCAGAGGGTTTACATAATCCAGGTTGACCAGGGTCTGCCTTCGTTCCGTATCCACAAAATCCCGATAGTCAGGCAAGGGCGCTGCCCCGGTAGAATTGAACTCGGCATCCTGTTCGCCCTCATACAAGTTGAGGTCGACTTCGACTTCCACATTGTGACCCTCCCTGGGAAATTGCCATTTATAGTCAAAATTATACTGTTGGTTGTGATTGCTACTGACATCGGAAATATCCTGGGCGGTATTCCGGTCAGGATCCTGATTATAGGTAACTACGGTGGTGCCATTGCCTTTTCCGTCAAATACATTCTGATTGGTAAAGAAGGAAATCGTATGCGAATCATTCAAATAAAAATCAATACCTGTTTTGTAAAGGTGTGATTTGTTATTGTTGAAGAAATCGAATTCCTGAAGTGAATTTTCGGTTTCCCTGAAGATGAATCCATCGTTCACATATTTGCCAATATTATTGCCGTAGCTCCCATAGAGATTGATCTTTCCATTTCGGTAATTCAAATCAATGGAACTGTTGAATTTGGCTTCGATCCCCTTGGTAAGTCCAATATTTGCACTTCCATTGAATCCGATGTTCGCATTTTTATGCAGGATGATATTGATGAGGCCCGTGGTTCCGTCGGGATTGTACTTGGCAGAGGGGTTGGTGATCAGTTCTATCGATTTGATGGAAGTGGAAGGGATCTGTCGCAGCAGCTGCTCGACAGGAATATTGGTAAGTTTTCCATCAACCATTACACGAATATTTGTATTTCCCCTCATACTGAGCTCCCCGGTTTGCTGATTGATGTTCAGGGAGGGAATATTATTCATGATGTCTGCCGCCGTGGCTCCCGTAGTCGTCAGGTCTTTTCCCACATTGACCACCTTCCGGTCGATCTTTTGCTCAATGGTGGTTCTTTCCGCCACCACCTCTACTTCATTCAAGGCTGTGGATTCTTCCTCCAGGGCAATAGTGCCCATGCTGACCTTTTTGGATTCCCTACTAATGCTGAAAGACTTGGCATGCGTTTTATAGCCTATGAACTGAACTTCCAGAATATAATCTCCTTCAGGCAATTTTTCTATAAGAAACATCCCTTCCTCGGTAGTGATACCCCCGGTCAGGGTCGATTGATCAGCCGCCAGCTTGATGACCACAGAAGCATAGGGAACAGGGTCTCCCAGGCTTTGATCGATAACTTTTCCGGAGATGGATCCATTCTTGAGGTCTTTATCGGGATCCGGATGAGCGCCTCTCGCGAATGAAAGGCCAATGAGCAACAAGCTCAGAAGCAGGTTGGATTTCATGACTCTTCGTTTGTGTTGATTGATTGATGATACAAACAAGACGAGGAGCCTGGAGTATTGTTACATTGCCCCTTGAATCGGCATGGGATTCAGGAGGTTAGCAAGGCGGAAATAGGAAACCCCGCCGATTCCCAAAAAGGTCTTCGACGGGGTTCCGATCATTGCCTGGCCCTACTAAACACTAACCATTAACTAAAGAACACGGCCGGGTCAATGATGAGTTGTGCACTGTTATCTTTGCAATACACTTTTAAAGACGGGCTAGCGTTCACTTCGTTACACCGCTTAACACAATTTAACAGCAACGGCCTTGAAAAAGACGCTTGTATTTGGTGCTTCGACGAAACCACATCGGTACAGCTACATCGCAATTCGCCGATTGGTGGATGCTGGTGTGGAAACCGTTGCCTTTGGATTGCGGAGAGGAACCGTAAAAGGGGTGCATATCCAGACCAGCCTTGAGGGCATGGAGGGGGTCCATACGGTCACCCTTTACATGCGGCCGTTCCGCCAGAAGCCCTTTTATCAGGCGATCCTGGAGCTGAAGCCAAAGCGGGTCATCTTTAATCCGGGAACGGAGAACCCAGCGTTTAGAGAGATTTTGGAGGATGCAGGGATTGAGGCGGAGGTGGCCTGTACCCTGGTCATGCTTTCTGTGGGGCAGTATTAGAAGTTTCCTTTCCGAAACCGCCCTCCCGTATAAGCCATAGGCCAACAAAGGTCAGCAAACCATTGAGCGGGAGCAATTCATACCCGATCTGATACCCACCGAGCCAGGCATCCGGAATATTCGCCAGCCCAACCATCAGGAGGATGACCAGCAGGGCAACGATCCAGACCAGGCGATCTTTCAGCCTGTAGGAGGTCAGGATCCCAAAGGAAAACAATCCCAGAAGCGGCCCGTAGGTATAGGTGGCTACGGTAAGCAAACCATCAATTACATTGCGGTCCAGGACATATTTGAAAAGAATCACCACGGCGATCAAAAGGACGCTCATCCCCACATGGGTCTGCTTGCGAATCATTTTTCTGCGGGCCTCTGGTTTTTCTTGGATATTGAGAAAATCGACACAAAAAGAGGTGGTCAGGGAGGTCAGTGCACTGTCGGCACTGCTGTAGGCAGCAGCCACCAACCCGAGCAGGAAGGTCACAGATACGAAGATATCCAGGCCGCTGTTCAATGCAATCTCTGGAAATAAAAGGTCTGACTTCGGGCTGCCATCCATCAGGGGAATGGCTATCTCGAAGGCGTCTGCATAGATAAAAAGGAGTGCTCCCAGCAGTAAAAAGACCAGGTTGACCACTACCAGGACCACGCTAAAGGAAATCATGTTCTTTTGGGCATCCTTAAGGGATTTGCAGGTGAGGTTCTTCTGCATCATATCCTGGTCAAGGCCCGTCATGCAGATAGTGATAAACATCCCGCCGACAAAGGATTTCAACAGGTGGTTTCGATCTGTCCAGGATTCCGTGAACCAGGTCTTGCTATAGTTGGCCAGCTCCTCCGAGGCGAGGAAATCCGTAAAGCTCCATCCGAGTTTCTGATTGATAAAATAAATGGATAGCCCTACCGAAATCAGCATGAACAGCGTCTGAAGGGTATCGGTCCACACAATGGTTTTGATCCCGCCCCGAAAAGTATACACCCAGATCAGGACAATGGAAAGCACCACAGTGAGCTCGAAGGGCACTCCCCAGGCGTCAAATACAAATTGCTGCAGTACAATGGCCACCAAAAAGAGTCGGAAGGAAGCCCCGAGGACCCTGGAGATAAAAAAGGACAGGGCGCCCACCTTATAGCTCATCCATCCGAATCGCTTTTCCAGATA
>CBFCWO010000025.1:0-30088 GCA_965601625.1 uncultured Flavobacteriaceae bacterium | reverse complement strand
AACGCAGTCTTAGTATCGCCAGGACGTATGGCCTGAAAGAACAGATCCGGGATGCCAACCTGCTCTTATCCGAACTCTATGAACTCCTTGGCGACACAGACGAATCCCTTGAATACTATAAAGGATATACGGCTTATAAGGATAGTATAAGCAACGTGGGGGTGGTCCAGCAAATGGCCAGGATGCGTACCGAATATGAGGTGGATCAGAAACAGGCCGAAGTGGATTTGTTGGAGAAGGAAGCTGAAATCCGGGAACTGAGTGAACGGAGACAGGAAACCGTACTCTACATTACCATAGGGGCATTAATGGTTGTATTCCTTTTTGCTTTTGGTCTTTACCGACGCTTCAAGTTCATCCAACGCACCAGCAACATTATCAGAAACGAAAAATCCCGGTCGGATGCCCTTCTGAGAAATATTCTCCCTGAGGAGACGGCAGAGGAATTGAAAGAGCACGGCAGGGTCAGGGCAAAGAAATTCGATTCCGTGAGTGTGCTGTTTGCAGATTTTGTAGGATTTACGAGCTATTCGGAGAAAATGAGCCCGGAAGATCTGGTAAAGACGGTGGATTATTACTTTTCCCGCTTTGATCAGATTGTTGAAAAATACGACCTCGAAAAGATCAAGACCATGGGGGACTGCTATATGTGCGCGGGCGGACTTCCGTTTCCCACAGAAGACCATGCCGTGCGCATGGTACATTTAGCCCTGGAATTTGTGAAGGTGCTCAGCGGGGATGGCTATTCCGAAGTTACCGGATTTGAAATACGCATTGGGATCAGTTCTGGCCCTGTTGTGGCCGGGGTAGTGGGCACAAAGAAATTTGCATACGATATTTGGGGAGATACCGTCAATATTGCTGCCCGAATGGAGTCGAATTCACTTCCCGGAGAAGTGAATATTTCGGAGAACACCTACCAATTGGTCAAGCATCATTTTGATTGTGAGTTTCGGGGGATGATAAATGTGAAAAACAAGGGGATGATGAAGATGTATTTCGTCAAAGAAGCCTTGGGCGCCCCTCGGGAACCCCGCACCGAAGAAGTAACCGAAAAGGATGCCATCAATGGGTAGTTGGGGTAAAAGAAGACCTATTCCAGCCCCCACCCATTGTGATACTGCACCTCATTGTGTTTATTGGCCTCCTGAGAGGTAAACGTTCCTTTATTCTTATCCCAGAACACCTTCCCGCCGGTTTTAAAGGCCACATTCCCCATATGACAAACCCTGGCCGCATGATAGCCCACTTCCATGGGTGCCCTTAGCAGGGAGGCATCCCGGGATCGGACAGCCTGCAGGAAATTATCCGTATGCCTGCCAAGACCTTCATTAACGGAGGGCTGCAGCGATACCGCCTCCATTTTGGGCTGGTCTTCGAGTTTCCTCCAACTCTCGTGCGCTACTTCTGGAATGACTTCCCAGCCCCCACGGTCCAAAACCAGGGTTCCGTTGTTGCCTATAAAGGCCACTCCATGGTTTCGGCCATAATTGCCCCCGTCTATGCCTGTGGCGTGCTCCCAAAGCAGGGAGAATCCATCGAATTCATACACGGTCTGCAAGGTATCCGGGGTTTCAGAGGCATCATTTGGATAGGCAAATTTCCCACCCGATGCCATAATGGACAACGGTTCGGTTGCTTTCATTCCATAGAGGGCATAATCCACCAGATGCACCCCCCAGTCGGTCATCAGACCCCCGGCGTAATCCCAAAACCATCGAAAATTGAAATGGAAACGATTCGGGTTGAAGGAGCGTTTCTGGGCGGGTCCAAGCCACATCGCATAATCCACTTCTTCAGGGGCGGGTTGGTCCGGCATGACGGGAATGGGCTTCATCCAGCCCTGATAGGCCCAGGCCTTCACCAGACGGATCTTACCCAGGGCACCGGAATGCACAAAGGCAATGGCCTTTTCAAAATGGGGCTCACTCCGCTGCCATTGCCCGATCTGCACCATGCGGTCACTTGACCGGACCGCTTCCAGCATTCGATCCGCTTCGGGTATTGAGTTGGCCACAGGCTTTTCGCAATACACATCTTTCCCCGCTTTGAGGGCATCCAGCATTTGAAGGCAATGCCAGTGATCAGGTGTGCCGATGATCACAACATCGATATCGGATCGATCCAGCAGTTTCCTGTAATCTTTGTAACGTTCGGGCTTCTTGCGGCCCGCATCCGTAAGTTCCTTCTCACGGCGGTCCAGGACACGGCTATCCACATCACAAAGTGCAGCAACATCCACTTCAGGATCTCGCATAAAGGAAGAAAGGTTTGAAAATCCCATGCCATTACATCCGATCAGGCCTACGCGTATCCGCTGATTGGCCCCCAGGATGGAGGTGGGATTTGACCAGAGCACTGATGGGGTCACAAGGGCGGCAGAAGTGCCCAGCAAGCTGTTTTTCAGGAAGGTTCTTCGTTTTTTCATGGGAATAGGAATGTCATGCCTTAAGTTAAGCATTTCGCCCGGGGCAAAAAAAAACATCGGCCCTGCCGATGTTTTTCCTTCTTCCCTCGAAGAATCCCGCTATTGCTTGGCGGGGGTATTGAGTTTCTTGCTTAACTCCATCGAGATGGCGGATCGGTCAAACTTCAACCTCCCGGCCATCGTTTCGATGATGCAGGAAAAATCCTTATCATTAAGATCCACTACTTTGCCATGAAGGCCACTTTTAGTGATAATCTTATCCCCTTTTTTCAAAGCCTCCGCAAACTTCTTTTCATCCTTCTGACGCTTGATTTGCGGGCGGATCATAAAAAAGTATGCCACGGCAAAGATGAGCAAAAGGGGTAGAAATTGTCCAAGATCACCCATGTATTCGTCGGTTAAATTGTGTTAGACCCTTAATTGGAGGAAACTGGCCCCAAGGAAGAGTTTGGAGATTTGGCGTTTACAAATGCTTTGATCCGCAGCATTTCCTGTCCGGCGGCCGTATTGGTGTTCAGGGTCACCGTTTTGATCACCTGATTCATTCCCGTGCCGTTGAACTTCACAACCAGTTCTCCTTTTTCGCCCGGTTGGATCGGAACGTTCTGGGGATAGTCAGGCACTGTACAACCACAGCTGCTGGTGGCATTGGTAATAATCAACGGGGCTTCACCCGTATTGGTAAAGGCAAAGGTGTGCTCCTGCGGAGTTCCCTGCTCAATGGTTCCAAAGTCAAATTCCCGTTCCTCAAAAGTGATTACCGGAAGACTTTTGGCGGCTTCATCCCGCTGGGCTGCAGCGGTTACATTGTTTTCTTCGATCTTTTCAGTAGCCTTCTCCTTGCAGGAAACAAAGGCCGTCAACGCCAAAACTCCCAGAATGACAGTTGCTTTTCTCATGATGATACTGTTTTAGTTTCAGGCAAAATTAACGAATATTTGTTTATAACAAGCCCCTCCCTGTTTTTTTAAGCCTTCCGGAGGCCTTGTACTCCTTGATCAGTTTATCCAGGACCCCATTGATAAACACGCTACTCTTCGGCGTGGAATACTCCTTTGCGATTTCGAGATATTCGTTAATGGTAACCCGCTCAGGAATGGATGGGAAATACAGTAATTCAGCAATGGCCATCTTCAACAGGATGCCGTCCAGATCGGCGATGCGCTCTTTATCCCAATTCGGCGTTTTTCCTTCCATTTCCCCTTCCAGCTCCTCCGCTTTCAATAACGCTTTCTTCAACAAATCCACTGCAAAATCCATGTCCTCCTTGTTCTTGAGCAGCGCGGGAAGGAAGAACGATTCCGGGGTGTTCGGTTTTACTTTTCGAAACTGTTTAAGCAGGTAGGTGTTGATCAACGGAAGGTCATCCACCCAGGTGATGCCTTCGTCTTCCAGGAACTCGTATATTTTGTCGTTTGGAGCAATAATCTCCCGATAGGCCCTGATCAGGAATTCCCGATCATTTTCATAAGTGGATGGTTTCTCAGCGTATGCCCTGTAGAGCTCACTGCCGAGGATGTCCCCGAGAAGGATCTTGACATATTTTTCATTGAGGTACCACTGTTTCAGGCCCCTTTGATCAATGGCCTTTGTCAGTTTGGTATTTTCAGTCAACTGTAGCAGAACCCTGTTATCACTGAGCCTCAAGGGACTGACCTGGGATTCGGAAGGGGTTTTGATGTATTTGCGGGAAGCCTGCTCAGCGTGCTGCGACGCCAAATGCTGCAATTCTTTTAAAAGTGCCAGGATCAGAATATACAGGGTATAGGTCTGTGCAATGCTCTGGTTCAGAAACTTCTGTTGCTGCTCCAGGGATCCATCTTTGGAAAGGGTAATGGCGTATATGCATTGCATAACCTTAACCCGGATGTGCCTTCTCGTTAGCATGTAAAGAACAATGTGCGGTAGTCGAGGGCAAAAATAACAATCTATTTCAAACCGAAAGTAAAATTCATCTTATCATTCCTATAACATTGCGGTCCCGTGCAATCGCCTATATTTGTGCCTGTGATACCGGGACCCCTTCGCACTCCCCCCAGCAATGAAAGAACTCAAACACCTCAACAAATACTTTCGCAAATACTGGCTGAAGCTGCTGCTCGGTATCCTGATCACCATTGTCGCCCGGGTATTTCAACTTGTAATGCCTTCCTATGTAAAGAAGATCATTGAGGTGGTTGAAAAATATCTGGCAGCCGAGCTCACCGAAACCGTTGCCCGGCAACAACTGATGGAATTCATCGGGATTATCATCGGCGCAGCCCTCCTGTCCGGGTTCTTTACCTTTCTGATGCGGCAAACCATCATAAACGTTTCCCGCTATATTGAGTTTGACCTAAAGAACGAGGTCTTTGATCACTACCAGCTCCTGGACCTGAACTTCTACAAGACCCACCGCACTGGGGATCTTATGAACCGAATCAGTGAAGACGTAACTCAGGTCCGCATGTATGCGGGGCCGGCCATTATGTATGGGATGCAAACCCTTACCCTGTTCGTTTGCCTGGTGCCCCTGATGTTCATTAAAGCCCCTACCATTGCATTTTACGCCCTGGTACCCCTACCGGTGTTGTCTATCCTGATCTATTGGATCAGTCGGGTGATACACAAAAGGAGTACCCGGGTACAGGCCTTTCTTTCAGACCTCTCCACTTTTGCACAGGAGACCTTCTCCGGAATTTCGGTTATCAAGGCCTACGTGATGGAGCCCGATATCAACCAGCAGGCGCAGGTGCTTTCCATAGAAGGGAAGACCAAAAGTATGGACCTGGCCAAAGTCAATGCATGGTTTTTCCCCATGATGATCCTTCTGATCGGGGTCAGTAATGTTTTCGTCATCTATGTGGGTGGGGTTCAATACCTGGAAGGCGAGATTGACTCTATAGGGACCATTGCGGAGTTCATCCTTTATGTCAATATGCTTACCTGGCCCGTAGCTATTGTGGGCTGGCTTACCTCTATCATTCAGCGGGCTGAAGCCTCACAAAAACGGATTAATGAATTCCTGAAGAAGGAACCTGAAATCCAAAATCACAGCATGCATCCTTCGACGATCCGTGGAAAGATCACTTTTGAAGGCGTGGGCTTCACCTATCCGGATACGGGAATACAGGCGCTTACGGATGTTTCCTTTGAAGTGGAGCCCGGCCAAACCCTTACCATTCTCGGGAAGACAGGGGCCGGAAAGTCAACTATACTGGAGCTGATCCCACGCCTCTACGACGTAAGCTCCGGCCGTATCCTGATCGATGACATTCCCGTAGAAGAGCTCAATCTCAACTCCCTGCGAAGTGCCATCGGAGCAGTCCCCCAGGATGCCTTCCTTTTCTCCGATACCATTGAAAACAACATCAGGTTTGGCAAGGAAGAGGCCAGCCCGGAAGAAGTGGAAGCAGTGGCCAAGATGGCAGTGGTCCACGAAAACATCGTTGGATTCGCCAATGGCTATCAAACCGTTTTGGGCGAGCGGGGTATTACCGTCAGCGGAGGTCAAAAACAACGGATTTCCATTGCACGGGCCCTCTTAAAGGACCCGGTCATTTACCTCTTCGACGACTGCCTTAGCGCGGTAGACACGGAAACGGAAGAAGCCATCCTCGCCAACCTGAAGAAAGCCGCACAGGATAAAACCACCCTTATTGTGAGCCACAGGATCTCTTCAGCCATCCAGGCCGATAAGATCATTGTGCTGGACGGGGGACAGATCCTGCAGACCGGCACCCACGATGAACTCCTGTCCCAGGAAGGATACTACAAGGAGCTTTATATCAGTCAGCTATCGGAGAAAGAAAACTAAAAAGTTGCGGTTTTAGCATTTTTTTCACATTTTTGAGAACTTTAACCCAACCTTTTTTAGACCATGAGTGATAAAGATTTGATGGATAAGGAAGAGATTCACTCCAAGGTATTGCGCGCTGGCCGAAGGACGTATTTCTTCGATGTGAGAAGCACCAAAGCTGGGGACTATTACCTCACGATCACTGAAAGCAAGAAGTTTACGCACGAAGACGGATCCTTTCACTACAAAAAACACAAAATCTATCTCTACAAGGAAGACTTTGACTCCTTCCGGAGCATTCTGGGCGAGATGATGGATTTCATCGTCGATGAGAAGGGCACAGAAGTGATTTCAGAAAGACATCAGAAGGATTTCAGGAAAACCGATTTTTCGTCCAATGGTTCCGTGGAGGCTTCCGGGAATAGCTTCACGGACGTGGACTTTGATGATATTTAGATCGGGTATAGACTTCATTTCCAATTCAATCAACCCTCCCCAGAGGTAAGTACTTCACATAGGCGAGGTTGCAGGCAAAAAGGAACAAAACAGCTGCCAGAGCCCATTGGTAAGGTAGCCACAGCGACAAAACCCCTCCCACCACCAAATAGTAAAGCGGTACTGCCCCAAGCGCATAAAGGAACCTGAAGGTACTCTTGAATTCGGCCTCCGGGACCTTGTTTTTTGCGATCCAGCGCCAGGGAAGCCATACGGGTAAGTTCACACCGTGGAAGATAACGCCCCAGAAAGCTGCTCTTGATTCCCTGCCGGGCTTCTGCAATGCAGGGGTATCCGGGTCTATGGAAAGCAGTGAACGGGTTGCATCCGGATTGAGCAGGTCCACCCCTGAACGGGTAAGCCGCCGTATGCTTTCGTCATAATCCGCTTCTGGAGGAATATGGGTGGTAAGGAACGTCAGGGAATGGTGTACTTCCTCCCGCAAGGCGGGCACGTCCAGTGATTCTGATGATGGAAACCAATAGGTCTTCGCACTAAAGGCTTCTCCAAAATAAAAGGCCACCCGGTCTGGAAAATTTGCCGCCTGCTGGTAATTCACTCCCACCGGAACGATCCAGATATCCAGGTCGGGGTACTCCTGAAAGCTGTGGGCGAGAATCCGGGTAAAGCCTTTGCTCAAAGGCCTGACCTGACGCCGTAGGTTATGGTTGGCCTCCGGGAAAAGCAGGATGTGTTCTCCTTTGGCAAAGAGGTCTGCACAGCGCTCAAATACCTCCTGATTCCGCTTCAGGGTATCCCTGCCATCCCTCAGGCGATAGATGGGCATCATTCTCAAACCTTCAAAAATCCATCTGAGCAGGGGGTTGCTGAAAACATCTGAGCGGGTCAGGAAATAGGGTTTCCTGGCCCTGGCAAAGGCCGCGTACAACAGGGGGTCCAGCAGCGCATTCTGGTGGTTCGGCAGCAACATTACCGGCCGGTCCCGGGGGACCCGGTCAATATTGTGCATGCTGACTTTCTGGTAATAACAAAAGAATCCTGTGCGGATCAACCCCTTGAAGAAATTATAAAGCAGAAGCTTCATAGGGCTGACGCTGTTTTCGGGGACCATCGGCTCCATATACCTGCCAGGAACAGGCCGGACACCAGGTGCCAAATGCCCCAGAATGCAGCAATAAGCGCCATCCCCCCCAGCCCTTCAAAAAAGGTGAAAATCAGCAGCAATCCAAGCCCTGAATTCTGAATGCCGGTTTCAATGGTAATGCTCCTGACATCTGAGGCAGGCAGCTGCATAACGCGTCCTGCACTGAATCCCAGGCTGAGGGCAAAGAGGTTGTGGAAAAATACCAGGGCAAATACCCATCCCACATATTCGAAGAAAATACTCCGATTGTCATACAGGGCGATAAAGATCAATAACACAAAAAAAGCCAGGGAACCGACCTTGAATATCCCAGCCAGACGTTTGGCCAGCTTCGGCTTCCAGGTCCCGAATGACATGCCGGCCACCAGAGGAACCCCCAGCAACAGTCCTACCAGGCGCGCCATCTGCCAAAAGTTAATTTGGACTTCGGTCAGCAATTCTTGTGAAGGGCCGTATAATCCTCCCCATCCCTGAAAGTTCAAAGGCGTCATCAGGACGGCCAGCAAGGTAGCCAGGGCCGTAAGGCTTACGGACAATGCAGTATTCCCTCCTGCCAGATGGGACATGAAATTAGAAACATTGCCCCCGGGGCAGGAGGCCACCAGGATCATCCCCAGGGCAAAACTGGGAAGGGGCTCCCACCACCACACCAACAGGAAGGTGAGGGCAGGAAGCAAGAGGAACTGGCAACACACACCGGTAAGCACCGCCCGGGGTTTCCACAAGATCCGTCGAAAGTCTGCCGGACGGATTTCCAGGGCTATGCCGAACATCACAAGGGCAAGCGCCAGGTTGAGTACCCAGAGGGATTCCGCGTCAAAGTTGATTCGTAACTGGTCTATCTGTGTTTCCAATATTTGTGGCTGGCCATAAATGCTATCATGAGGTCGTGACCGGCACTTCCCCAGAAAGAGACTACGGGATACATCGTTCAAAGATCGAAGAAGATAGGGAGTCTGGTGTGATTTCACAAGTATTTAATACCTTTAAACCTCTAATGTTGAAGTGAACGGCCATGGCGCGAACCCCCAGTAATATGTTGCCTTTGGGCACCAAAGCCCCTGATTTTGAACTTCCGGATACCGTTAGCGGCAAAGACCTTTCACTCGAAGCAGTTCGGGGAATTGCAGGCACAGTGATCATGTTTATTTGCAATCACTGTCCCTTTGTAAAGCACGTCAATCCTGAAATCGTTCGCCTCGGCAGGGATTACCAGGACTCCGGAATCGGTTTCGCCGCAATTTCCAGCAACGATGTGGAGCACTATCCGGAGGATCACCCGGATAAAATGAAAGCCACTGCGGCTGAAGAAGGTTATTCGTTTCCCTATTTATATGATGCCTCCCAGGAAATAGCGCACGCATATCAGGCTGCATGCACTCCGGATTTTTACCTTTTCGGCCCTGACCTGAAACTGGTTTACCGGGGACAACTGGACAGCTCCAGGCCGGGCAATGACATGCCCTTAAATGGTGAAGATCTCCGGCATGCCCTGGATTGTCTGCTGGAAGGACGCCCGGTTCCCGAAGATCAGAAACCCAGTATCGGATGCAATATCAAATGGAAAACCAATTCCTGAATCCGAAGGAGGAGAAACCCAAATGGGCCAGCGGGGTACAACCCCAGCTCCTTCCCCTGACCGCCGGGTTGATCTCTGAGTATTTGCACACCGGCCGGGCAGCCTACAGGGATCACTACTGTCATCTCTGGCCAGGGGGAGATCCGGACCCCTACCTCAGACGAAATTTTACAGAAACCATCTCCCGGGCTGAGCTCGAGAATCCCCGGTACATCTGTTGGTTGATATACTACCAGGGCCGGGCTGCCGGGATCTGCAAACTCGATTTAAAAAAGGATTGCAGCTATCATCCCGCGGAATCCTCCCTGTTCCTGGAGAAGATCTATTTCAGGAAAGCCTTCACGGGTCAGGGCATTGGCGGTTTTGTCATGGAAGAAATCCTGCGATGGGCAGCAAGGCGCGGCAGGGAATTCATCTGGCTGGAATCCATGCAAAAAGGCCCCGCCCTTGCCTTCTACAGGCGATATGCATTTGAAATCCTGTCCGAGACCCAGGTGCCTTATCCGGAAGTGGTGGAGGCCGAGAAAAAAATGTGGGTACTCGGAAAACACCTCTGATGGGCCGGTGGCTACCAGCCCCTGGATCGCAGCAGGTTCGCTATGTGTGCGTAGTGGTGGTTTCCATGCCACACATACCTCCCTACATTTTCCTCAAGCGTTGTAGGCCCGCCAACCGGGTGGATGAATTTTTTCTTTAGCTCGGTGCGGTCCAGCCCCCTCAGGAGGAAGACCAGTTTTTGATGTATGGCCGTGAGGTGCGCCAGCGATAGCTCGATGGGCCCTGTCCGGGCATCGAAAAGGCCTGCCCATGCCTTTTCGTCATAGACCTTGATAAGGGGCGAAGATTCTGTAAGGGCCCACTTAAACCGCATATAGCTGTTGTGGTGACTGTCAGAGATGTGATGGACCACCTGCCGCACCGTCCATCCGTTTGGACGGTAGGGGGTGTCGAGCTGGCCTTCAGTCAGGGGGCTTACCAGGGTGGACAGCTTGTCCGGATACCTGTAAAGGGCTTCAAACCAATCCTCCAACAGCCCGGTGGGATACTCAGACAGGGGCTGAAAACGGCCGATGGGATATCTCAGGGCTTCAAGCTCCTCATTTTTCATTTCAAAGGGATTAGATGGTCCGGAAACAAGGGGATCCAAAGCCTCCCTTATCACACCTCCGGACAGGTCTACCTCAAAGATAAGGCATTTTTGAATCGTCTGATCTGTGCAGATTCACGGAATTGGGCCCAGCCATAAGCCAATCCCCAACCTATAGTTCTGCCCCTGAAAATTAAGGTGAAACGCTGATCTGATAAGCCGATTTCCTGAAAGAATTTCTAAATAAGGGCTCTAAGACAGAATATTAGCCTTACCTTTGTGCTTTATTAATTTTATATCTATTATTTATTATGAGTACAGGAACAGTTAAATTCTTCAACGAATCCAAAGGATATGGATTCATTACAGAAGAAGGTTCACAGGAAGATCATTTTGTACACCACTCCGGCCTTATTGATGAAATACGTGAAGGTGATGTTGTAGAATTTGAATTACAACAGGGAAGAAAAGGACTTAATGCCGTGAGTGTTAGAGTTGTAGAATAAGATTATCATACTACCCTTTGTAAAATCCCCGGCAATGCCGGGGATTTTTTTTGTCCTCATTCGCAACCTCCTGCGAGCTGCGGGGATCATGAAATCCCTTCCAGGGAAACGTCGAATACCAGCGCAGCATTGGGTGGGATCACCCCTCCTGCCCCTCTGGCACCATAGGCCAGCTCCGGGGGAAGGATCAGCCGGGCTTTATCTCCAACCTGCAGCAGTTGTATGCCCTCATCCCATCCGGCAATTACCTGCCCCTCTCCGAGCAGGAATTCGATGGGTTGATTCCGGTCAAAGGAATTGTCGAAAACCGTCCCGTCGAGCAAAGCTCCTTTATAGTGCACGGCTACGCGGTCTCCTTTGGAAGGCCTTGCGCCCTCCCCTTTCTCCAGGATCTTATACTGCAGGCCGCTCGGTGTTTTCTCAAAACCCCTGGAGATTTCGGCAAGGTGTGCCTCTTGTGCTTCCCGTTCGCGTGCCAGGCGTGCTTCCTTGCCCTTTTTAAACTGGTCAAACGCCGCTGCAGCATCCCAGGATGCTGCCTCTGACCCCACGCGAACAATTTCAAGGGATTCAATCAGGTCTCCCTGTGCAATGGCGTCAACCACCTCCTGTCCTTCGACTACCTGTCCGAATACGGTATGTTTTTTATCCAGCCAGGGTGTTGCCCCATGGGTGATAAAAAACTGGCTTCCATTGGTTCCGGGTCCCGCATTGGCCATGGACAGGACGCCTGGCCCATTATGCCGAAGCTCGGGGTGAAATTCGTCGTCAAATTTGTATCCGGGGTCTCCGGTGCCGGTACCCTGGGGACAACCGCCCTGGATCATAAAATCGGCTATGACCCGGTGAAACTTCAGACCATCGTAATAGGGTTCTCCCTCCGCCTTTTCGGCATTGGGGAGGCTGCCTTCCGCCAGGCCCACAAAGTTCCCCACGGTACCCGGGGTTTTGTCGTAGGCCAACTGGACCAGGATGCTGCCTTTCGATGTATTGAATTTTGCGTAGATGCCTTCTTCCATTTTCTGTGAAATTTTGGCGCCTAAGTTACGCAAATAAGGATATTAACAAGAAGGAAGTTCGGAGGAAATCTATCGCCCCTTGATCACACGCTCGGCCGGAAAACCGTACTTGTCCACCAGGTAGACCAGGCTGGTCATAGTAGCAGCACCGAGCTCCAGTTCACGCCGGTTCACCGCCTCAAAGGTGTCATTTTCCGCGTGATGATGGTCGAAATAGCGCTGGGAATCCGGACGGAGGCCTGCCAGAACGATCCCTTCCTCCTTCAGTGGTCCAATATCCGCACCGCTACCGCCCCTTGCGAACTGGTGGACCAGATAAGGCTCAAAAAGGGGTTTCCAACTCTGGATCCGGTTGAAGTCCGAATCCGAACAGTCAAAGGAGAATCCCCTGGGAGTGAAGCCACCCGCATCACTTTCCAGGGCAAAAAGGTGTTTCTCTTTCTTCGTCTTTGCCACTTCCGCATATTTGCGGCCACCTCTCAGCCCGTTCTCCTCATTCATAAACAATACTACGCGAATGGTCCGTCTGGGCCGGTATCCCACTTCTTTCAACAGGCGCAGGACGTCCATGCTCTGAACACATCCCGCTCCGTCGTCATGGGAGCCATCGCCAAGGTCCCAGGAGTCCAGGTGCCCTCCGACCAGGATGACCTCATCGGGGAATTCACTTCCACGGATCTCGCCAATCACGTTATAAGACTCCACATCGGGCAGTTGACGGCAGTTTTGCCTGAAATAAAATTGAATCTCGGGATTCAGGTTCAGGGTGGTGCTGAGCAACTCAGCCCCATTGGTACTAATCGCAGCTGCAGGAATGCGTTCCTGAATGGCGAGTTCTCCATAGCTCATGGAACCCGTATGGGGGTAATCGTCCAGTCGGAGGTTCATGGAACGTACAATTACGCCCACTGCCCCGAATTTAGCAGCCTCTGCCGCCCCTGAATACCGCTGGTCCACACAGCCCGAATAGGACTCAAAGGTGTTGATCAGGGTCGGATCCATAGGACGGTTGTAGAAAACGATCTTTCCTTCTACCTGTTCCCGGCCGAGTTTCTCAAGGTCCTCCACCCCTTTTACTTCCACCACACTGGTCTTCAGCCCTCCGGCTGGTGTTGCCACTGATCCGCCAAGGGCGCAGATGGGAACATTGGTAGTCACCCCCGGTTTGCCTTCTATGTAGGCGAATTCCGGGGTGCCGCGAACCCATTTGGGCACCATAACGGGCTGCAGCCATACCTTATCCAGCCCCAACGCCTCCAATTCTTCCCGGGTATAATCCACGGCCTGCTGCGCCTGGACTGAACCTGAGAGCCGCCCTCCAATCTGGTTGGAAAGGTGGTTGAGCCAGTCATAGGATTTTCCCTCGGTCAGAGAGGCTGTATAGATCTTTCGAAGCATATCTTCATCCGTTTCCTGGGAATACAGGGTCTTGGCACCCCCAAACAGCAGGAAGACAAAAAGCAGGATAGCTGACGGTATTAATTCAGATCTTTGGGAATATGTGGTGATTCGCCCCATTATTTTTTTCGTTTTTTCAGTTCCTTGATATAATGCTCGAGATTGGCCTTCACCTCCGGTTCCAATTCAGGTTCCCGTATATCGTCGAAACGCTCCATGACCTCCAGGAGGATACTGGCTACGATCAGGCGGGCCCCTTCCTTGTCATCCGAAGGGATGATGTACCAGGGTGCGTATTCTTTGGTTGTCCGCTGTATGGCTTCCTGATAATAATCCTGATAAACGTCCCAGTACTCCCGTTCATCCAGGTCCCCGGGCGAGAACTTCCAGTTCTTTCTGGGAAGGCGCAACCTGCGCAGCAACCGCTGGCGCTGTTCCTCTTTTGAAATGTGCAGGAAAAACTTGAAGATCAGCGTGCCATTTTCGGCAACATGCCTTTCGAAATCATTGATCTGGCGGAATCTTCGGTCCCAGAAGGCATCATCAATGTCAGAAACCTGAGTAATCCCGGGCAGATACTCCCCGAGGAGGAATTCCGGGTGTACCCGGGTAATCAGCACATTTTCATAATGCGTCCTGTTGAATACCCCAAACTTTCCGCGGGCCGGAAGCGCGATATAATGCCTCCATAAAAAGTCGTGTTTCCGCTCCAGCTCTGTGGGGACCTTAAAACTGTGCACCACCACCCCCCGGGCATTGAAATCCTTGAATACCTCACGGATCAGGCTGTCCTTTCCCGCTGTATCCATTCCCTGAATGCAAACCAGCACGGCGTACTTCCCATGGGCATACATTTTGTCCTGGAAATCCCCCAGTTCCCTGCGGACCTTTAATAGTTTTCGCTCGAGTTTCTTGCTTCCATGCCCAAAATCCTCGTGTGTCTTGCATTGGGACAGGTTCACCTCTGCAGTGGCCCGGTAGTCCGCTTCTGATATTGCTTTCATGGGGGTAAGATATAACAAATTGAAGTGTTGCCGCAATTCCTCCGGGAAATACTGCCGTTCAGCGAAAGGTTAACCTACCTGTATGCCAAATGCCGTTAAGGAAGGGTATATGGTCGAAATTTTTAGTTTCCGACCAGAGGTGAGGATACATTTGGAGTACCCAAATCACCAGAAATCCTAAAATAGGATTGGAAAAACTTATGTTATGAAACCACTACGTTTCCTGATCGCTCTTGCCGGATGGTTTTTGCTCCTTTCGGCCACCCCTGAGGAGGCCTGCAGCAATGCGGAGGACATGATTCGCTTTGTCGAGAAACAAACCGCCCAGGCCCTTGAGCAGGACGACATGGATCTGACGCGCTACCACGCCTTTAAAGCCCTTAATGCCATTGAACGTACCCGGAACCAGTTACTGGCCTGTGGTTGTGAGTATACCCGAAAGAACCTGATCGAAAGCCTTGAAAATCTAAAACTGGCCACACGCGTGACCACCATGGAGGGTACCCGAATCCCCCTTGCAAGGGCCCTGGATTACATTCATGCAGGTAAAGAAGCCCTTCGGGATCACGATAAGACCCATGAGCGTCCTTTCGGACAACAGCTTATGGCCTCAGAAGCCGGAATGCCTTCCCAGACACAGGCCAAGAGGCTTATTGAGGAGGAAAAAGCCCTGGAAGCCAAAATTGAAGACGCTCTTATCAACTACCAGCAATCCCTTAATGAGGTCGTCGAAGGAGTTCCCTGCGAAGAGGCCCTTGTTTTTGTGAAGCGCATATATACGCATACCCAGGCCCAGCTGGAAAAGGAAAACCTTACCCCGGCCAAAAAATACTATAATCTCCGTACAAAGGAAATCACGGAGAACGCCCTGGACAGGCTTTCGGCCTGCAGCCGCTAAGGATTACTTGCTGGCAAACAGATCAACGTCCCCGGCACTGACTTCTCCTCCTCCCAGGATGATCAGTCGTTCCACCACATTGCGCAGTTCCCGAATGTTGCCGGTCCAGTTGTATTCCTGTAGTTTCTTTATGGCCTCTTTGGTAAAGGCTTTGGGAGCCGCCCCCTGTTCATCGCCTATCTTTTGTGCAAAATGCGCTATCAGCAGGGGAATATCGTCCCTTCTTTCATTGAGATCCGGCACCCGGATGAGTATTACCGCCAGCCGGTGATAGAGATCCTCCCGGAACTTTCCCTCTTCGATTTCCTTTTGAAGGTCTTTGTTGGTCGCAGCCACTACGCGGACATCAACCTTGATATCCTTGTCGGAACCAACCCTTGAGATGGTGTTTTCCTGCAGGGCCCGCAAGACCTTGGCCTGGGCTGACAGGCTCATATCCCCAATCTCATCGAGGAAAAGGGTGCCCTTATTGGCAGTTTCAAACTTCCCTGCCCGGTCCTTGACGGCCGAAGTAAAAGCCCCCTTTACATGGCCAAACAGTTCACTTTCGATCAATTCAGAGGGGATGGCTGCGCAGTTCACTTCAACAAAGGGGGCACCGGCACGTTCGCTTTTCTCATGGATCCAATGGGCCACCAGTTCTTTTCCAGTACCGTTGGCGCCCGTGATCAGCACCCTTGCATCCGTGGGAGCTACCTTGTCGATCATCTCCTTGATATTCTGTATCTCCGGACTCTCCCCTATCATTTCAAAGCTCTTGCTCACCTTCTTTTTCAGCCTTTTGTTAGCCACTACCAATTCCTTCCGGTCAAGGGCATTTCGTACGGTGGTAAGCAAACGGTTCAGGTCCGGGGGCTTGGAGATATAATCGAAGGCTCCCAGGCGCATGGTCTGCACGGCAGTGTCGAGATCTCCGTGTCCGGAGATCATGATAAATGGTATTTCGGGTTTGAGCTTCCTGGCTTCCTGCAGTACCTCCACCCCATCCATTTTGGGCATCTTGATATCGCAGAGGACCAGGTCGTAATCGGACTTTCGGATCAAATCGATCCCCAAAGCGCCGTTCTCGGCTTCCTCAACCACGTATTTTTCGTTCTCTTCCTTGAGTATTTTGACCAATACCCTTCGGATAGCGGCTTCATCTTCGACAACTAGTATTTTGGACATTTCTAATGGATTTCTAATGAGTTGATGGAAATTGGCGTGTTAAAAAATCTTACACGCCCAGTTGTTCACACCAAATTACATACCAAAATCAAATGTATGAAGTTCCTTTCGGGATTGGGAGGAATGTGACCGGAATATGCCTCAATTCAATTTGTATATGACGGGATTAAATGCTTTGGAACCCACCAAAACAGTATCCCCTATGCGCAACCCTTCGATATCAGAGGCCTGGGCCACTACCTTTACCACCTGGTTTTGAACCAGTACCGTAACGATAAAGAGGACCTCTTCCTTTTCTATTTTGAGGACCTCACCGGTGAATTTGAACTTTCCGCTGATCCGGCTCGATAAAAAAAGATCTTCCGGCGGGCCTTCCCGGAGGACCCTCCCCTGCTCCAGTTCAATAACACGGTCGGACAGTTTGTGGATCTCACCCAGGTTATGGCTGATCAGCAAGGTCGTCAACCCAAATTCCCGGTGCACCCGCAGGATGTCGTCCTGCAATTTGGTGCGTATTTTGAAATCCAGGGCAGACAGCGGCTCATCCAGAAGCAGGATCTTAGGACGCTGAACCAAAGCCCGTGTCAGGGCCACCCGTTGTTTCTGTCCTCCGGACAGGGTATTGGGTTTGCGGTGTTGCAAATCCCCGAGGGCAACCATTTCAATGAGTTCCGACACCACCCCTGCATTGGATTTGCCGGCGCCGAACTCCAGGTTCTCCCGCACCGTCATATGTGGAAAAAGGGCATAATCCTGAAACACAAAACCGATGTTTCTCAATTGAGGCTTAAGGTTCCTGCGTTGCTGTGAATCGTACCAGACCTGCCCGTCAACCCTGATCCGGCCACTGTCAGGGGTCATCAAACCCGCCAGCATCCGAAGGGTCGACGTCTTCCCCGCACCGGATTCCCCGTAAAGGGTTACCAGTTCCCCTTTTCGGATCTGAAGCTCCAAATCCAAATGCATTTCACCTCCGGGGGCACTAAGTCGCTTTTCGATGGCACATGAAATCATCTCCAGAATCGTTTTACATACCCCCCGTTGATCAGGTAAACCAGCAACAGGATGGCAAATGTGATGACAAACAGCACGGCTGAATAAAAGTTCGCCGACGCGTAATTAAGGGACTCCACTTCGTCATAGATGGCAATGGAGGCCACCCGCGTCTGGCCTGGAATGCTGCCACCTATCATCAATACCACACCGAATTCCCCTACCGTATGCGCAAAGGCCAGAACGATGCCCGTCAGCAGGGATGGCCTGATATTGGGCAGCAATACGTTCCAAAGCGTACTGATCCGGGACTTCCCCATCACGTAGGACGCCTCTTTGAGAGACGCGGGCAGGCCGGAGAGGCCTGCCTGAATGGGGTGGACCATAAAGGGCAGGCTGTAAAGGATGCTGGCCAGCACCAACCCGGGGAAGGAAAACACCAGGCGCAGGCCCAGCCAATGATCCAGCCATTGTCCAAAGGCATTCCCCGGGCTGAAGGCCAGCAGGAAATAGAAGCCCAGGACGGTTGGGGGAAGGACCAGGGGCATGCTCACCAGGGTCTCCACGACCGGTTTAACGCGCGACCGGGAATACGCCAGCCAATAAGACAGCGGCAGGGAGATCAGCAGCAACAGCAGGGTGGTTACCGATGCGAGCTGAAACGTCAGAATTAGGGGGTCCCAGTTCATATCTCAGATAGCATGACTTCATTGGTTTTGATAAGGGCCATGACCTTTTTCCCGGTTTGGAGCCCAAGCAAGGACAGGGTTTCTGAGGGAATCACGGCAGCGAGTTCTCCCACCTCTCCCTGGAGGAGGATCCGGCTGAGCAGGCTGCCTTCCTCGATTTCGCGCACCATTACCTCGAACCGGTTCTGAATACTGATGGCAGGGGTTTCCACAGTGCAAAGGATCACCTCGGTTTCCTTAAAGAGAACGGCTATTTCCTGACCCGTCTTAAGATACCTGGCCGTTTCGGGGGTCTCGATGACAATTGAGCGGACGGACAGTCCCCCGGAAACGGAAACCGTCACCATGGAAAGATGGCCATGGCTGTCAATCTTTGCTATGCTTCCTTCAAATCTATTCATTTGGTGCGTACCCGAATTTCGTCAAAATCTTTCTCCCCCCTTCCGAAAATAAGAAATCTCTGAAGGCTATTGCATCATCATCGGCCTCCCCGGCTTTCCCAATCACCACCACACCCTGGGCAATGGGCTGGTAGGCAGCGGAGTCCAGCTCGACCCAACGGCCGGGACCCGAAAGCTCTGAAGCACGCACCACGGAAAGGGCAGTAAAACCGATTTCTGCGGCCCGTGAAAGGATGAATTGATTGGTCTGGGCGATGCTTTCACCAAAGACCAGTTTGTCCTCTACCTGCTCATAGATGCCGTAGTACTCCAATACCTCCATCGCAGCCCTTCCATAAGGCGCCGTGCTGGGATTGGCCAGTGCTACATGGCGTACCTGATCACTCTGAAGGGTTTGAATATTTAATTCCGGATAATCCTGCAGGGTCCAGAGCACCAGCTTGCCATATCCGTAGATCTCGGGGGCAGTGGCTGTGAGGCCCATCCGATATAGTTCTTCAGGGTATTTCATGTCCGCAGAGATCAGGACGTCAAAAGGGGCCCCTTCGCGGATCTGGGCCGTGAGCTTTCCCGAAGAACTGATCACCAGTTCGCATGGGATCCCTGTGGCCTCCTCAAAAGCCGCTTCCATTTCTTCCATGGCAAACTGCATATTGGCAGCTGCAGCGATGGTCAGGACCCTGTCCCTGTGGCTTTCCCCACACCCATAGACCAACAGGGCGATGGAACATAGCCAAATGTACAATCCTTTCATTCCCTGTATTTCCTTAGCTCGGTTACTGTTCTGGATGCTACCTTATAGCTATGGATCCGGTGGGTGGCCTGCACCCCTACCGGAGATTGTGCTTCAATGCCAATCCTGACCCCGGATACGGGTTTCATGGCGGTCAGGCGTGCCATCTGGTAGTTTTTTCCATCCAGGGACCAGTGCATGGCGTAATTGTTGTCTTTTCGTATTATTGCCAGCCATAAACGAGATACATCAGGCAGTACTGCCCCATTGGCGTCGTCTGAGGTGCCTTTTGTGATCACGGAAACGATTCCCGGCCCGGTAGCATCAGAATTCTCGAAGGCAAATTTGATCCAGTTCAAACTGTCGATATGCACCATGAGGGCCACCGCATTCCACTGCGCACTAAAATCAGGTTCCACAAGGGCGGTTGCCACAAAATCCCCCGCCACCGACTCAAAGAGAAAAGGGGCGGACTGGCTAATGGTCCCGTCCTCCGGGTTGTTGAAAAAATCTGACCCCTCAAGGGCGACGATCTGAAGCGAACTGTCCGTGACTGCAAAGGATCCCGGGGGATTCATCCATTGCATCCCCTCCACCCTTTCAGACGTGAAATTCGGAGCGAAACGGACGGGATCCTCCTTTTGGTTCTCCGCGCAACTTGTAAACAGAATAAGCAAAAACATCAATCGCTTCATGGAATAGCCCTTAATTGATCCCTTATTTTAAACCCATAATTCCCTCAGGGCTTCACGGGAATCCAGATTTCCTCTTCAGAATCCGGGTGTTCCCCTTTATATCCCGCACCCATCACCGCGAAATGAGGCCGATGGTCAATCGCATGGCCACTTTTCCCGATCCAGGTTCCGTAAATATACTGATAAGCCTTGTGTACCTCACTGGACCTTCCCCTGTAATGAAATACGGCATAACGCCCTGCCGGGAGGATAAGCAGCTCCATACCCTTTGGCACGGAATCCGTTTCGCTCACTGCCACCGCTGCCCATTTATCGAATGGCCTGCTGGGATCAAAATCCCTGAAGTATTCAAGGCTGTCATAGACTTCCACAGCATAGAAATCAGACCCTGCCCGGTTGGGGATATGGGGGTAGTCTGGCATAAATTCCTGCCAAAGACTAAGGGTGTTGTCTTTGGCAATCGACATTCGCGCACATTTTCCGACCAGGTGGGTCTCGGATATGATTTCATACCTGGGATCCTTTCCAATTTTCATATGTCTGAATGCATTATAAGGTGTTCTCTTGTCCTGCCTAAATGTACAGCTTTCCACGCGGTAGTCCCCATACATAAATCGACCGGTTTTTCCTGAAACGAATCATAAGGAAAAAAGGCTTTTACAAGGAAAGCGCTGGATACTAACGGGCTTTGATCCTTCATTTTCCGGAGATCACAGCCGATTAGTCTTCTGCCAGACCTGGGGTTTGGGAGAAAAGATGCACGTCTCGTTGCGGAAAGGGGATCCGCACCCCATGGTCCCGGAAGAGTTGATCGATCCGGTAGCGGATCTGGCTCTTGAGCCTGGGGTCCCTGAAGATGTCCTCCAGGTGGAAATGCACGGAAAACAGCAATGCGGAATCCCCGAAATCATCAAAAAGCACAAAGGGTTTCGGGTATTTCAGCACTTCATCCTGGGCTTCCACGGCCTCCAGCAACAACCGGGTCACCAACTCCACATCACTCCCATAGGCCACTCCCAACCGAACTGCCTCCCGGGTGGAACGCTGGTTCTGGGTGTAATTGAACATGGTGTTCCGCATGAATTTGTGGTTGGGGATAATCATTACCTTGTCATCCCGGGTGAGGGCCAGGGTACTCCGAAGGCGTATTTCCAGCACCCGGCCCACGCGCCCATCCACCTCAACGATGTCCTCCACCCTCAGGGACTTGTCCGTGACTATAAGGATTCCCGCAATAAGATCCTGAAGCAGGTCCTGAAGGGCCAGGCCAATACCCACAAAAAGGGCCGCGGAAGCGGTGATCAGTATGGTGATATCAATCCCGGCCGCGTCTACGGTCAAAAGGACGACGATGACATAAATGACGTACTTGATATATTTAAAAATGGTGACGAATTTCAACCGGTCCTCCCCATCCATTTTTCGCGTAATCAGACGTCGGGTCGAATTGAGCAGGTATTTCGTCAGGAGGATGGAGATGGTAAGTAGCAGTACGAGACCAATGGTGATATCCACTTTCTTATCCCCACTTCCTACATGAATGCCATAATCCAGGAATTCAAGTAGGTGTTCCCATATGGAACGAAGCTTATCGTTTTCTATCAAATTGGTGTTCTTTTGGTTCATTGCCTTAGTATTTCAGCCACTTAAACAGCTCCTTATAAGTTGGCTTCTTGCCGTACATCAGAATGCCCACCCTGTAAATCTTGGCTGCCAGGTACACAATCCCCAGAAAGGTGAGCAACAAGAATCCTATGGACAAAACCAGTTGCCAAACGGGTACTCCCGCCTCCCCTATACCTCCAGGAAGCCGCATCAGCATCACGATGGGGGAAGTCAGCGGAAATATGGAAAAGCCCACGGCTATTGGCCCATGGGGATTGGAGAACACCGAGAAGAAACCCACATAGATAGCCAGCATCAGGGGCAGGATGATCGGGAAGATAAATTGCTGTGTGTCCGTCTCATTGTCCACGGCCGCACCTATGGCCGCGTAGATAGAGCTGTATATAAGATACCCCAGAATAAAATAAATGACGAAAAAGAAGATCAGCATGCCCATTGGGATTTTTAAGAACTCTTCCAGGATCAGGGCAGTGGTCTCATCGGGTTGGAAGGCCCCTGCAGAGAGGGAAGATTGCAGTCCTCCGGGAACATCCGGTCGTTCCCATAGAATATTGGGATCCAAATCCAAAAGCAGCAGGGCAACCACCATCAGGAAAGCCGCAGAGATGATCCAGATCAAAAATTGGGTGACCCCGGCAAGGGAGGTGCCGATGATCTTGCCCAGCATGAGTTGAAAGGGCTTGACCGATGAGATAATGATCTCCACAATCCTGCTCGTCTTTTCCTCGATCACCGAACGCATTACAAAACCCCCGTAGATGATGATGAACATCATGATCAAATACCCGAACAAGCCCCCTATAAGGGCCTTGAATTCGTTGATCCCCTTCCCGCTGCGTTCCCCCGCAAAGGTGGATGTTTTGATCTCAAACCCACTACCCAGACGGGCATATTCTTCCGGACTCATTCCCAGTTCCTCCAGACGATGGCTCCGCAGCCGGGATTCCAGAATGCGCTCGATGCGCTCCAGCACCATGGTGCTAGGGGCCTCCCGGGTGTAGAAATACGCCTGGGATACGACCTGTTCCAGGGCGGTGTCCCCGGGAAGGTGCAACAACCCGTAATAACCCATGGACAGGGTACTGTCCATTGCCTCCTCCAGGGTCAGCTCCTTTAAGGTGACAAAGGATACTCCGGGTTTGGGGTCAAAGCTCTGTCCAAAGTATTCACTTTGGTTCAACACCCCTACAATGCGTTTCTCATTGTCATTGATCTCCGTGAGATAGGCAATCAAGACCACCATACCCACCAGGAGGACAGGACTCAGGAAGGTCATGATCACAAAGGACTTATTGCGGACCTTGGCCAGGTATTCTCGCCGGATGATCAATCCGAGTTTACGCATGGGATTCCTGGTTTTGTACGGTTTGAATAAAAATATCGTTGGCGGTGGGAATCACTTCCTGGAAGGAGGAAAGCACCCCCTCTTCCGCGAGAAAGCGCAGTGCTTCGGCCTGCTTTTCCGGTTCCAGCTGCACGGTGAATTCCCAGGAATTGTCTTCCGGGTCAAAAGCGGGTTGCATCAGGTTAAACTGCCCTGTCAGGCTATCCAGTGAGCTCAGGGGTTTATAAGGGGTCCAGCGCAGGAGGAATTGATTCCGCTTGTAGGTTCTTTTGATGTCGGAAAGCCTTCCTTCCAAAAGCTTACGGGATCGGTGGATCAGGGCGATATGCTCACAGAGCTCTTCCACGGATTCCATGCGATGGGTGGAAAATATAATGGAGGCTCCCTCCTTCCGCAGCTCGAGGATCTGATCTTTGATCAAAGCCGCATTGATCGGATCAAAACCGCTGAAAGGTTCATCGAAAATCAAAAGCTTGGGACGGTGCAATACCGTCACGATAAACTGGATTTTCTGGGCCATCCCCTTGGAGAGCTCCTGTACTTTCCGGTTCCACCAGTCTCCGATATCCAGTTTTTCAAACCAGAAATTGAGTTCGCGTCGGGCGTCCGATCTTGAAAGACCCTTAAGCTGAGCCAGGTAGAGTGCCTGCTCTCCCACTTTCATACCCTTGTACAGGCCTCGTTCCTCAGGCAGATAGCCAATCTGTGCCACATCCCCGGGTCGCAGGGGGGCACCATCCAGATAGACTTCCCCCTGGTCCGGAAATGTGATCTGGTTTATGATGCGGATCAGGGTGGTCTTCCCAGCCCCATTGGGGCCCAGCAAACCATAGATGGAATTCCTCGGAATCTCGAGGGTTACCTTGTCCAGGGCCCTGGAATTCCCGTAAGATTTGCTCACTTCCCTGATAGAGAGAATACTGTCCATGTAGTGTTGCGATCTGCGATCTAAAGATAGACATTAGCAAACAACTTTTGCTACGATCCCTGCGTGGCCAATAGTCCAAAAAGTGTTGTTCGGTTGGGGGGCAAACGGGTCCGGCTTAAAAAGAAAAACCCATCCTCAACAGTGTTGAGGATGGGAAAAAAATTGCTATGAAAAAGAAAATTAATATTGGAGTCCCAATATCAAGCCAAATATACATTTTTTATTTGAAGTGGGAAATCAATATTCGTCAGGAGAACATATCCTTCACTTTTTCAAAGAAGGATTTTTCTGATTTTTCGGGCTTTGGCTCGAATTTGTCATCTTCCTGCATTCGCTCAAAAAATTCGCGCTGCTCCTTGTTGAGCTCTTTCGGGGTCCAGACATTTACATGTACCAGGAGGTCTCCTGTTCCGTATCCGTTTATGCTTTGAATTCCCTTATTGCGCAACCGGAGGATCTTACCTGACTGTATCCCCGGTTCCAGTTTGATACGGACTTTCCCGCCAACGGTGTCGATCTCCTTGGACGTTCCCAGAACGGCATCCGGAAAACTGATATACAGGTCGTAATGCAGGTTGTCCCCTTCCCGCTTCAGGGTTGGGTGCTCCTTGGTTTCAATGGCTACCAACAGGTCACCGGCAATCCCATTTCCAGGCGCCTCATTACCCTTGCCGGATACCTTCAGCTGCATGCCGGATTCCACCCCTGCCGGGATCTTAATGGAAACCGTCTCCTCCTTGTATTGCAATCCGTGTCCATCGGACCCTTCGGGTTTGTGATCCAGGACCTGACCACTGCCCCCACAGGCGGAACAGGCCGTTGCGGTCTGCATCCTGCCCAGGATCGTATTGGTCACCCGGGTGACCTGCCCGCTTCCTCCGCAGGCACTACACGTCTTATAGGTGACGCCGGGGGCCTGAACTTTCCTTTTTACCTTTACTTTTTTCTCGGCTCCCTGGGCCACTTCTTCCAGGTCAAGGGTCACGCGGATCCTGAGGTTGCTCCCCTTGACCCGTCGCTGTCCGCCGCCAAATCCGCCGAATCCGCCAAAACTGCCACCAAAGGCGCTGCCAAAAATATCACCGAACTGGCTGAAGATATCCTCCATGTTCATGCCGCCGGATCCAAAGCCACCACCCCCTTCAAAGGCAGCGTGTCCAAACCGGTCATACCGGGCCCGTTTATCGGCGTCGCTCAGCACTTCATAGGCTTCAGCTGCCTTCTTAAAATTCTCTTCTGCCGCAGAATCCCCGGGGTTTCTGTCCGGATGGAATTCGATGGCCTTTTTGCGATAGGCCTTTTTTATTTCCGCAGCCGAGGCGCTTTTGTCAATGCCGAGTATTTCGTAATAATCCTGCTTCATATCCCTAGTTTCCTACCACGACCTTGGGATGCCGGATGATGCGATCTCCCAGTTTATATCCTTTTTCGATCACGTCGATCACTTTTCCCTTTAGTTTTTTGTCCGGAGCGGGCACCTGGGTAACCGCTTCATGGACTTCAGGGTCGAAATTATCTCCGGCCTTCACCTCGATAAGCTCAAGGCCTTTGGACATTAGTGCGTCCCGGAACTTGTTATGGATCAGGACGATTCCCTTGAAAAGCTCCTCATCCTCTGAACGTTCCAGTTCACGAAGCGCCCGGTCAAAATCATCGAGAACGGGCAACATGGCCGAGATGACCTCCTGCCCTGCTGTCTTGTAAAGGTCCATCCGCTCCCGTGTGGTCCTTTTCTTGTAGTTCTCAAATTCAGCAAACAACCTGAGGAACTTGTCTTTCTCCTTTGCCAGGGCTGCCTCAGCTGATTCCTGAGCAGAAGCCTCCCCCTGCCCGCTCTTATCTGTATTTGCCTTTGCGGCCTCCTGCTGATTTTTATCTTGTTGAAGCAGTTCCTCCTGCTGCTCGGTATCTTTATTGGTGCTCATACGGCTCTTATAACTTTTCCCACAAATGATGGCAAAAGTACTGCCAATTCTCATAAAATGTCAAAATGTCACAAAAAACCTCCCCGAAAGAGGAGGTCAATGCCTTGAATCCTATCTCATCGTTCAACCCAAGAGGTCGTGCAGGGCCTGATGAACGTTCTTGAAGTGAAAGTCAAAACCTTCCATTTCGATTTTCTCGCTACTGACACGCTGGCTTGCCAACACCAGCTGTGCCATTTCGCCCAGGACAAGGCGCAAAGCCCAGGCAGGCACTTTGGGTAGCCAAAGTGGTCTTTTCAGCACCCTGGCCACCTCCCTGGTAAGCTTTTGATTGCAGACCGGATTTGGAGCCACCGCATTGAAAGTTCCCTCCAGCTGTCCCTCCGAAGCAAACCTCAGCAGCCGGGCCAGATCCTCCAAATGGATCCAGGACTGCCACTGCTGTCCACTGCCGAGTGGGGCCCCGATCCCAAGCTCGATTGGGCGGATAATCTCAGGAAGGGCTCCTCCCTGCCTGGATAGCACCAGGCCAATCCTGAAAACACCCACAGGAATGTGCAGTGATTTGAATTCCATGGCAGCAGCCTCCCATTTCTGGACGGTTTCCCCCAGGAATCCCGCATCGTGCTCTCCGTGTTCTTCCGTGTAGAATTCAGTAAGGGAACTTGGATAGATACCTGTTGCGGAGGCGCTTGCCAGGTATGCCACTGAATGCTTTTTCAGGGATAGCAGTCCTGTTTTAAGGGTATGCAGGCTATCTTCCCGGCTTTTTTGCACCTTATTTTTGTAGGAGGATGTCCAGCGCTTGCCGATCGTGGCCCCGGCCAGGTTAACGATATGCGTCACCCCATCAAAACAGGAAGTATCGATCTCCTGCCGGGCAGGGTTCCAGTAAAACCCCTGATAACCGGGCTCCTGGCGGATCTTATCCCTGGAAGTCGTCAGGTAGTGTACCCCAACCCCTATGCGCTGCAGCTCCTTTACCAGGGCACTCCCCACCAGCCCTGTCGCTCCTGTGATCAAAACCTTCAAAGCAAACTCTTTTTGCAAAAATACCCCTTTGCCGTCCAGGTACCTGAGGCATTATGGGGGTTTTAACACTTAAGTCAGGAGAAAGGCAAAACGCTAGTCGGGTTTCCGTGCCCGAAGCATTTCGCGTTTTCCCGGGGGTCCGGGCAGACGCTCGGTAAGAAAGCCACTGGCCTGCATCGCACGTCGGACGCTGCCTTTCGCGGAATAGGTGACAAGGATGCCTCCGGGCTTCAGGGCGGAATACATCTGCCCGAAGATGGCCTCTGTCCACAGCTCGGGCTGCACCCGGGCGCCAAAAGCATCGAAATAGACCAGGTCAAACCTGGGTGCAGCCGAAAAATCGAGGAAATCCATCTGCATCTTGTGGATGGAAAAGCCGTTGCTGACTGGTTGCATACTCTCCCAGGGAGCCTTGTGGATGGCTTTGTAATGGGATACCGCGTCCGGATATTGCTCAAGGCTTGAACCATAATCCAGCAGGGTCCACTCCGCTTCGGCAACCGGATAGGCCTCCAACGCGGAATACCGGACCTTCAACCCCCTGCCAGGGGCTTCGAGTAAGGTGATAAGGGCGTTCAAGCCCGTTCCAAAGCCCATTTCAAGGACCTCCAGCTCCCGATCCTCAAACTGGGACAAGCCATGATGGATGAATACGTGATAGGCTTCCTGGATTGCCCCATGCAGGGAGTGGTACTGTTCCTTCCACTCGGAGAGTTGGATGGTTTTGGAGCCGTCTGCCGTCCGGATAATTTTTCGTTCCATTTCAGGGGAAAATGCGTACCCCACTGGCCTCAAAGCCAACCTGCATCTGGGGCCCTGTAATCTTCGAAAGCAGGGAATCAGGTTGACCTGCATCCTCGGCCAGATGTCTGCGCTCCTCTTCTGACACCTCAGATACGAAGGCCTTTCCTTCCATCAACACCGTTTTTCCGGCAATATCTTTGGGAACAAAAAAGCCGTAATCCTTGAAACGCACCATTACGGATTGTTCTTCGGGAAGGGCCACCCGCATCCAGCATCCCTTATTCTGACAGACCTCAAGCACTTCCCCTTCAAAGCGGGTCTTCAGGGTGTCTCCAGGATTCAATTCTGCATAGGCTACCACCATTTCCGACCCTCCCAGCACCTCACCGTCAGATATCGGGGCACCTACTGAAGCAAGGTCCTTTTGTTCAACTTCATCAGCAGCTTGCACAGGAGGGTTTTTGGCCTCCTTGCAACCCGTTGCCAGGCATAATATCACAAGAAAAATGTTAAAATATTTCATAATTTTCAGTTTAGATCTCCCTTTTGCAAAACTGGGGATTTTAAAACTATAAATCAAAGTTCCGATACCATAATTTATTTACCTTTAAGGGTCAAAAATTCGATTTTATGGACTTGTCTACCCTAGAAATCCCTGTTGAGAAAACGGCCCACTCCAGGATCGCTGAAATAGATTTCGAAAAGCTGCCTTTTGGCAAGATATACACAGATCATATGTTTATCTGCACCTATCGCAATGGGAGCTGGCAGGACCCAAGGGTAGTGCCCTATCAGGCGATCAGCCTGGACCCGTCTGCCAAGGTTTTTCACTACGGCCAGACGGTATTTGAAGGTATGAAGGCTTATAAGGATGAAGAGGGCGGAGTTTGGCTTTTCCGGCCTGAGCAGAACCAGAAGCGACTGAACATTTCTGCCAAAAGACTGGCCATTCCAGAGGTGCCCAAAGCTGTATTCATGGAAGGCCTGAAGACCCTGATCAGGACAGATCAGGACTGGATTCCCCGGTCGGCGGGAAGCTCCCTCTACATACGTCCGTTTATCTTCGCCTCAGGCAACGGATTCCACGCTTCACCGGCGGATGAATATACCTTTATCATTGCCTGTTCCCCATCGGGTTCGTATTTCTCCGGTAAGGTGAGCGTGCGCATCGAGGAGACCTATGCCCGAGCGGCAAATGGCGGTGTAGGCTATGCCAAGGCAGGCGGGAATTACGCAGGTCAATTCTATCCCACAAGTCTCGCGGTGGCGGACGGCTTCCAGCAGGTAATCTGGACAGATGACAATACGCACCAATACATAGAAGAGGCAGGGGCCATGAATATTTTTGTCCGCATTGGCGATACGCTGCTGACCAGCCCAACCTCAGACCGCATCCTGGATGGGATTACCAGAAAAAGCATCCTGCAGCTGGCCGAATCAGAGGGGATTCCCACGGAAGTCAGAAAAATACGGGTAGAGGAGCTCGTGCAGGCCGCTGAGGCCGGAACCCTGAAAGAACTTTTTGGTGCAGGGACGGCAGCGGTCGTCTCTCCGATCAGCAGCTTCGGCTATAAGGGCACGTTATACGAATTGCCTGAGGTGGAAGAGAGCTACGCTGCCCATTTCAAGAAAGGCATCACAGATATTCAGTACAACAAGGCGGACGATCCCTTTGGCTGGCGCTACCCGGTGGTTTAGCCGGGCAGGATCTGGCTACCGATCCAGGATGGCCTGGATGTCCGGCCTGGAATAGTCCGGGCCCTTGAGCACTTTGCCGTCCTCCCTGTAGATCGGTTTCCCATCCGGACCTAGCTTGCTCATATTGCTTCTCTGAATTTCTTCAAAGACCTCCTCGATTTTATGTTGCATACCGTGTTCCAGGATGGTCCCGCAGAGAATATATAACATGTCCCCCAGGGCATCGGCAACCTCCACCAGGTCATTTTGACTCGCGGCCTCGAGGTATTCTTCATTCTCCTCCCGCATGAGCTTGTAGCGGAGCAATATGGTTTCAAGGCCCAGGTCTGCCTGGGGGCTCTGGCGAATTCCCAGGCCAAAGGCCTTGTGAAATTCCGCCACGGCTTCAATCTTGCGTTTCATAATCGAAGGGAATTGGATTAGTTTTGTGCTAAAATAGAGAATATGTTCACCCCCGGTCAAATTGTTTTTGCCCTTCTTTTTATCCTGGTGTTTGTTGTGGTGATGGTTCGCATGTATCGAAAAGACCTGCCATGGATGCGAAAACAATACAAAGGAACCATATGGGTACTGATCGCATTTATCGGATTTATGGCCCTGCTTTTGTTACTGAAATACGCACTCCGATGACACCGGAAAAACTGCCATCTATAATAATAATGGGGTTATATACAGCGTTTTAGGGTTAATACTACCGATTCTATGGGAAAAGATGTACTTTTACTGTAGCAATTCATTACAACCTGACCGAATGGCTGTTTTTATCGTTATTTTTTTAACCCTCATTGTGATCAATGTGGTGTTGCTCCTCTTCA
>CBFCWO010000024.1:0-30462 GCA_965601625.1 uncultured Flavobacteriaceae bacterium | reverse complement strand
TCAAATTCATAGCACCCAGATTAGCTAGTCTTTCAACTTTATCCTTCAGCATGGTTCAGATTGGGTTGAACAAGACCCAATATTAGCAAAAATTAAAGGGGTAACCCAATTTCCCGGCCGAATCCTTTTTTTTCAGGATGAAATGCTTTTCCTACAAATTAAGCAGGGATTTCTGCAGAACGGGCCTCTGCAGTCCTCTCGATCTTTCGCACCAATCCCTGAAGCACCTTCCCGGGCCCGACCTCAATGAATTCGGATGCCCCATCCGCCAGCATCTGCTGTACGCTCTGGGTCCACCTGACCGGGGCTGTTAACTGGGCAATTAGGTTTTGTTTGATCATTTCCCTGTCCGTGACGGCCTTGGCACTCACATTTTGATAGACTGGGCAGAAGGGATCGGAGAATACAGTGGATTCAATCGCAGAAGCCAGTTCCTCCCGGGCAGGCTCCATCATGGGCGAGTGGAAGGCCCCACCTACAGGCAGGACAAGGGCCCGCCGGGCACCTGCCGCTTTTAATGCTTCACAGGCCTTATTCACGGCATCTACTTCCCCTGAGATCACCAGCTGGCCCGGGCAGTTATAGTTTGCAGGGACCACTACTCCAGGGGTTTCTTGACAGATCTTTTCCACCACCGCATCTTCCAGCCCCAGGACGGCGGCCATGGTGCTGGGCGTTACCTCGCAGGCCTTCTGCATCGCCTGGGCCCTTTGGGAGACCAGTTTCAGCCCGTCTTCAAACGATAGGGCACCATTAGCTACCAGAGCGGAAAATTCCCCCAGGGAATGTCCGGCAACCATGTCCGGACGAAAATTATCCCCCAACACCTCGCTCAGGATTACCGAATGCAAAAAAATGGCGGGTTGGGTAACTTTCGTTTGTTTTAATTCCTCAGCCGAGCCCTCAAACATTACATCGGTAATAGAAAAACCGAGGATCCTGTTGGCATCCTCGAACCGCTCCTGGGCTATGGGGAATTGTTCGTAGAGGTCCCTGCCCATCCCGCTGAATTGGGCACCCTGCCCTGGGAAAACATATGCCTTCATAGTTACGTTGCTTTAGGCCTCAAAAGTAAGAAATCCCTTCTGGATATTCAGGGATTGGGGAGGCTTTGAGAAGAAACTTTTAGAGTCTTATAAGGGGAGGGGAATGGATTGGTGGAAGTAAGCCAAAGGGATTCAGGGAATTTTTTGAACGGGCCCCCACCCACCCGCTCTAAAACTAATCCCCAACCCTGCAAAAAACGATCAGGCTTCAGGATATCAACCCGTGCCGTATCCGGCCACAAGATATTTGAAACCACCTGAACTGATTAATATCATTGACCGTTCGAAGCGAACTAATTAATTTTAAACGAAGGCCTGGATTCCACCGGGCAGAATACGCGTTTTCTTTTCATTTTTCGCCATACCGGATCAGGTCTTTGCTAAATACGATCGACATGGCTTATTCATCCAATACAGGGATCGAATTGGTTGACGGATCTCGCATCGCCGTGATCGGAGGAGGACCGGCAGGAAGTTTTTTCAGTATTTACACCCTTGAATATGCCAGAAGATTTGATCTGGAACTACATCTTGATATATATGAGGCCAAGGACCTTAAAAAGATAGGATCTGCAGGCTGCAATCATTGTGGGGGCATTATCTCAGAATCCCTCGTACAGGAGCTGGCTACCGATGGGCTGATCATACCTTCAGAGGTCATTCAGAGAGGTATCAACAGCTATACCATGCTCACGGAGCAGGGTACCCGCGTAATACGTGCCCCTAGTGATGAACGACGAATCGCATCGGTCTTCAGGGGTTGCGGCCCGAAGGGGTGCCTGGATAAAAGCCTTCAGGGTTTTGACAATTTTCTGCTGGAGCTTTGCCGGGATAAAGGGGCAGAGGTAATTTATGAAAAGGTCACAACCCTGGATAAAACAGCAGACGGCATCCTGGTTGGCTGCTCAAAGTCCGATCCAAGGATGTATGACCTGGTCGTCGGGGCGGCAGGTCTCAACAAAAAAACAATGGGGCTGTTTGAAGGCATTTGCCCAGCCTATAAACCCCCAAAAGTCACCCGTACCTACATCAGCGAATTCTTCATGAAACCAGCTGATATCGAAAAAAACCTGGGAGATTCCATGCATGTCTTTCTTCTGGATATACCAAAGGTAACCTTTGGAGCGCTGGTCCCGAAGGGCAACTACGTTACCCTGGTCCTCCTGGGCAAAGAAATTGACAAAGAGGTAGTATCCAATTTTATTGGGTCAAGGGAAGTCCGATCGTGTTTCCCGCCAGATTTTCCTTTAGAACGGGCAACCGCCTGCCAGTGCTATCCCTTTGTAAACGTAAAAGAGGGAAGCCGTGCATTTGCAGACAGAGCAGTCCTGATAGGTGATTCCGCCTCGTCCAAATTATATAAAAATGGGATTGGTGCAGCGTTAATTACCGGAAAGGCTGCTGCCAGCACGGCGGTCTTTGAGGGGATCAGCGAGGCCCATTTCAGGAAGTACTTCGCCCCGGTTTGCCGGGACCTCGACAGAGACAACAAAGTTGGCAAATTGATCTTCTGGGTGACGAAATTGATCCAAAAGTCCCCTGTTCTGAAAAGAGGACTTCTGGAGCAGATCAGAAGGGAACAGGCGGATGATTCCTCAGCTTTGAGGATGAGCTCTGCCCTCTGGGATACCTTCACGGGGAGCGCAGGATACCGGAATATTTTAATGCGATTCCTCCATCCAAAACTCCTGACAGGATTAGTCAGCAGTATCCTGACCTCTAATATACCATCATTAAACCCCCGCAATCATGAGAAACAAGAAGCTCGGCAAACTCTATAAGGACGGAGAGATCATTATTAAACAGGGCACAAAGGGCAATTGCCTATATGTCATACAGGATGGCAGGGTAGAGGTGATCCATGAATCTCCTGAAGGCGATGTGAAGGTGGCCGAACTGGGCAAGGCCGAATTTTTCGGGGAAATGGGATTGTTTGAGGAGGATCTGCGTTCCTGTACGGTCAGAGCGGTGGGTGATGCCAAAATACTCACCATAGACAAACGCAATTTCTTTAAATCCATCCACAGGGATTCCTCCCTTGCCTACCGGTTGTTGGAAAAGATGTCTGCCCGCTTGCGTGAAGCCAATGAAAAGATTCAAAACCTCTGACACCAGGGAATTTCTTATTTATCCTGCATCAGCTGCTTGAATTTCCCTTTGGACTTGCGGATCTTAACCGCTACCACCTTGTACTCGGGGCACATGGCCTCTGAGTCGTGCACATCTCCGGTGATATTGTTGATCATGATCTCCGGAAAGTGGAAGGTGGTGCTGAGCACCCCTGGTTTTACCTCATCGGTAATACGGGCTTTTACATCCACCTTGCCCCGGGGGGATTCAAGGCATACAAAATCCCCGTCCTGAATCCGGTTTGCAGCTGCATCCTCGGGATGGATCATCAGATAATCGCTTTGCAGGAGTTTCTCATTGTCCGTCCGCCGTGTCATCGCCCCGCAGTTGTAGTGTTCGAGTTCCCGGTTGGTCGTCAGGATATAGGGGTAATCCTCCCCGTGAGCGGTGATTTCCTGGGTTTCTTCCCAATCGTGGAATTCAAAATATCCCAGCCCCCTTTTAAATTCCTGCTGATGGAGGATCTGGGTATCCGTGCCATCCTCAGCAACCGGCCATTGAAGTCCGTTGTTGCCCAGGCGATCCCACCGGATCCCGGCAAAGAAAGGCACGATCTGTGAAATCTCCTCCAGCATGCCGTCCGGGGTGTAATCGGGCTGCGCATAGCCCATGCGATTCATGATATCCACAATGATTTGCCCGTCCGGCTTGGTGCCCGCCAGTGGATCGACCACCTGGCGCACGGCCTGCACGCGCCGCTCCCCGTTGGTGAAGGTGCCGCTTTTCTCCAAAAAAGAGGCTCCAGGCAGGATGACGTCGGCGTATTTGGCTGTCTCCGTCATAAAAAGCTCCTGCACAATGACCAGCTCTGTAGCTTCCAGCGCCCGGATCACCTTCTGGGTATTCGGATCTGTCTGGACCACATCCTCCCCTATGATCCAAATGGACTTGAGTTTGCCATCCAGGGCAGCCTGGAACATTTCCGGGATTTTATATCCTATATGGGAGGGTACCTCACTTTTGTAAAACGCGTTGTAGCGCGCATTGACTTCCGGGTTGGTAACGTCGAGATAGCCCGCACCCTGGTGCGGCTGCACACCCATGTCCGCACTACCCTGCACATTGTTCTGCCCGCGCAGCGGATTTACCCCAACGCCTTTTCTGCCGATGTTCCCCGTCAGCATAGCGAGGTCGGCAATCTGCATGACGGTAAAGGTGCCCTGGGAATGCTCGGTCACCCCCAGGCCATGAAAGGACATGGCATTGGGCGCACTGGCATAGGCAATAGCTGCGGCCCTGACCTGCTCTCTGGTGACCCCGCTTACAGCTTCCAGCTTGTCGATGTCAATCCCCTTTAATTCCTTTTCGAAGTCTTCGTATCCTTCCGTACGGTTGGAAACAAAAGAGGCATCCACCAGTCCTTCACTGATGATATAATACATCATCATGTTCAGGACAGCCACATTCGTCCCGGGACGCAGGGCCAGATGGTGAGTAGCATACCGGGCCAGTTCCGTCCGCCTGGGATCGATCACAATGGAAACATGACCCGACTTCATGGCAAATTGCTTGAGCTTGGCGCCTGTAACCGGATGGGCATCCGTGGGGTTGGCCCCAATGACCATGATACAATCGGTGTGCTTCAGATCCTCGATGGAGTTCGTGGCAGCGCCAGTGCCAAAGGTGCGCTGCATTCCAAGGGCCGTTGGAGAATGGCACACCCGGGCACAGCCATCTATATTGTTGGTTTGGATCACGGCCCGGTAGAATTTCTGCATCAGGTAATTTTCCTCGTTGGTGCAGCGGGAGGAGGAGATCCCCGCCATACTATCCGGGCCAAAGGTGTCCTTATAGTATTTGAACTTTTCGGTGATAAAATCGTAGACCTCGTCCCAGCTCACCTTCTCAAAGGAACCGTTTCGCTTGATCATGGGTGCATCCAACCGTTCCGGATGATTGTAGAACTTAAAGGCGAAGCGTCCCTTCAGGCAGGTATGTCCCTGGTTTACCTCTGCATCATAAGGAGCCGTAATGCTCATGATCTCATTGCCGCTGGTAGAAATTTCAAGGTTACACCCCACCCCGCAATAGGTGCAAACCGTTCGCGTAGTATCCGTTGCCTGAATGGATTTGGACTGAAACACATCAGAGATCGCCGAGGTCGGGCAGGCCTGGGAGCAGGCCCCGCAGCTTACGCAATCCGATTCCATAAAGCTTTGGTCCAGTCCTTTGATGATATGCGCATCGAATCCCCGACCCGCCATGCTGAGGACAAACTCTCCCTGCACCTCATCACAGGCACGCACGCAGCGATAGCAATTGATGCATTTGCTCAGGTCTGAAGTCATATAGGGGTGGCTCAGGTCCTTGTTTCGATCCAGGTGGTGATCCCCTTCCGGATACCGTACGTCCCGAATGCCCACCTGGGCTGCCACGGTCTGCAGTTCACAATTTCCATTTACCTCACAGGTAAGGCAATCCAGCGGGTGGTCCGTGAGGACCAGCTCGATAATATTCTTCCGGAGTCTTTGAACGCTTGCCGTACTGGTATAGATGTACTGACCTTCCGACACTGGGGTGTGACAGGACGCCACCGTCTTAACCGGGCCATTTTTTTCCAGAGCCACCTCCACGCTGCATACCCGGCAAGCTCCAAAGGGATCCAGGTTTGGGGCATCACAAAGGGTGGGTACCAGCCCGGAATCTACCTGGCGCCGAATGAGGTCCAGCATGGTTTCACCCGATTCGAAGGTGTATGGAATATCGTTGATAAATGCAGTTTTCATACCGGAGTGTTAGTTGAAATATTCATTTAATTCATCGCTGAAATACTCAAGGATATTGCGCACGGGCAGGGGAATCCCGCCACCGTGGGCACAAAGGGAGCCCTCCTGCAGGGTGGTCAGCAAGTCGTCGAACAATTCCCGATCGATCCGATGGGTACCCTGGATCGCTTTCTGGGCGAGCTCATGCCCCCGTTTGGTCCCCAATCGACAGGGGAAGCATTTTCCACAGCTCTCGTAGGCCGCAAAGTCAAAGAGGTGTTCAATGTACTTGATCATGGGGTAGGTTTCGGGAATGCTGACCACCGAAGCATGCCCCAACAGGAAGCCCGCCCCTGAAAAAGACTCAAAATCCAGGGTAAGGTCCCCGAGCTTGCCTACAGGGACCACCCCTCCCAGGGGACCCCCGATTTGAAGGGCCTTCACGGGTTGTTTGAACCCCCCGCCCAGGTCCTCGACGATCGTTTTCATGGGCGTACCCATCACTACCTCATAGATCCCCGGCCGGTTGAAAAAGCTGTCCAGGCACACCAGTTTGGTGCCGGAGGACTTTGCCGTACCGATTTGCTTCCAGGCTTCCCCTCCCTCACTGACGATAAAGTGAAGTGCGGCAAGGGTTTCCACGTTGTTCACTACAGTGGGCTTGTTGAACAACCCCCGTTGGGCCGGATAGGGAGGACGGACACGGACCTCAGGTCGCTGGCCTTCGATGGAATTGATCAGGGCGGTTTCTTCCCCGCATATGTAGGATCCCTGGGCCTGTATGATCTTGAATTCAAAATCAAATCCGCTCTTGCGGATATTCTCCCCCACCAGGCCATGATCTTTCAGGTCGTTTATGGCCTTCTGTACCGTCTGAACGGCCTCCGGATATTCTGCCCGTATGTAGACAATCCCATGGTGGGCCCCGGTGACATATCCGCTGATAAGCATGCCAAACAGGACTGAATGGGGTTGCTGTTCCAGCAGGTAGCGATCTGAATAGGCGCCGGGATCCCCTTCATCTGCATTGCAGATAATAAACTTGACCTCCCCGGCTGCCTGCCGGCAAAAATCCAATTTCAGGCCCATGGGAAAGCCAGCTCCTCCCCGCCCCCGAAGCCCGGAGGTTTTGATTCCTTCCAGGATGGATTCCGGTGGCTGTTTCAGGGCTTCCTGCCAGGGGTGATAGAATTCCTCTATCCCTGTAAAGGGTTTTGTTAGTATGGGTTGGTGGCTTGCATGTACCTGATACTGGTCCGGTGGCATGGTTACCTCGCCTTTAACAATGTCCGCAATAGCCTCGATATCCGTCCCCGAATGATTCTGGCCCCTGTAGTGAAAGGCTGCATTCTCATGACAACGCCCGAGGCAGGTCATATGACCGACCTGATCCTCAGCAAATACAGCGGTCAGCTTTTTGTAGACATCAGGCTGTGTGCCTGCACATTCACAGGCGGTGCCGTTGCAGATGTACACCTCCTTGCCCTTGTTCTCGGCCTTGAGAAAATCATAGAAGGAAGCCGTTCCGAAGGTGTTGGCTTTCCCGATCAGGAATTCATCGGCCAGCACCGCGAGTTCAGCCTCATCCGGACTGCCTGAGGGCCGTGCCAGATTGCCGAGCTTGTCAAAGAGGTTTTCTTCGAGGCCTTTACGGCCGAGGAGTTCACTTAAATTATCCGACATGGGCTAGCTTGCTTTAGGTGTTTTATTCGTTTTATGGTACCCTTCAACGCGGTAGGGATGCGCATAACAGGTGGCCCTTCCCTCCCGGCAAAACCCCAAGAGGGTAATCCCGAGTTCTTTGGCAAAATCCACGGCCAGGGAGGAAGGAGCGGAAACGGCTGCAAGAAATGGAATCCCTCCCTTAAAGGCCTTTATGGTGATCTCGTAGGAAATTCGCCCGCTTACCGTCATGGCTTTGGCTGTCCCCCATTTTTCATTTAGCAGCAGCCAGCCAATCACCTTGTCCACTGCATTGTGCCTTCCGATATCTTCCCGGGCTACCATCAGTCTTCCCTGCGCATCGAAAACCGCTGCAGCGTGCGTGCCCCCCGATTGGTGAAAATCCCACTGGCGTTGGTTCATTTGCTCAAACATATCCGTAAACGCCTCGGCAGGAAACTGTGTGGATGCTTCAAGGGTTTCCCCCTGCACATCCAATTCCCCCAACTCGGTTTTCCCGCAAATCCCGCAAGAAGAGACCGAAAGCAGGCTACGGCTGTTGGAATAGCCACTTCCCAGATATTCCACCGGGATCTCCAGGTCCACCACGGAGACTACATTGTTTCCGTCCGTCTTCGGGAAAACCATTTTGGGATGGTATTCGGTGGTATTGATAACCCCTTCGCTGTGCAGCAAACCCCTAACGAGCAGCTCATCAGCTCCCGGAGTCCGCATGGAAAGGGTGAAGGGTTTTCCATTGATGTTGATCTGCAGCGCCTCTTCAAGGGTAAGGGCGTCCTCCACGGCCTTGATCTGCCTGCTGTCAAATTTCCTGCCTTGATAGATCCGGGTTGCCATTTGAAAGGTCTTGTGAGCCGATTCTCAGCACTTCATTTCCTCTTAAAGATACTGGTTTTCATTCAAATCATTAGCGGGATCCGAGGACTTCCCTCGCAGTGCAGACCTTCATGGCGCTTTGAACCATGAGGCGTATTTGACATAGGCTGCCGCGATCCGCTGAATCTCCCCCTGGCTCAGTTCCGGGCTGATGTCCCTGATCTTTTTGGCCGGCATGCCGGCGTAAATCGTGCCCTCCGGCACCACGGTGCCTTTGGTGAGGACTGCCCCGGCGGCAATAATGCTATTGGAACCCACCACGCAGTGGTCCATGATGATACTGCCCATCCCCACCAGCACATTGTCCTGAAGTGTACAGCCATGAACAATGGCATTATGAGCGATGGAAACATTGTCTCCGATCTCGGTAGGGGCTTTCTGGTAGGTACAGTGGATCACAGCCCCATCCTGTACATTGACCCGGTTGCCCATACGGATATAGTGGACATCCCCCCGGATGACCGCATTGTACCAGATACTGCACTCATCTCCCATGACAACGTCCCCCACCACGGTGGCATTTTCGGCAATAAAGCAATCCCCTCCAAAGACGGGGGATTTACCCCGTACTTGTCTGATGATGGGCATAATATTGGGTTTAGGTTCTTAAATGTAAGAAAAACTGCATTTCCGCCCGAACATTCAAGCTTTTGTCAAGCCATGCCCTTCAAAACATAGAGGGAATCATCCGGATCTAGTAATTTACAGCAGGGCACTTGCAGTCATAGCGTTTGGCGGAAAGCTGGCCAAAATCGTACCCAAGGGTAATTTGGTGGAACCCGCCGTTGTCCAGGCGTATATCCCCGGATTGATAGGAATAGTTATAGGCAAACATAAAATTCCCGACATTGATCCCCACCAAAGGGGTGAACAACTGCAGGCGTTGTTCCCCGAAGGATCCGTCCAGCAGGAATTGGGCCCCGTTAAAGCTGCGTCGGTAGGACAAGCCGCCCCAGATCGTTCCAAAGCCCACATTGCGATATACCTTGGCGTTGATGTCCACGGTGCGTTCCTCGGTGAATTCCGTCAGTTGAAGCAGAAAGGAAGGTTCCAGTTGCCATTCGCCCAGGGTGAACACATAGCCTGCAGACAACAGATACCTTCTCAGGTTGTCAAATTCAATGGCGGTGTATAAATCCCTTCCGCTTCCCAGGAGGTTCAGGACACTGAAGTGCGCATAGAATTCCAGGTAGCTGTAGGACATCCCGAGGTCAACATTGAAATAACCCACGCTGTTTCGCCCGCCTGTGATGATCGGGTCCGGAATGATGGATCGAAATTCGGTTTCATCCAGGCTGCTTTGTATATACCCGGCGCTCAACCCAAAGGATAGCTGGTTAAGCACCCTGTAGTCCGCGCTAAAGGGCAGATGATGGGCGTAGGTGAACTTAAACCCGGTTTGAGCGTGGTATCCGTTGGCATCGTTAAAAAGGATCGCCCCGACCCCGCTGCGGGTGTCCGGAATGCGATAATGGAAACTCAGGGTTTGCATGCTTGGCGCCTCGTCCACGCTGAACCATTGCTGGCGGGCCGTAAGGCGGATCTTGCCCCCTTCGCCGATCCCGGCCATGGAAGGATAGACCAGGTAGTAATTATCGGTGAGATAATCGAAATAGATCGGGATTCCCTCCTGCGCTTTTGTGGTAGTGCCACTAAAAATCCCCAGGATAAGGAAGAGATACAGGAGTCGTTTCATTCAAGTCGGCCGGTGCCTTTAGTAAAGGCAGTTAAACATAGAGTATAACGGGCCAAAAAGGACATTATTATGCAGAGCATTCCAACGAAAATAACTTATTTTTGGGCAAAATTGCGTTCTATGGAAGAGTATGTCATTGAAGTACAGGAAACCACCCACCCGGCCGTGCTTAAATTTGAGGCGAACCAACCCCTGGTATCCAAAGGAAATTACGAATACAAAAACATTGATGAGGCCAAGGATTCTCCCCTGGCGCAGCAGCTTTTCTACCTGCCGTTTATCAAGGCAGTTTACATTTCTGGGAATTTTATCGCCCTGGAGCGATTTGATATCGTGGAGTGGGAGGATGTAAAAGACGAGGTGGCCCAACAGCTCGTGGAATATCTCAATACCGGGGCTCCCGTGGTAAATGAACCTTCAGGTCAGAGCAGGGTTGCGGTAACCGTCTATGCAGAGGTCACCCCGAACCCGGCAGTGATGAAATTCGTGGCCAACAAACAGCTCGTGCCCGGGGTCTTTGAATTCAAGAATATCGACGAGGCTGGCCCCTCTCCCCTGGCCCGCAAATTGTTTGAGTTCCCCTTTGTAAAAGAGGTCTTCATGGACCTGAACTACATCTCGGTGACCAAATACGAAGTGGCCGACTGGAATGAAGTGACCATGGAACTCCGGGAGATGATCCGGAATTACCTGGCCGACGGGAACGCAGTGCTCTCCCCCGAGGCAACCAGTGAACAGCGCGACTCTCCTTCCCAGGCCGGAGTAGCTGCCAATCTGGACCCGACTTCCCAGGAAATCGTCAATATCCTCGAAGAGTACGTCAAGCCTGCCGTGGCGAGCGACGGGGGAAATATTGTTTTCCAGTCCTATGAATCGGAAAGCAAAACAGTGCATGTGGTCCTTCAGGGAGCCTGCAGCGGATGTCCTTCCTCCACCTTCACCCTGAAAAATGGCATACAGACCATGTTGCAAAATATGATGGGCGACAAAGTCGCTGAGGTGGTGGCAATAAATGGTTAAAATAACGTAAAGCACTTTGGATTTGACGGATTTCTGGGTATCTTTTAAGGAAACCTAAAAGCTATTTGTCATGTCCGTTTTAAAAGTTATTGAGATCCTCGCAAATTCAGAAGAAAGCTGGGAGGACGCCGTGCAGAATGCGGTAACCCACGCTTCAAAAACCATTAAGAACATCAGGTCAGTTAACATCAGCAACCAAAGTGCCACGGTGAGCGGGGGTAAGATCGATCAGTATCGCGTCAACGTAAAAATCTCCTTTGAAGTAGTGGACTAAACCCATTCGCGACCAGTGTATTGAGGCGCCCGGGATCGGGCGCTTTTTTAATCCCAATGAAGATCATGAATCATTCTGAGCCCAACGCCCTTATTCACGAGAGCAGCCCGTACCTTTTGCAGCACGCCTACAATCCTGTGCAGTGGGAAGGCTGGCACGACACCACCCTGGAGCATGCCCGGAAATCGGGCAAGCTACTGTTGATCAGTATCGGATACGCCGCCTGCCACTGGTGCCATGTCATGGAACGGGAGTGTTTTGAGGATCCCGAAGTGGCCGACATCATGAATGCCCATTTTATTCCGGTCAAAGTAGACCGGGAAGAACGGCCCGATGTGGATCAAATCTATATGGATGCCCTGCAGATCATGAGCGGAAGCGGGGGCTGGCCCCTCAATGTGGTGGCCCTTCCCGATGGCAGGCCTTTCTGGGGTGCTACCTATGTGCCTAAAAAGGACTGGATACAGGTGCTGTTGCAGTTGGCGAAACTCTACAGGGAAGACCCGGACAAGGTAGTCCAATACGCTTCGGACCTTACCACTGCCCTGGGTCGGATCAACGAGGTGGTGCCGGCTTCGGAGGAACGAAATATCCCGGAGATGCAGAAGTTGTCTTCCTGGGTAGCCTCCTGGAAAAAAGGCTTCGATCTGAATTTCGGCGGAAAACTTGGGGCCCCCAAATTCATGACCCCCGTCATCTACGAGTTCCTCATGCACTGGGGGGAGGTTTCCGAAGATGCAGAAGTCCGGCAGCATGTGCGTACCACCCTCGACGGCATGGCATATGGAGGGGTGTACGATCAAATCGGAGGGGGGTTCTCAAGGTACTCGGTAGACCCGAAATGGCATGTACCCCATTTTGAAAAAATGCTCTATGACAATGCCCAGCTGCTGAGTCTCTACGCGCATGGATTTGCCCTTTTCGGGGAGCCTGATTACCGAAAGATCATCGTGGAAACCCTGGACTTTCTCAACAGGGAGCTAAAGCGGCCTGAAGGCGGGTATTACGCCTCCCTGGACGCAGATAGTCTGAATGAGTCCCAAGAACTGGAAGAGGGGGCTTTCTATACCTGGACCGAAGCAGCACTCCTAACCCACTTAGGAGCAGATTTTAGTTGGTTCAGGGAGTACTATAACATAAATGACTTTGGGCACTGGGAAGCGGACAGGTATGTGCTGATCCGAAAGGATTCAGACCAGGAGTTCATCCAAAAAATGGGATGGACTGAAAAGCAACTGGAAGAAAAATTAACTGAAGTCAAAGCGCTGTTGCTACAGGTGCGGGAAAAGCGCCCCCGACCGCGCCTCGATGATAAAATCATTACTTCCTGGAACGGATTGCTTTTGTCAGGTCTCTGTGACGCATACCGGTATTGCGGGATCGAATCAGCCCTGAAGGAGGGGATCCACCTGGCGGAATTCATCGACACCGTGCTCTCCCGCGAGGATGGAGGCCTGCTGCACTCCTACAAGCAAGGCGGCAAGCCCGTGAATGGGTACCTGGAAGACTATGCTGCGGTGATCCAGGGGTATTTGAAATTGTATAGCATCACCGGAGAGACCCTCTGGATGGACAAAGGCAAAAAGCTCACGGACTATTGTCTTAAGTACTTCTCAGAAGGGGAAGAACCTTTACTGTTTTTCAGCTCCAGCCTGGACAGGGCATTGATCCGCAGGACCCTGGAGGTCAATGACAGTGTTATGCCGTCTTCGAACTCCATGATGGCGAAAAACCTCTTTCTTTTAGGGGCTTTCTTTGGGAAGGCTTCCTACAGGGAGCGGGCAGTTTCCATGCTGGAAGCCATGAGCGGGTCGATGGAGCGCTATGCGGGGCAATACCCCAACTGGCTGCATTTGGCCCTATGGCTGGAAAACCCCTTCTACGAAGTGGTCATAACCGGGCCTGAGGCCACTGAGTTCAAAAAACAATTGCTCCCGCATTACCTTCCCAATAGCTATTTGGCATCCAGCGCCAGGGCATTGTCCTACCCATTGTTTGAAAACCGCCACGATGAAGCGCTTACCCGAATCTTCCTCTGTGAGTTTGGACAATGCCTGCATCCGCTTTCAGATATAGAAGAAGTATTGCCCGCGATCGATCTTAAAACAAAGAACTGATTATCGTGCGGGAATATTTGATGGTAGTTTATATTTTTGCGGGCAAATTAGGATGATTAATACTGAGGATTATGGAAGACTTCAACGGTTATAAGGAATTACTGCAAAACGCCACAGATTGGTTATGGGAATTCCTGCCAAGCCTGATTACAGCTCTTATCACACTTTTCGTGGGATTATGGGTGATCCGGATTTTGAACAAACTTGTCAAGCGTTTCTTTGCCAGGCACGATTATGACGAGACGCTGGAATCCTTTATAGAAAGCCTGATCAAGGCAGGCCTGAAGCTTTTGCTTTTTGTCCTCGTGGTGACCCAGCTCGGAGTAAAATCCTCTTCACTGGTTGCCATAGTCGGTGCCGCGGGACTGGCCATCGGCCTGGCCCTGCAGGGGTCCCTGGCCAATTTTGCCGGCGGGGTTTTGATCCTGCTTTTCAAACCCTTTAAGGTTGGGGATTGGATTTCCGCCCAGGGAGTGGATGGCACCGTTAAGGAGATCTCGATCTTCACCACGAAGTTGAACACTTTTGGAAACCAGGTGGCCATCATTCCCAACGGACAACTCTCCAACAACAACATCATCAATTACAATGCAGAGTCCACACGGAGAAACAAGATTGACGTGGGGATCGGTTACGGGTCCAACCTGAAAAAGGCGAAAGAGATCCTCCTAGAAATCTGTGCAGAAGATTCCCGCATCCTCAACGATCCGGCACCGGAAGTCTATGTGGGTGAACTAGCCGACAGTTCCGTAAATCTGAGCCTGCGATTCTGGGCAAAGAATGAGGACTTCTGGGGCGCTCATTTCCATGTGATGGAAACCCTTAAACTCCGGTTTGACGAAAAGGGTGTCGAAATTCCCTTCCCACAGCGGGATGTGCATCTGAAGCAGGAGGCCTAAGGACTACGGTTTCTTTTTGTGTGCGATAAAATCCTTCAGGTAGAAGGGTTCAAAATAGGCGGTGTCCTCGAAATCCCCTGCAGAGAACCGTTTTGCAGCCAATAAACCCAGCTCCCGGGCCGAAGGCTGTAGCTCGGTATTAAAGTTAAAATTCGGGTGGATAAGAAGCTCCCTGCATTTCTCCGCCCCATTGCCCAGCAGATGCACCGGGCCTATTTCCCGCCATTCGGCAAAGGAGTCCGCAGTGATAATTTCGGCACGCGTAGGCCCCACTTCCTTCAGGTCTGGATCGTAAACCGCTGCATAAACCTCCATCCGCCGTGCATCCAGCATTGGGATCGTGACGCCCGTTTCGATTGGCAGTTGGGCCGCCAGGCTCTGCAGGGTGGGGATGGCGATCAGGGGAAGGTTCAGGGCGAAACAAAGCCCTTTGGCAGAGGCCACCCCTATCCTAAGACCGGTATAGGATCCCGGGCCTTTGCTTACCGCAACGGCATCCAGATCCTCCCAGCCCAGGCCTGCTTCATCCATGGCCTCGTCCATAAAGACATGCAACAACTCCCCATGGGTGTACCTGGGAGAGGGATCCTCCTTGAGGGATAAGAGCTCCGTTCCCCGGTAAACACTTACCGAGCAGTTCGTAGAGGCGGTTTCCAGGTTGATGATCTTTGCCATAGGCCACAAAGATAACGACCTGCCAGTTATCCAAAACCGGCAGGTCGCCTCAATCAATCATCTATTCGTTAATTCAGGGTAATGGGCAATCCAAAATAGAATTCAATCACCTTGATCCTGAAGATATAGAGATATTTGGTGCGGATCACTTCCGCCATGGCATTGTCCACCCGGGCCTGGGCCACCCCAAAATCAAAGGCATTCAGCAAGCCCACCTCATACCGTTCCTTGGCATAGTCATAGGAGAGTTGCCGTGCTTCCAGCGTCTTTACCGCAGCCTCATAATTCTTGGCCGCATTCAATACGTCCACGTACGACTGGTTTACATTGGTCTCCAGGTCCAGCTTATCCTGCTCCAGCTGCAGTTCCGCTCTCCTCACATCGATCTCGGACCGCTTAACGCTATTCCGGGTATTGAAGCCGTTTAATAATGGGATATCAATTCGTGCCCCGTATGCTATACCGTCCAGGATCCAAAGCTGGTCCCCAAAATTCGGTGTATAGGTACTTCCTGGATTATCCGGGTCGGGCAATACAAGATTGCTTGAATAACGGGTAGCGTAGTTAAAGAATGCGCCCAGAGTTGGTGAATTTGCCCCTTTGGCGATCTGCAGATCTTTCTTGGCAAGCTCCACATTGATCTCAGAAAATTTGATGTCGTTCCTCCATTCCAGCGCTTTCTGAAAAATAACCTTGGGGGAATTATCAAGCACATCGGAAGAGGGAACATCGTAGTCCTCATCTGCTATGTCGAAGTTCTGATAATCCGTAATCTGCAGGAGCTGTGCCAGGGCAATCCTGGAGAGCAGCACCTCGTTTTCATTGTTAATGATCTGTTGTTCCTGGTTCGCGGCGGTGGCCTGGACTTCCAGAAGGTCTCCCTCTGGCAGGACCCCCTCCTCTACCTGGGCACGTGTCCGGTCAAGATCCTGCTGGGTTGCCGCAAACTGGGCCCTGGAGACTTTCAGGGTCTCCTTGTTGGACAATACCTGGAGGTAGGCAACCGCCACATTGAGACGGATATCATCTTTTAAGTTGTCCAGCCTGTATTCATTGGCCAGTGCATTCATTTTGGCCCGACGCAGCCTGTTGACATTCCGCAGACCGTCGAATAAAGTTACCGCCGAGGTAATACTTCCGTTGGCCGTGGTAATCGCCTCGGTGGTTGGCCGGTTTGAGGAAGGGTCAATGGTAAAACCCTTGTTTCCCCCACCACTGAGCTGCCCGTTCAGATTGGGGATAAAATTCCCGATCGCATCGGATTTGTCGATTTCGGCATTCTGCAGGTCCAGTTCGAATTGCTGGATGGTCAGGTTGTTGTCCTCGGCATAGCGCACACATTCCTCCAGGGTCCATTTGCGCATCTGTCCGGTCAGCATCCCCACAGAGAGCACGCACAAGGCTGTTATGATTCGAATTTTCATGAGTCGTTTTTTGATAGTTAGTATATTCGGTTATTCAGGTTCTACCCGTTGTGGATTATCCCTCTTCACCTTCTTCACCTTCCTCTTCTTCTTCACCTCGCTTAATAGGCTCTGTCTTGTTCCAAATCTTAACCTCATCTTCCATTTCCAATCCGGAGACTACTTCAATATTCACTCCATCCGAAATGCCGACCTCGATATCCCGGCGTTCGAATTGCTGTTCCCCGGTGGATACTTCCACAAAGGGCTTATCGGTTTCCCGATCAAATTGCAGGAGGGCTTCGGGGATCACCATGATGCTGTCTCTCTTCTCCAGCACCAGGGAAGCATTGGCGCTATATCCTGCGCGGATCAGCACTGAATCGCTCACATTTACATCCCCTTCGATCTTAAACTTCACCGCCCCGGACTCTTCAACCCCTTTAGGAGCAATAAATTTCAGAATGGCGTCAAATTTCTGGTCTTCCAGGGCTCCCAGGCTTATTTCCAGCGGCATGCCAATCTCCAGCTTGCTCACTTCTCCTTCATCCACCTGTCCTTCGAAGATCATCTTGCCGAGGTCAGCAATGGAAGCCACAGTGGTCCCATCGTTGAAATTATTGGCCAGGATAACCTGATCTCCCACCTCTACGGGGATTTCAAGGATGGTTCCGTTGACCGTTGCCAGGATGTTCGTATTGGCATTCGTAGCTCCCCCGGCAGATCCTTTCAGGATGATCTGGTAGTCCGTCCGGGCATTCTCCAACTCCTGTACGGCCTGGTCATATTGAACCTTGAGGTTGTTGAAGTCCTGGCTGGAGATCACACCCCGGTCGAAAAGCTTTTTGTTCCGGTCATACTCGATCTGGAGGTTGTTCAACGCGATTTCTGCATTGCGCACCCGTCCCCTGGACTGGTTCAGGGCCTGCTCATTGGGTACCACGCGGATCGTGGCAATCAGATCCCCTACCTTTACATCATCACCTTCTTCCTTGTAGAGTTTATCGATGATCCCTGTGATCTGGGGCTTAATCTCGATCTCCTCCTGGGGGATCACCTTGCCCGTTGCCACGGTCTTGAGTTCGATGGTAGAGGTAAAAGGCGTTTTGGTATCGTAGACCACAGCCGATTTGCTATTTGTTTTGATAAAATAGGTAGCTGCCCACAGCGCTCCAAGTACCAGGATTCCGATCAATCCGTATTTGACAAACTTCTTCATGTCTTCTGTTTGTATTAGTATTCTTAGTTAATGGTTATTCTTCTCGCAATGCGTCGATAGGTTTTATACTGACGGCCCGTTGAGCCGGTATGAGTCCGATCAGGGTTCCCAAAACCACCATCACGAGCAGGGCTCCGATGACCAGGGGTATAGGGACCGTGGGATTCGTGTAGGGAAAATCCGTATTATCCGCTGTCATGTTGTTGATGACATTGAGCACCCCAGCCCCAAGTATGATCCCCATGATGCCGGCGATCATGGTCAGGAACACGGATTCCAGCAGGATGAGCGAGCGCACTTCCCCGGGAGTAGCCCCGAGAGCCCGACGGATACCCAATTCTTTGGTGCGCTCCTTAACGGAGATCAGCAGGATATTCCCAATCCCGATCACACCGGCCAGGATGGTAGCCAGGCCCACTACCAGCGAGAGGAAGGTAATCCCTCGAGCAAATCCCATGATCCGCCCAAAGGCCTCCCCCAGGTTAAAGGACCCGATGGCCCGTTCATCATCCGGATGTATCTGATGGATTCGCTTCAATACCCGCTTGACATCCTTTTCCACCTGCACTACATCCGCGTCGTCGTACGCTGCAATAGTGAAGTACTGCGCATCATCTCCTGTATTGTAGAGCCGTCGGAAAGTGGCATAGGGCATAATGATATCCCCATCCGTCCCAAAAGGGGTGGTCTGGGAGAATTTAGCGACTCCGATCACCTTGAAATAGACCCCGTCAATGCGGATATACTGTCCAATGGGATCCTCGTCCTTCTCAAACAACTCTTGCTCTACCCGTTCCCCGATCACGCAGACCTTGCGGGTCTCCTCCATATCCTCTTCGTTGATAAAGCGCCCGTTGTCGTATATTTTTTGGGTGGCCATCTTGGCAATTTCAGGGAAATAACCATAGATAGGGTAATTGTTGGATTTCAGGTTCCGCACGGTCTGGGCACCCTCTCCCCCAAATACGCCGATTGTATTTACCGGGGCGATATACTGGATTTCGGGGACCTGGTTGCGGAGGGTCTCTGCATCCCCAACGCGCAGGCGAATGCTGCGGCCGATCTTATAGCCGGCATAGGGAATGCTCGTGCGCTGCGACCAGGCAAACAAGCTGTTCTTAGCCACGGTCTCGAAGTTACGCTCAAATCCGTTGTCGAGGCCCTTGGAAGCTCCGGCCAGGGCGATGTAAATAAAGATACCCCAAAGGACCCCTATGACCGTAATGATGGTCCGGGTCTTGTTCTTCCCAATGGATCCGAAGATCTCCTGCCAGGTATTTCTGTCAAATAAAAACCGCATGTTATTCGTCTCTTAGGGCTACTATGGGTTTTATCCTGGCGGCTCTGCGTGCAGGCACGTAGCCAGCAATGCCGCCGAAGATGATCAGCAACAGGGTTGCAAATATGGCCACCCCCATGCTGATAAATGGATTGGTGATAAAATAATCGTCCTTGAGGCGGTCCCCGATCCAGTTGAGCAGGGCGACCCCCAGCAACATCCCGGAAAACCCTGAAACCGTCGTGATGAACACGGATTCCAGCAGGATTGTGCTGATTACCTTTAAGGGAGTGGCTCCAATGGCCTTTCGGATCCCGATTTCCTTAGTGCGTTCCTTGACCACATAGACCATGATGTTGCTGATCCCAATGATCCCGGCAATGATGGTTCCGAAGGCCACAATGGTCACGATCAGCTGCAGCACTCCGGCAAAATCCTGGTTATTCTTCAAATTCTCTGCCACATTCCGGATAAAAAAACCGTTCTGATCATCCGGGCTGATAAATTTCTTTTCCTTCAAAAAGCGTGTCAGGTTCTTTTCCAGGGCCATGCCACCGGTATAACCCAATTCGGGCTTGAACTGAATTACGATCTGGCCGATCTTGTCCGTATTTTTCTCAATCAACTGGCGGGTGGTGTAAGGGATATAGATCTGTCGCTCTTCATTATCTCCCCCATCGTCCTGGAAGACACCTACCACCTTAAAAACACTTCCCCCGATGTCGATGAACTTCCCAATGGAATTCCGCCCCTCAAAAAGGTCAACCTCTACCAGGCGTCCTATTACTGCGTTCCGTGTCCTTTCCTCCACATCGCGCTGGTTGATATAGCGGCCGTTCATTATAATGGTCTTCTCTGCGAACTGCTGTCCCCAGTCCACACCTATAGTGGTGTAGTCATTGGATTCCTCACCAAATGTCACAGTAGCCGTACGAAAGATCCTTGGGGAGATATGCTCCACGAACATGGGAAAGGTCTCCTCAATTTCCACCAGGTCAGAATTCTCAAATTCTATGGTGCGGTTGGATTTATAACCCTTGTAAGGGATTGTGGTACGACCTGGGAAAACATAAAGGACATTGGTCGCGTCATCTCCGAAAAACTCATTAAAAGTGTTCAGAAGGCCATTGCCCATCCCATAGAGGGTAATAAAAATCAGAATCCCCAGGGCCACGGTAAAGCCCGAAAGGAAGGTCCGGAGTTTGTTCTTCCGGATCGTCGTGAATATTTCCCGCCAGGTATCCCTACTGAACATACTCAGAAGCTCTTACCTGCTCTATTTCCTTGTCTTCGACGATCACTCCGTCGCGCAGGTGCACGATCCGCTTGCACATATGGGCGATGTCATCCTCGTGGGTCACGACAAGGATGGTGTTGCCCTGGTCATTGATCTTTTGTACCAGATCCATTACTTCATAGGAGGTCGTACTATCCAGTGCGCCGGTTAGCTCATCGGCCAGTAGGACCTTGGGTTCTGCCACCATGGCGCGTGCTACGGCCACCCGTTGTTTCTGTCCTCCGGAAAGTTCGCTGGGCAGGTGGTGCGACCATTCCTTCAGGCCCACCTGCTCAAGGTACTTCATGGATTTTTCCTGCCGCTCCTTCCGCCCAACGCCCTGATAATATAAAGGAAGGGCTACATTCTCCAGAGCCGTTTTATAGTTGATAAGGTTAAAGGACTGAAAGATAAACCCAAGGAATTTGTTGCGGTAGTTGGCCGCCTTGGTTTCATTCAGGTTTTTGATGGGTATGCCATCGAGGTGGTATTCACCCGAATCGGCTACATCCAGCATCCCCAGGATATTGAGCAGTGTGGACTTGCCGGAACCCGAAGATCCCATAATGGCCACCAGTTCGCCCTGTTTGACATTGAAGTTGATCCCCTTCAAAACATGGAGGGAATTACTGCCCATCTGATAGGACTTGTGTAAATCTTTTATTTCAATCATGAATGGTTAGCGATTTAAAACAACTCTGAGTGTTTGACTTGAAAAGTGTTAAAATGTTACAGAGCCGTGTACAAAAATTATGTTAAAGACTTGATTACACCCCGGCTTCTTCATCAGCCAGGGCATTCCACACCTTGATGGCATCCGCTTCTACAAGGCCAGATTTAACCTCTACATAAATGCCGTCGCTTACCCCCAGTTCCAAATCCCGCCGCTCAAACTGCTGATCAGAGACCATGACTTCCACATAAGGCTCTTTGGTTTCAGAATCGAATTGCACCAGGGCCTCTTTTATGGCCAGGACACTATCTGCTCGGTCCAGGATAATGGATGCGTTTGCACTGAGCCCGGCACGGATAAAGATGTCTTCCTGCTTGGAAAGGGTTCCTTTGATCTCAAACTGAATGGCCCCGTTTTCTTCCTTCCCTTTGGGTGCGATATAATCCAAAACAGCGTCAAAGACCTGATCCTCCAATGCCCCGACAGTGATCTCAAGAGGCAGGTCCTCCTTGATCTTTCCGACTTCCGATTCATCCACCTTTCCCTCGAAGATCATCTTGTCCACATCCGCTATGGCTGCAATAGTGGTCCCTTCGTTGAAATTATTGCTCTCGATGACCTGATTCCCCACTTCTACCGGCACCTCCAGCACCATTCCGCTCACCGTAGAGCGGATAAGGGTATTGGCTGCATTGCTCAGGCCTTTTGTGGTTCCCGTAAGCACGATATCATAGCGCTTGTTGGCCGCCGAATAGGCCTGTTTCGCCTGGTCATAGGTTACCTGGGCACGATCCAGATCCGCCTGGGAGATAACTCCCTTATCAAAGAGCTTTTGCTGTCGGGTATAATTCCGCTGCTGATCATTCAGGGTTATCTTGGCATCTTCAATGGCGTTCTTGGCGTCATTCAGGGCATTCAAATTGGGAACCACTTTAATCTTGGCGATCAGGTCCCCGGTTTTGACATTATCTCCTCCCTCAACGTATACCTCTTCGATCACACCGGATATATTCGGTTTTATCAGCACCTCCTCCAGGGGAAGGATACTTCCCGTGGCCACCGTCTTTTTTACAATGCTCTGGCGGGAGGGATTTTCAGTCTCATATACTACCGGATCCTCTGCATTCTTTTGGTAGAGGTAGTACATGGCAGCCGAAAAAGTGATCAGGATGGCCACCAGGATGAAAATGGTTACAGATTTTTTCATTTTAGTTAGTATTTAGTATTCAATTATGTGTTCTTGGCTTTTTCAGTTATTCTGCTCTCAGGGCATCAATAGGTTTAAATCGAATGGCGCTCTGGGCCGGGATAAAGCCCGCCAGGAGGCCTGAAACGATCAGGATGCCCAGTGCCGCAAGCACTACCCCGAGGCTTACGCTGGGGCTCATAAACATATCCACCGGGCCGTTCATGTCCAGCAGCGCATTGATCCCGTAGATAAACAAGGCACCTACACTGATCCCTGCCATACCCGAGATCAGGGTCAGGAAGAGGGATTCCATCAGGATCTGCAGCCGGATGCTCCAGGGCTGTTCTCCCAGGGCTCTTCGAATCCCGATTTCCTTGGTGCGCTCCTTCACTACAATAAGCATGATATTACTGACCCCTATGATCCCAGAGAGCAGCACCAGTATCCCCACGAAAAAGGCGATAAACCGCATGGCCCCAAAGAGGCTTTCCACCCGGTTGAATTGTTCAAAAAGGTCAAAATATCCTATGGCGCGCTGGTCTTCCGGATGGACCCGGTGTTTTTCCTTCAGGAAACTGACAATATCCTCCTTAAGGGAAGTAATGGATGTGCCGTCCTGGGCCGTGATGGCCATCCAGCCAACATTGTCCGCCCGGTTAAACGCCTGTGAAAATGCCGTGAAGGGAACGAAGATCTGCTTTTGGCCTTCTTCTCCGTCTCCATCGCTGGTGCGTTTCTTGTAGGTGCCCACGACCTTGAAGTTTACCCCATTGATCTTTAAATACGTCCCCAGGACAGCTTCTCCCGCTTCGTATAGTTCCCGGACCACCCCATTGCCAATGATGGCCACCTTGCGATTGTCATCGATGTCGTTATAGTTGATAAAGCGCCCGCTTGTGATTTGCATGGGCTCCTGTTCAATAAACTCCGGATAATCCCCATAGATGTTGTAAGCCCCTGTGCGGATCCCCCTGACCACGTTGTTATTCCCGCGGAAGCCGCCGAGCTGGTTTCGGGCGGAAACAAAGCGCAGTTGTGGGAAATTCTGCCGCAGGAGCTGCACGTCCTCCAACTTGAAATTAAAATCCCGGTCTTTGGGCAACCCCTTGTAGGCCCGAGTAGTGCTGCGGGTCCATATAAACATGGTATTGGTCGCTATGTCATCAAAATCAGAGCGGATACCGTTCTCAAGCCCCTTGCCTGCGGCCAGGAGGATGATAAGGATCAGAATGCCCCAAAAAACTCCAAAGGCCGTGAGGACGGTGCGAAACCAGTTCTTGGTCAGCACCTCCATAATTTCACTCCAACGATCCCTGTTAAACATAATATTTGACGCTTATCCGAATCTTTAATCTGCTGATTTATTCATCTCTCAGTGCTTCCACGACCTGTACATTGGCTGCCCGCCACGCAGGGAAGAATCCTGCAATGGTTCCTGCGAGCACCAGCACGAATACAGTGGTCAGGGCTACCTTGAGGTCTACGGAAGGGTTCATGATATAATCCACCTCGACGTTGGGCCCGACCACTTCCAGCAACAACATGCTAAAGATCAGACCGACAAATCCTGAGAAGGCAGTGATAAAGACCGCCTCATGCAGGATCATGGCCACAATGGACCATGGCCTGGCACCCAGGGCCTTCCGGATCCCGATCTCCCGGGTACGTTCCTTCACGACGATCAGCATGATATTGCTCACCCCCACAACCCCGGCAATAATGGTACAGATCCCCACGAACCAGAAAAAGAACTTGATATTCCCGGTCAGGGAGTAATACCGTTTGGCCTCCTCCAGGGCACTCCAGACTTCCAGGGCACTGTCATCTTCCGGATGCACCGTATGCGCCTGGGACAGGTATTGCCTCAGCTCATCCTTAAAGGCAACGGCCTCGGCAACCGCCTGGTCAAAATTTTCAGCAGGTGGCAGGGTAAAGGCGAGGTTGTTTACACGGTCCCCACCGTTGAAGACCCGTTGGGACGTTGTCAATGGAATATACATGGTCTCTTCTTCCCGCTCCCGCTGCTCCTTGAATACCCCTATGACCTTAAAGGGGATCCCTGAGATATCCACAGATTCTCCCACAGGGGAGTCCAGATGTCCAAAAACATCCTTGCGAATCTTATTGCCGATCACCAGGACCTTGGCCGTATTGGCCATATCCGAATAATTGATAAACCGGCCTTCCACCATCTTGGCATTCTCGATGAACTGGAAATCGTCATGCACCCCCCGGACCCCATATACCAATGCCTCATTATTGTAGGTCACTGTAATATCCCTTATGAAAATCCGCGCAGAATTATATTCTATACGCTCCCTGTTTTGTTCAGACCAGTTGTCGAAATTCTCATTGCGAAGCTGAATGCGCCTGCCGGGATTCAGACCCTTGTACTCCATGGTGGTCAAACCCGGCCATACCCAAACAGAGGTTGAAGCGTCCTGTTCGAATTCATTCGCAATCCCGTTGCGCATCCCCTGGCCAAATCCAAGAAGGATCACAAGGATAAAGATGCCGGAGGCTACCGAGAGCCCGGTGAGGAATGTTCTGAGCTTATTCTTTCGGATGGTGTCGAAGATCTCCTGCCATCTCTCGAGATCAAACATGTGGTCGGTGCTTTGATTGATGATGCTGCTAGCCCCAAAGGGTTACATAGTAGACTGTAAAACCTATCAAATGTTACACCGGAAAGTCGTAAAAAATGTTAATTTCAGGAGCGTACCTTCCTGTAAACGATAAAAATAAGTACCCCCACCAGCAGATAAGGAATTGCCATCAGGTACACGATCCCATTGTTGATGCCCTCTGCAACGGCATTATCGCCATTGCTTTCCAGCACCGCCCTGCACATGGCACACTGTGCCGATACCCGGCGAAGCCCGCCGGCCAGCAACATTACCAATAGCAATACAAAGGGCTTTTTCATCATTTGCTTCAATAGGGATAATAGGGGGATATCATCAAATAGACAATTACTCCGGTAACTGCCACATAGAACCAGATCGGAAAGGTAATGCGGGCCAGCTTCCGGTGGCCTTGGAAATCCTTCAGGTAGGCTCTGGCATAAGTGCGCAACACCAACGGGATCACCGCAATGGACAGCACAATATGGCTAATCAGAATGAAGTAATACAGGTAGCGGATCCAGCCTTCGCCTCCAAAAGGCGTCGAATCGGAAGTCATGTGGTAGGCGACGTACATGACCAGGAAGAGCAGGGACAGCCCAATGCAGGTCGTCATCAGCCGTCCGTGCAACTGTTGACGTCCTCCTTTGATCGCCCAAAGGGCTATAAGCAGGAGGGCCGCCGTGAGTCCATTAATGGTAGCGTATACCGGCGGCAGGAACCCCAGGGGCTCCACATCGGGTATCCGTACCCCAAACAAAAGGGCCACTACCAAAGGGACAGCGATGGATACCACGGTAATCCAACGGTTGAAATTCTTCGTTTTTGCCTCCAGCTTATTTTCCATTGCCTTCTTCCAGGAGTTTGCGAATATCCTCTTTTAAGATGCTGATCTGTTGTGTTTCTCCGGTTTCATTGGCCCCCTGGGCTTCGGGAATCGCCCCCCGGTAATAAATAATGGGATTTCCGTAGGAATCCTTGCGGGAGCGTATATACCCGTCCTTATCGATCAGGGCAAACAGGCCCGAATGCTCAAACCCCCCGGGCACCTCCGGCATCTGTTGGGCATAGATATTGAAACCGGCATTGGCCAGTTCATAGATCTCCTCCGGATCACCGGTGAGCAGGTGCCAGTCCATATCCGTTATCCCATAGGTTTCGGCATACTTTTTAAGCACTCCGGGCGTATCGTATAAAGGGTTGATGGTAAAAGAGGCCACCCCAAATTCTTCAAAACCCCGAAACTCCTCCTGCAGCTGTACCAGGTTCTTGTTCATGATCGGGCAGATCGTCGGGCAGGTAGTAAAGAAAAATTCAGCCACATAGACCTTCCCCAGATAATCCTTGTCTGTGATCAACAAGCTATCCTGATTCCGCAGGGCAAAGGGGGGTACTTTTCGCTTTTCTCCATCCAGATAGATGTAAGACAAGGGCTGGCTGTCCGGATCCTGACTGATGCGGTCATGCTCAACCGTATCCCCTCCCTTCAGCCTTTCGACAATTCTGGGCACAAAGATGATCCCGAAGATCAGGATGATCAGTGCGACCCAAATGTAATTGTACTTGCCTTTCTTCACCGGTTCAAAATTATTATTGCTACAAGGTCATTCACGGACGATCAGCCTGGTTTTTCTTCAGGGCCAGACGGTACTCGGCAAGGATGATCTTCATATCATCCTTCATCTTGTTATTGAGATCCGCCACGGAACTGGTATCGAATCCGTATTTGGTGCCTTCATCTTCATCGCTGTTGCGACCGCGAAGCTTTCGTTCCTTGTCTACGACAAACACATAGGGCGTGGCCAGGCTCTCATCGAGATTGAGGTCTGTGCCCAAGCTGGCAAAAAGGGCTCGTATGGCCTCAGGGGTTCCGAAAACAAAATGCCAGTTGGAGGTGTCTGTCAGCGTGGACAGCTCCTTTTCCAGCTCGGCCGCCACTTGCTGCTGGCCCTCCACAGCCACCATCACCACCTGAAAATCCCTGAACTCATAAAATGGCTTATAGATCTTCTGATTCAGATTGAAGGCATTGCCCTTCATGGTTTCCAGGTCTGCTCCCAGAAACCCGAGAATGCTGATCTTGCCCTCGAGTTGTTCCCCTCCCTCAAAACCACTGAGCTCCCCAACCTGGTCTGTCAGGACCGGGAGTCTCCCAAAGTTGGTCACCCCTGAGGCAAAGAACATATACACCACCAGCGGGAGGATAAAAAGGACCGTTAAAACGAATGTCTTTTTCATGGAAAAACCAGAAGTACAAAAATAAAAAAGACGGTTTTGAAACCGTCTTTATTTACTGTTAATTCCGCTTAGAAGTTCCATTTGACAAAGCCATCCTTCCATACATTGTATATGTAGTCGGCTTCGAACAGCAGGATAAAGATCAGGTAACTCACCAGGAAGATGGGAGTCCAGACCACTGCCCTTCTGAGGGTGCTTTTTTCATCCCTCAGGTGCATAAAGTCCCAGGCGATGTAATAGGCCTTAACCAGGGTTAGCACGATAAAGATCCAGTTAAGGAGCTTCATGCCAAGGAGGTAATTCCCGGTAAGGACAGCCGGCTTGGTGATCCCCAAACCAACCTCTATTGCGGTTACAATGGATAAAAACAAGAGTACGCCCCAGATCTTACGGGTATTGGAGCTGAACTTCACAAGTCCTCTGAATATTTCTAATTTATGTTCGTGCGCCATGATGTTCTTTTTGAATCGCTATACCAGGTAAAAGAATGTAAATACGAAAACCCATACAAGGTCTACAAAGTGCCAGTAGAGCCCCACTTTTTCAACCATTTCATAGTGCCCCCTTCGCTCGTATGTCCCAAGGATCACGTTAAAGAAGATGATGATATTGATGACCACCCCTGAAAATACGTGGAAGCCGTGGAAGCCGGTTATAAAGAAAAAGAAATCCGCAAACAGCCTGCTCCCGTATTCATTTCGGACCAGGTTGGCGCCTTCAACCACGATTTGGGCATCCTTGATCTTCTCCAGGGTTTCGGTACGGGTCAACAGGGTCTTTTCGCCCTCCTCTGTAATCTGTTCGGTACGGATGAGGATATTCGGGTTGGCCCTCAGCCCCTCGGTCACCTCTTCCAAGGTATAGGTCGGAAGGGCGCTTTCAGAGGTATACCAGATACCGCTTTTGCGCTCGTGTTGTGCGCGTTCAGCAGGGATTTCCGCAGCAAAATCTGCCAGGGCAGCCCGCTCGCCTGTTTCCGCATTTACAAACTGCAGGATACGGCCCCCTTTGGTTTCAACGGCTCCGTAGTCTCCCCGGATAAAGGTTGCCCACTCCCAGGCCTGTGAACCGACGAAGATCAGTCCTCCGATAATGGTGAGGAACATATAGAGGATCACCTTGTTCTTCATCATCCGGTGTCCCGCATCCACGGCCAGTACCATGGTTACAGAGGACATGATCAGAATAAAGGTCATAAAGGCGACGTAATACATGGGGTAATTCCCGTGGAAGAAAGGAACGTGGGTAAATACCTCATCGGCGATCGGCCAGGTTTCAATAAACTTAAAGCGCGAAAATCCATAGGCCGCCAGGAACCCAGAGAATGTAAGGGCATCCGAGACGATAAAAAACCACATCATGAGCTTGCCATAACTGGCCTTCATCGGTTGGTTTCCACCTCCCCAGACGCGCTCTTCACTAGCCGTTGTTACCGTTGTATCCATATGATTCAGTATCGCTTTGTGATAATTTTAGCAAAAATACATTTTTTTGAACGTTACAAAAGCAGAAATCCATTTCAAATTGGCGCCGGAAGCGTTCAACGGAAAAAATAGAAAAAGAGCACCAGGTAGACCCATAAGGCATCCAGAAAGTGCCAAAAGGTAATCCCCAGTTCCATCCCGAGCATTTGTCCGGGGGTATACTTGCCCCGAACCTGATTGTAAATCACTACCAGCAGGGAGATCATGCCCACTACCACGTGCAGGATGTGAATGGCTGCAATAAGGAAAATGTAAGAAAGGGTGATGTTGCTTGTCGGGCCTGTAAAGTAGTATCCCAGGCCGATCATATCAGAAAAGCCCTGAAACTGGGATATGATAAAGGCCACTCCCAGGAGAAGGGTCAAACCGAGCCACCGGGTGCCGTTCTTCTGCCGGCCCTGCTCCACGGACCTCTTGGCCACCCAGTAGGTAACACTGCTCAGCAAAATGATTACGGTGCTTACCCAGAAGGCCACGGGCAACTGATAGTCCTGCATCCAGTCCTCGCGGGAGCTGCTAACGATGTAGGCGCTGGTCCATCCGGCAAAGCTCATCAGCAAGCTGACGATCCCAAACCATAGCATCATCTTTTTGGCGCGGCTGTTTTTCTCCTCGGCAGAGCGCTCTGTAATGTTCTTACTCATGATATAAATTTATCAACAACATAAATGATTTGGATCAGGCTGATATAGGTTACGCTGCTCAACATCAGGCTTCTGGCAGAGCGCCTGTCCCGCAGCTCGTAAAGCCTGAGGGCGTACCACAACATGACCAGCCCCATTAAAAAAATGATAACCGCTGCAGGGACCGAGAGTTGAAGCCTGCCCGTAATCCCAAATACCGGGATAATGGATATGACGATCATCCATATGGTGTACATGATGATCTGCAGGGCTGTGCCCGTGTCCTTTTTGCCTGTGGGTAACATTTTAAAGCCTCCGCGGCGGTAATCCTCATCCAACATCCAGCCCAGGGCCCAAAAGTGAGGAAACTGCCAGAAGAACTGTATCATAAAAAGGGTTCCGGGCTCAATCCCGAATTCACCCGTGGCAGCCACCCAACCGAGCATGAACGGTATGGCACCGGGAAAGGCCCCGGCAAAAACAGAAAGCGGGGTTACCGTCTTCAGAGGGGTATATACACAGGTATAAAGAAAGATCGAAAGGGTACCGAAGAGTGCGGTCTTCGGATTCAACAGGTATAACTGAACGATACCCGCCAGGGTCAGGACAATGGCAATGGCCATGGCCTGCCGGACAGACATCCGCCCTGAGGGAATAGGTCGGTTCCGGGTCCTGTGCATCCGCGCATCGAGGTCTTTTTCAATGACCTGATTAAACGCATTGGAAGCGCCAACCATGCAATAACCTCCCAGGGTAAGGAGCAGGATTGGGATCAGACGGATCTCATCGGCCCCCAGAAAATATCCCGCCACGGCCGAGAATACCACACTCACAGCCAGCCTGGCCTTGGTAATTTCCTTGAAATCCGAAAAGGCTACCTGTATGGGGTGAGATGTGACTACGCCGGCGGCGGGCTTCATGCATTTTTCTTATGGCCCGCAAAGATACGCACCAAACAGCTTCTTTCCAACGAATACCCCAACGAAGGAGGGGTTCTGATCTTAAGGGATGTCATAAAAAAACCCCGGCCTAAACCGGGGTTAAAATCTTGAACAGCTATTTCTTACTGTAGCTTGAAGGTAATCGGGATACTGAAAGGTACCCGCACCGGGCGGCCTCGCTGCCTTCCAGGAGTCATCTTGGGAAGTTTCTCAATGATCCGGCGCGCTTCTGCCTCCAGGTTTTTGTCCGGCCCTCTCAAACGGATATTTCCTATAGATCCGTCCTTTTGGATCGTAAACATGACCGCTACCCGGCCCTGAATCCCCATTTCCTGTGCTACTTCAGGATACCTGAAATTCTTGCGAATGTGCTTTTGCATCATTTCGTTGAA
>CBFCWO010000023.1:0-31274 GCA_965601625.1 uncultured Flavobacteriaceae bacterium | reverse complement strand
TCCGGGTAGTCCCCGGTTTTCTCCTTCAGGTAATCCATGTCCTTCTTTAGTGTGCGGATCTTTGCAACGGCCATGTTGGCCTCACTTACCTGGTCGCGGACAGCCATCAGGAAGTCAAACTGCTTCTGAAAGTCATCCTGTGTATTCTTCAGGCGGGGATCCTTGACCACGGTCAGCGGTGCTTCCTGAATTTCGCCTTTATAGGTCAAACGCACCCGGTACGTGCCCGGCACTGCCTTGGGACCCCGGTTCGGAGAAGAGTAGAGCACCATCCCATCGAAGGAGGCAAACCCGGGATACCGCAGGTTCCATACGAACCGGTTGGCACCGGATTTGACCTTGAGGGGTTTTACGGCCGCCGGGTCGTGTTTTTTCTCCACGGCTTTATTCGAATACCGCTGAATGGGATTCCCCTCAGCATCCAAAACATCCAGCTGAACCGTATCCGAGTCCTGAAGGTCCTTTATATAATAATGTATAAGTGCCCCATTGGGATGGTTTTCCCCCTCCCGCTTGAGATCTGCCCGTCCCCATCCGGATTGCTGCATGCGGTAGGCATCATCAGGGGCGTAGAGATGGAAGTTGCTCCTGGCCACCTCATCACTCAGCTGGTGCAGGGGGGTCAGGTCGTCAATCATCCAGAAGCTTCTTCCATGGGTGGCTGCGATCAGGTCGTTGTCCCTGACATGCAGGTCCCGGATGGAGGTCACCGGCAGGTTTAGCTGGAACGGAGACCAGTTCTGCCCGTCATCAAAGGAGAGGTACATCCCCCATTCCGTGCCCGCATACAGCAGCCCTTTACGTGTCTTGTCCGAACGAATGGCACGGGTATAGTAGTTTGAAGGAATGCCCCTGGTGATCAGGGTCCAGGTCTTGCCGTAGTCTGTGGTTTTGTAGAGATACGGAGTATAGTCCCCAAATTTATAGGAGGTGGCCGCCACATAGGCAGTGCCCGGATCAAAAGGGCTGGGATCGATGCAGTTGATCATGTTGAGCTTGGGGGATAATTTTTCCGGGGGGGTTACATTCTCCCAGTTCTGCCCATTATCCCTGGTGACATGGATAAGCCCATCGTCACTGCCTACCCATATCACCCCTGACTCCAGGGGGGATTCTGAAATGGCAAAGAGATTCGAATAGAACTCCGCCCCGGTATTGTCCTGGGTGATGGGTCCGCCCGATGATTTGATCGTTTCCGGAAGCCCGCGTGTCAGGTCCGGGGAGATGGTCTGCCAGGACTGCCCTTCGTTTTCGGTAACGTGCAGGAAGTTGGAACCGGCGTACAACCGGTTTGGGTCATGAATGCTGAAGGCGACCGGAAAATTCCAATTGAATCTGTATTTCATCACTTCCACTCCTGAACCGGCCGGGTTGTCAGGCCAGACATTTACCGAACGGGTCTGTCCGAGGGAGTGGTCCTCCCGCATCATATAGCCTTTGTAGGTACCGCCGTATACGACATCGTTGTTCTTGGGGTCCGGAGCCAGGTGCGCACTCTCTCCTCCGGCTGTGGGTTCCCAGTCCCTTTCCGTAATGGCATTTCCGGAGGTCCGATGAAGGATCCTTACCGTAGAGTTGTCTTGCTGGGCTCCGTAGATCCTGTAGGGAAAGTGGTTGTCTGTGGTTACCCGGTAGAACTGTGCCGTGGGTTGGTTGTAATAGGTAGTCCAGTTGTTCCCGCCGTCGTTGGACACTTGTGCCCCACCGTCATCGGCGATGACCATACGCTGATTGTTATGCGGATCGATCCACAGATCGTGATGATCCCCATGGGGGGCATTTTTGAGCTCAAAGGTCTTCCCTCCATCCGTGGAAACGCCATAGCTCACATTCATCACATAGACCTTATCGGCATTCTGGGGGTCGGCATAGATGCGGCTGTAATACCAGGCCCGCTGCCTGAGCGCGCGGTTTTGGTTGATCCGGCTCCAGGTTTTCCCTCCGTCGTCTGACCGGAAGACCCCGCCCTCAGCGGCTTCGATGATCGCCCAGACCCGGTTGGTATTTTGAGGGGAAACCGCGATGCCTGAGATCCCCCACGGGAAATCAGGCAGGCCCGGGGATTCCGAAATATCGACCCAGCTGTCTCCACCGTCGGTGCTTTTGAACATCCGGCTATCCGGACCTCCGCTATCCATGCGGTATCCGTTTCGTTTCATCTGCCAGGTGGAGGCGTACAGGATCCGCGGATTCCCCGGGTCCATGATCAGATCTCCGGCCCCGGCTTTGTCACTCACATACAGGATGCGTTCCCAGCTTTTGCCGCCGTCCATGGAACGGTAGACCCCGCGGGTTTCATTTGGGATCCATAAATTGCCAATAGCCGCTACATATACAATATCCGGATTGTGTGGGTGGATGCGAATGCGGGCGATATGTTCAGACCCTTCCAGTCCTATGAATTCCCAGGTATTACCGGCATCGTTGCTCTTCCACATGCCATGGCCGGAGGACACATTCCCCCTAAGGGTTTGTTCCCCTTCCCCTACATATATAATGTTCGGATCGGATTCCGATACGGCTACTGCACCAATGGAACCTCCATAATATCCATCGGAAATGCACTCCCAGGTGCTTCCGGCATCTTCGGTTTTCCAGACGCCGCCTCCGGCGGTACCCATGTAGTAGAGGTTCGGATTCCCGATGACGCCGGTTGCCGTTCCGGCCCTGCCACCCCTGAAAGGCCCTACCAGGCGCCAGCTCATGGAATTGTACAGGGATTCTTCATAAGCAGGCCCTTCCTGTTTCTTAGAGCGCTGGGCTTCAATATTCTCGCAAAAGAACGTTAACAGGAGGAGGGGCAAAAGGTAGCGGAGTGATTTCATGGGTTGGATTTTAGGTCCTTAAAATAAGCATAATTTTGGCTTTGGCAACGCAGCATCCTTCACACTGTGGGGCGGGCATATAATGCCAATTATTGGAGGACACACAATTCCCTCCCCGTTGGCAAATCAGAAAATTGCCCTACTTTTGTTACGCAAAACACACCTCCATGGCTAAAAATCTGGTAATTGTAGAGTCCCCTGCCAAGGCAAAGACCATTGAAAAATTCCTTGGGAAAGACTTCAAGGTAACCTCCAGTTTTGGCCATATCGCCGATCTCCCTTCCAGGGAACTCGGGGTAGACGTCGAAAACGACTTTGCCCCCAAATACGTGGTGGACAAAGAAAAAAAGGCCCTGGTAAAGAAACTTAAGGAACAGGCTTCCAAAGCAGACACCATCTGGCTGGCCAGTGATGAAGACCGGGAGGGAGAAGCCATTTCGTGGCACCTTGCCGAGACCCTGAAGCTCGACCGGGATAAAATCAGGCGAATTGTTTTTAATTCCATAACCAAATCGGCCATCCAGAAGGCCATTGAGAATCCGCGGAGCATCGATTACAATCTGGTCAATGCCCAGCAGGCCCGCCGTATCCTGGACAGGCTCGTGGGATATGAACTCTCCCCGGTACTCTGGAAAAAGGTAAAACCAGGACTGTCGGCAGGTAGGGTACAGTCCGTTGCTGTAAGGCTGATCGTGGAACGGGAACGGGAGATCAATGCCTTTACGCCTGAAAGCAGTTTTCGCGTCAAAGCTGAATTCCGTACCGGAGCGAAGGCCGTATTTTCTGCCAGTCTCTCCCATGCCTTCAAGTCGGCGGAGGAAGCAAGGGAATTTCTGAAATCCCTGCTCGGTGCGGGATTCCATGTGGCAGGACTGGACAAGAAACCGGCCACTAAATCACCTGCGGCCCCCTTTACGACCTCTACCCTTCAGCAGGAGGCGTCCCGAAAGCTTTATTTTTCCGTCTCCAGGACCATGCAGGTAGCCCAGCGATTGTATGAAGCGGGGCTGATCACCTATATGCGAACGGACAGTGTCAACCTGAGCGGAGAGGCCATAAAGGCCGCCCAGAAGACGATTGAAAAGAATTATGGGGATTCCTACAGCAACCCCCGGAAATACAGTTCGAAAACCAAAGGAGCTCAGGAGGCTCACGAGGCTATTCGCCCAACCAATATGGAGTTGCAGCATCCAAACCTGGATCGGGACCAGACACGCTTATATGAGCTGATCTGGAAGCGAACCCTGGCGAGCCAGATGAGCAATGCGCGCCTGGAGCGAACCCAGGTTACTATTGGAAACGACCAGAATTCAGAACAGTTTATCGCCAAAGGGGAGGTCATCACCTTCGATGGATTTTTGAAGGTCTACCTGGAGGGGAAGGATGAGGAGGATACGGAAGAACAGGATGGCATGCTCCCGGCCCTGACCGAGGGCGAAACCCTGCAAGTCAATTACATCACGGCTACCCAGCGGTTTTCTCGCCCACCCTACCGCTACACGGAGGCTTCTCTGGTCAAAAAGCTCGAGGAACTGGGTATCGGAAGGCCTTCGACCTATGCCCCTACCATTTCGACCATTCAGAACCGCGGTTATGTGGAAAAAGGAAGTGTGGAGGGGACCAGCCGGGAATACGCGCAGCTTTTGCTGGAGGATGGGAAGATATCCGAGAAGACCTTAAGTGAGAATGTCGGTTCTGACAAGGGCAAATTGGTGCCCACGGATATCGGTATGGTAGTCAATGATTTCCTGGTGGACCATTTTGCCAATATCCTGGATTATAATTTTACGGCTAAGGTCGAAAAGGACTTTGACCATATTGCGGCGGGAGAGGAAGACTGGCAGGCTATCCTCAAAGAGTTCTATAAAGATTTTCATCCGACAGTTACGGAGGTAGAGGAACACGCAGAACGCGCCAGCGGTGAGCGCGTCCTCGGAGAGGATCCGAAAACAGGCCGGCAGGTGGCCGCACGCCTGGGGCGTTTTGGCCCCATGGTGCAGATAGGAACGGTGGAGGAGGAGGAAAAGCCCTTGTTTGCGAGCCTGCTGCCCCACCAGTCCATCAATACCATCACCTTCGAAGAAGCGATGGAGCTATTCAAGCTACCGCGACATCTTGGGACCTATAAGGATCAGGATGTGGAGGCGAACGTCGGGCGTTATGGCCCGTATGTGCGGTACGGCAAGAAATTCGTTTCCCTGGATGCGGATCAGAGTGTTTTTGAAGTGGATCTGGAAGCGGCGGTGGAGCTCATAGAGGCAAAAGAAAAAGCAGATGCGCCCATCACCTCCTATGAAGGAAAAGATGTGACCAAAGGCAAAGGCCGCTTTGGTCCCTATATCAAGTGGGATGGGATGTTTATAAACGTCAACAAGAAATACGATTTCGACCATCTGACCGAGGCGGATATAGCGGAGCTCATCGAGGCCAAAAAGAAAAAAGAGGCGGAGAAACTCGTTCGGGAATGGCCGGCCGAAAAAATTCGGATCGAAAAAGGGCGATGGGGCAGGCACCAGATCATCAAGGGACGTACCCGTGTGGATCTCAGCAAGGATGTGGATCCCCTGGGGGTAAGCCTTGAACAGGCCAAGGAACTCCTGGCTCAGAAAAAACCTAAAAAACGCGTCAAATAGCCGCGACATAATAAGTAATGGCGTTTGATTTTCTTCAACCCGTAGGAAAGCGCGTACTGGCGCACTGCGAAATGCTCCCGGCACAGGCGCTGGGCAGTCAGATCTACAAGCACACGGAAAAAGACGGGCTTCCGGTACTCGCGGGAGCTACATTTGCCCTTTTGGGGGTCAATGAGTCCCGTAATGCCTTCGAGAAAAAACCCGAGAAACTGAAACTGGATGAATTGCGTATTCAGCTTTATAAGCTCATGTCCGGCAACTGGGAGGCTACCATTGTGGATCTCGGGGACATTGAGGAGGGGGATACCGTGGAGGATACCTACTTTGTTTTGAAGCAGGTAACCGCCGAGCTCCTGGAGGAGAAAATCATACCTATTATAATAGGGGCTACCCAGGACCTCACCTTTCCGGCCTATCGAGCCTTTGATGGGGTTGTGGATATGATCAACCTGGTATCAGTGGATTCCCGCTTTGATTTTGGCGTCGAAGATGAGTTGATTTCTTCCAGCACCTATATGAGCCGCATCATCACGGACAAGCCCAACAATCTTTTCAATTTTTCCAATATTGGATATCAGACCTATTTCAATGCGCAGGAAGAGATCGATCTTATGGAACGGCTTTTCTTTGATGCCTATCGCCTGGGAGAAATCACCCAGGATATTTCACTTTCAGAACCGGTACTCAGGAGTGCCCATCTGGTAAGTATTGACGCCCGGGCGGTACGGGCTAGTGAAATGGGACAGGCAGACTCCTTCTCCCCCAATGGATTTACGGGAAGGGAGATCTGCGGGATTACCCGCTACGCCGGAATGGGGGATGCCATTTCCCTTTTCGGTATTTATGAGATCGAAAACAACCTGCAATCCTTCCAGCTGGTAGCCCAGATGATCTGGTATTTTATGGAAGGGCACAACTTCCGTGTATCTGAACGCCCCTCGGCGTCGGACCCCGATTTTACTAAATTTATCGTCCCCTGCGATTCGGAGGAACTCGTTTTCTTCAAGAGTGCCCTTACCGGACGCTGGTGGGTAGAAGTACCAAACCTTCCCTCACTTTATACTAAATCCAATACACCCGCGTTATTACCATGCACCGAGCAGGACTATCTGGACGCTTGTGAACAGAATATTCCGGAACGGTGGTACAAAGCCTTTCGAAAAGGCTTTAACTAAACCAAATTTATTTGCGGCCGAGTGGCAGTTACATACAATAAATTATTCGATTTTAAGTTTTATTGAATAATCATTGCTATTACTGTCTATCAGTCATAATTGAAATTAACCTATCGTATGAAAAAGCTATTGTTACCATCTATAGCGATTGTGCTCTTGCTGAGCAGCTGTGGTTCCAAAACCAGGGGAGAACTGGTTGGAGTTGAAGGCAAGAGATGGCATCCGGAAAAACCCTATGGGATGGAACTGATTCCACAGGGATCTTACATCATGGGTAAGAGTGAGGAGGATATGGCAGACGCACTTAATGCTCCCACCAAAACCGTGACGGTCCGTTCCTTTTACATGGACGATACGGAAATCACCAATAGTGAATACCGACAGTTCGTGGAGTGGGTTAAGGATTCTGTTGTACGCAGCAAGCTGGCCATCCTGGCGGATGAGCTCGGCCTCGGTCCTGAAGATGAAGGGATCGGTGCATTTGCATTCAAGGATGCTGATACCACTGACCTGTCCGTCTATGACAAATACATGCTCGATAACTACTACGGCTTCGGTGAAGATTACTACGAGGGTCGTGCCCTTAACTGGGATGAAGAGCTGGTATGGGATACCTCAGAATACCCGGATGAGTACTATACAGAGGTTATGGTGGATTCCATGTACCTCCCGGAGGAAGAATCCTATAACGGACAGCGCACCCTGGATGTAAAGCAACTTAAATACAAGTACAGCTGGATGGATATTGAAGCCGCCGCTCGTGCACAGGGGGAGAGGCGAAAAGACTTTATCCGCAAGGAGGTGGTGGAAGTCTATCCCGATACCACTGTCTGGATTCGTGACTTTGAATATTCCTATAACGAACCCATGCACAATGATTACTTCTGGCACGATGCCTATAGTGATTATCCAGTGGTCGGGGTCTCCTGGACACAGGCCAAGGCATTCTGCCACTGGCGCACGAAATTCAAGAATGATGACCAGCGTGATCGCGGAAAGCAATTTGTAAACCAGTTCCGCCTGCCCACAGAGGCTGAATGGGAGTATGCTGCCCGCGGAGGAATCGAAGGGGGTACCTACCCCTGGGGAGGTCCTTATGTGATCAGTGATACGGGATGTTTTATGGCCAATTTCAAGCCGCAGCGTGGGGATTATGCAGCAGATGCAGCCCTGTATACCGTGGAGGCCAAGTCCTATGAGCCAAATGATTTCAACCTGTACAACATGGCAGGAAATGTCTCAGAGTGGACCAATTCCAGCTATTACCCAGGTTCGTATAACTACTCTTCTACCATGAACCCGAACGCGGATTCCAAAAATAACAACCGGAAAATTATCCGGGGAGGTTCCTGGAAGGACGTAGCTTATTTCCTGCAGGTAAGTACCCGGGATTACGAGTACAAGGATTCAGCCCGGAGCTATGTCGGATTCCGTACCGTACAGGATTATATGGGAGAAGAAGATTTTAACCAATAAGACAGCCTTAACTGTAGCTTATACAGTTCTAACGTTAACCTAACATGCAATTTTTATCTTTAAACTTAACTATCTAAATTCTTAATTATGGCACAGTCTAAATCAACAAAAAAGCTCTTTAACATGGCCTACGGCCTTGGAGCCTCCGTGGTAATTATCGGGGCTCTGTTTAAAATCCTTCACTGGGAGTTTGGTCCCCTGACAGGAGGACTGCTTCTGGCGATCGGTCTTATTACCGAGGCACTCATTTTCGCCATCAGCGCATTTGAACCTGTAGATGACGAATTCGATTGGTCTCTGGTATATCCGGAGCTTGCCGGAGGAGAGTCTAACGGTCGCAAGAACGAAGCTGCTGAGGCTGAGGAAGCCGAAGGTCTGCTTTCCAGAAAACTGGATGAGCTTCTTAAGGAGGCCAATATCGATTCTGAGCTGATGACCAGTCTCGGAGAGAGCATTCGCAATTTCGAAGGAGCTGCCAAAGGAATCGCTCCTACAACAGATGCCATTCAGTCTACCAAGAAGTACTCTGAAGAACTGTCTCAGGCGGCCACTCAGATGGAGTCTCTTAACAGCCTTTACAAGGTACAGCTGGAAAGCGCCAGCCGTCAGGCTTCCATCAATGAAGAAGTGGTTCAGAATGCCGGAGCACTTAAAGACCAAATGGAATCCCTGGCCAGCAACCTGTCCTCCCTCAACGGAGTGTACGGTGGTATGCTGACTGCAATGAACAGGAACTAATTCAGTTGTTGATCTAGCAATTCCCAAATCTGATAATAACAACTAAACAACGAATTAGAAAACATGGCAGGAGGAAAATTGTCACCACGTCAGAAGATGATCAATCTAATGTATTTGATTTTCATCGCAATGCTGGCGTTAAACATGAGCAAAGAAGTTCTGGCAGCGTTCGGACTGATGAACGAAAAGCTGGAAGCTTCTAACGATAAGACCACAGAGAACAATATGGCGTTCCTCGAAGGTCTGGAAACCAAAGCATCTGAGGACGCGGCTAAATACGAAGCCCTGTACCAGGATGCTCAGAAGATCAAGCAACTTTCCCAGGAGTATTACGACTATCTGGAGAACCTGAAAGGATCCATGGTAAAGGATATCGAAGATCCTACGGACTATCAGGTAATGGACAAGTCGGATTACCTGGACCAGAAGTTTTTTCAAGGCGATAACCTCGCTCCGGAAGGTAAGCAGTTCATGGTTCATTTGAACGACTACCGGGAGCAGGTACTTACGATACTGGGAGATAATTTCCCGGATGTATCCGAACAGGTGAAGTCCCGATTTGAGACGGGAGACGCCAATGGAAAGGTTGCCCGACGGGATGGGGCCAAAGTAGATTGGATCAATTACCACTACGAAGGGTTCCCGCTCATCGCTTCCCTTACCAAGCTGACCAGTCTGCAGGCTGATATCAAGTCCACTGAAGAAGATGCGCTTAAGGCCATGCTTCAGGGAGAGCTGACCGAGCAGATTTCACTTGCGAATTTCTCTACGCTCCTGGAAACTGAAAAGTCTGCCTTTTATGCCGGAGAGAAGTTCAACGGAAGCATCGTGCTGGGCAAGACCGACAAGTCGGCCAAGCCGGTTCGGGCTGAGTTGACCCTGGACGGTCGTAAACTGAGCGAAGGCCGGGATTACCAGCTGGAAGCCGGTGGCGTTAAAATGCTGATCGGTGCAGGAAACCCTGGAGATCACGAGATCAGTGGTACGCTCGTTTATATGCAGGACGGTCAGGAGAAAGAAGTTCCAGTAAAGAACTCCTTCTCTACGATCTCCAAGCCCAATGCTGCGGTGATTTCTGCGGACAAGATGAATGTAGTCTACCGGGGAGTACCTAACCCGATGACCATCTCTATCCCCGGAATCCCGAACAACAAGGTTAGTGCTTCGGCCGCCGGACTCAGCAAGCGCAGCGGTAGCAAATATGTAATGAACCCGGGTACAGGACGTACGGTAACCATCACGGCTTCCGGAACCCTGCCTGACGGTCAGCGTATCTCTACCAAGTCGGAATTCCGTATCAAGGATATCCCGAGACCTACCGGAGCGATCCGGGGAGAGACCGGAAGCGTCAAGATGCCGCGTCGTAACCTTGAGATCTCCACCGTAGGAGCCGTATTGGAAGACTTTGACTTTGACCTGAAACTCAATGTAAAAGGATTCAAATTCAAAGTACCTGGACAGCCTACTGTGATCGTCAACGGCAATAAGCTGGACAGCAGGGCCAAAAACGCTCTGAAACGTGCCAAGCGAGGTGATGCTGTACAGATTTTCGATGTACAGGCTGAGATCACCAACAATAAGAGTTATAAGTTGAAGAAGGTATCTCCGGTTATTGTGGAGATCACTCAATAGGATAGTGTTTATCGACCGGTGCGGTTATCCTGAGGGAGCGCTGCACCGGTTTTAAAGAAACCTGAAAAATGAATTGGAAACGTTTTTTACTCATTGGAGCAGCAGCCTTTTTACCGGTATGCGGTATGGCTCAGGCCAACATCCTGAATGCACAGACCCCCGATGAAATCGGAGTTCGAACTGAGGAGCAGAAGGCCATGGACAACGATGCTCCCCTGGAATATGGATATGTGGATGACCGCGATATCCTCTGGTCCAAAACCGTATGGGAGATCATCGACCTGGATGAGCGGGTGAATTTCCCCCTCTATTATCCCATCGATACGGTGGATATCAGTGCGGATCGCCGATCGCTGTACCACGTGCTTCTGGAGAACTATCGCAATGGAAATCTGGAAGAGGTATATGCCGATTCCTATTTCACCGATAAGCGGAAATACGAGGAGCTTCTCGGTGCCCTTAGGAAGGTGGACACCACTGATCTTGGATACGAGCAGCTGAATGCCGGAGAGCAGATCTCCCCTGAATACATCAATGAAAGGGAGCTGGATGCTGCCGACATCGTGGAGTATCGGATCAAGGGGATCTGGTATTTTGACAAGCGGCAGGGAGAGCTCAAGTACCGTTTGCTGGGGATTGCCCCTGTGGCCCCCGATGTAAACTTTATCGACGATGAATCCATGGCGCCCGAGGATGCCCTGGTGGAGCTGTTCTGGGTCTGGTACCCAAGTGCCCGTCAGATCCTGCACAATGCCAAGGTATTCAATGCGCAGAACTCTGCCATTCCCATCTCCTTTGATATGTTGCTCAACGCCCGTCGCTTCAACGCGATGATTTACAAGGAGGACAACGTGCATGGAGACCGGCAGATTCGCGATTACATCGCGGACAACGCCCTCTTCCAATTGTTGGAGGCCAAGCGGATCAAGGAAGGAATCCGAGATCGCGAACAAGATATGTGGGCATACTAAGCCCGTTCCAATTCAGAAGTGTTTCAGCCCCGGCCACAAAGGCCGGGGTTTTTTTATGCCCGACCCCTGAGGGAATCTTGACTACCTTTGCAGCATGCCACACTTTATCGTTGTCGGATTTGGGCTCTCGGGCATGGCCCTGACGGAAACCCTGCAGGGGCAGGGGAATACCGTCACCGTTTTTGACGATCAGTCCCAAAAGGCTTCCCGGGTGGCCGGTGGCCTTTACAACCCGGTGGTGCTCAAGCGGCTGAATCTTTCCTGGGAAGGGTCCCGATTGATGCAGACGGCCCTTCCCTTTTACCGCAGCCTGGAAGTGAAGCTGGGTGTGGAATTCGATCAAAAGTTACCCGTCCTTCGCCTGCTGTCATCCCCCGGGGAGCAGAATGCCTGGTTCGAGGCGGCCGACAAACCGGGGCTGTCAGAATTCCTGCATCCCGAGATCATCTCCAACGACAACCCCGCCCTAAAGGCTCCCTATGGATTTGGGAGGGTTCTGCATACCGGGAGGGTGCATACCTCCAGGATGCTGCAGGCGTACCACCAATATTTGTCCGAAACGGGCTCCCTGAGACAAGAAGCCTTTCAGCATAAAGCCCTGAATTTTGGAAGGGATGGTGTGGAGTATAAAGGACTAAAAGCAGATGGAGTGATCTTCTGTGAAGGATTTGGACTCCGGGCAAACCCCTTTTTCAATTATCTCCCACTGAATGGTACCAAGGGCGAGCTGCTGGTCATCCACGCCCCGGAGTACCGGGAGCAGCGGGTGATCAAATCCGGCGTGTTTACCATCCCCCTCGGGGAGGATCGCTATCTGGTAGGGGCTACCTATAACGGGAAGGATCAAAGTCCAGCGCCCACGGCGGCATCCCGGGAGGAGCTTTTGGGGAAGGTTCGCAAGTTCCTTTTGTGTGATTTCACGGTGGAAGGGCAGCGCGCAGGGATCCGCCCTACCGTACCGGACCGCCGACCGCTGGTGGGTGCCCATCCTGAATACCCCGGGCTCTATGTGTTGAATGGGATGGGTTCCAGGGGCGTTTTAATCGCTCCTTTTGCGGCCCATGCCCTAAGTCGGTTGATCTTCATGGGCGAACCGCTGCCCGAGGCAATGGACTGCGGCCGTTTCTCCATGCGCTATGAGAAGTTAAGGCGAAAATCCTAAGGGAATTCACCTCAATTTTCAGACTTTTGTCACCGGGAATAGCAACCTATGAACCCGCGTATACATGCTGAATGTACATGACTTATCGGTTTCCTTTGGTGGGGACACCCTTTTTGAGGGGATCTCCTTCCGCCTCAATCCCGGGGATCGGGTAGGCCTGATCGGTAAGAACGGGGCTGGTAAATCCACCATGCTCAGGCTTATTGCCGGGGAGTCCACCCCAGAGGGGGGGACTATTTCCAGGGATAAGGGGATATCCGTGGGTTACCTGAAACAGGATCTTGAGTTCCGTAAAGGAAATACCGTGCTCGAAGAGGCCTACCACGCCTTTGAGGAAATTCGGGGGCTGGAACGGGAACTGGAGAAGATCAACCGGGAGCTGGCCGAACGGGAGGATTACGAAAGTGAAGCCTATCACGAATTGATGGTTTCCCTGAGCGACTGCACCCACCGGTATGAATTGCTGGGGGGATACCACTACCAGGGGGAGACGGAGAAGGTGTTGATGGGGCTTGGGTTTGCCCGGGAGGATTTTGATAAATCCACAGAGACTTTTTCCGGTGGCTGGCGCATGCGTATTGAACTCGCCAAGCTGTTGTTGCAGAAGCACGACCTGTTATTGCTGGATGAGCCCACCAACCACCTCGACATTGAATCCATCCTCTGGCTGGAGGAATTTCTAAGGCAGTTTCCAGGTGCTGTTTTGCTGGTCTCTCACGATAAAATGTTCCTGGACCAGGTCACCAACCGAACCATTGAGATCTCCCTGGGCCGCATCTATGACTACGCCAAACCCTACTCCGAATTCCTGGTCTTGCGGGAAGAGATCCGCCAGCAGCAGCTCAGTGCCCAGAAGAATCAGCAGCGGGAGATCCAGCAGGCTGAACGACTCATTGAACGTTTTCGGGCCAAGTCCTCGAAAGCTTCCATGGCCCAGTCCATGATCAAAAAACTGGACAAGATGGAACGTATTGAGGTGGATGCTGAGGACCAACAGGTCATGCAGCTGCGTTTCCCAGTCTCCGTGCAGCCGGGCAAGGTGGTTCTGGAGTTGGAGGATGTTTCCAAGGCCTACGGGGATAAGCGCGTACTGGAGGAGGTCAACCTGCTTATCGAACGGGGAAGCAAGATTGCATTTGTAGGTCAAAACGGACAGGGTAAGACCACTCTGGCACGGGTCCTGGTCGGAGAGCTGCCTTTTGAAGGGCACCTGCGCCTGGGGCATAATGTACAGCTTGGCTATTTTGCACAGGACCAGGCGGATCTGCTCAATGGAGCCATGACGGTAGAGGAGACGATGCTGGAGGCGGCTACAGAGACCACCCGTCCGAAGGTCCGGGATATTCTCGGGGCGTTTCTCTTCAGGGGGGATGAGGTGGACAAACCCGTGAAGGTGCTTTCGGGTGGAGAACGAAACCGGCTTGCCCTGGCACGGATGCTCCTGCAGCCTTTTAATGTGCTGGTTATGGATGAACCGACCAACCACCTGGACATCCCCTCCAAAAATGTGCTGAAAGAAGCCCTGCGCCATTTTGAAGGCACCCTGATCCTGGTATCCCATGACCGGGACTTTCTGCAAGGGCTTACCAACCTGGTCTATGAATTTCGGGACCACCGCATCAAACCGTACCTGGGCGATATAAATTCCTATCTCGAGCAGCGCAATGCCCAAAATTTCAGGGAAGTCGAAAAGGGTCCCGACGGATCCGAAAGCGCTGAACAAAAGCCCACCCCCAAAGGCAGGGGTGCCGAGGACTACAAGGCCCGGAAGAAGCGCAAGTCCCTGCAGAACAAGCTCAGCACCCTGGAGAAACAAATCCAGGCCCTGGAGAAAAAGATTGCCGAGGTCGACCACGAGTTGCTGATGAACTACGATGAGACCATTGCCGAACCAGGGTTTTTTGAATCATACCAGGGGTTAAAGGATGAGTTGGAAGCCCTTATGCAGCAATGGGAGGCCCTGTCTACCGAGCTGGAATCCCACCATTAACCCGTTTTACAAACAGCCCACACGTCCTTAGTACAAGAGATTGCATATCGGCCCTGCAACGCATAAGATCCAATGGGGACGGGCCCTGCGATTCGCATCCTTTTATGAATAATTTAACGGAACTGGACTAAACTAATAGATAGTTTTGGGGTCTAATAAAATTAATCTGCTGATTTAAAGGTATATGCGGAAAGTTATACTATACGTTTTAGGAGTTTTGGTCCTTGCACTTGCGGGATGGGTATCGTACTTGCTGGTCTCCAAGGAGAAGGTCAAGCGACCTGCCCCCGTAAAACAGGTTAAAACCGTCTTTACAGATACGGTGCAAAACCAGGCTGTCCCCATCGAGGTGAAGGCCAATGGAAACCTGTTGGCCAAGGAGCGTGTAGCCCTTTTTGCCGAAGTACAGGGAGTTTTCCAGGGAAGTGCTCATCCCTACAAGGCGGGTCAGCCTTATCGCAAAGGAGAGGTGCTGCTTCGGATAGATGCTTCGGAGTATCAGGCGAGCGTACAGAGTTCCAAGAGCAATCTCTACAACCTGATTACGGCAGCCATGCCAGACCTGCGCCTGGATTACCCTGAAATCTATCCAAAGTGGCAGTCCTATCTGGATGCTTTCGATATCACCCGAAGCACTCCGGAGCTGCCCGAAATGACTTCGGAGCAGGAACGGTATTTTATCAACGGGCGAAACATTGTAACCACCTACTACAATGTCAAGAACCTGGAGCAACGCCTGACAAAATATGTCATCCGGGCCCCCTTTACCGGAGTGCTTACGGAAGCCCAGGTCACTGAGGGGACGCTGGTACGTCCAGGCCAGGCCCTTGGCGTCTATATCAACCCAAGGATTTACGAACTGGAGGTCGCGGTCAATAAAAGCTACAGCGATTTTCTTCGCGTGGGAAGAAAGGTGCGACTCGACAACCTTGAAGGAACCCAGCAATACGAAGGAACCGTCTCCCGGATCAATGCGGCTGTGAATCAGCAGACCCAGACTGTTTCCGTATTTATCGATGTGGCAGACCCCGCCCTGAAAGAAGGCATGTATCTGGAGGCTACCATCGAGGGCAGACAGGAGGATATGGCGATTGAAGTTCCGAGGAAATTGCTCACGGAACAGGGGGAATTATTCATCGTTCGGGACAGCGTCCTGGACCTGCTACCCGTGAATCCGGTTTTCTATACCGACCAGACAGTAATACTCAAAGGGATTCAGGATGGGACAGTTTACCTCTCCCGGGCGGTTCCGGGTGCGTATCCCGGAATGGTGGTAAAACCCTACAGGAATACTACAGACAACAAGGAAGTCAGTCAGAATATTCAGAATCCGCAATAAGATGAGGAAGATCATTAGTTATTTTATCAAATACGATGTGGCGGTGAACGTCATCATCCTGGCTTTTGTGGTCTTTGGGATCGTGGGAGCATCCCGGATGACATCCTCCTTTTTTCCCCTGGTGGATTCCCAGATCATCACGATCAGCGTCAATTATCCCGGGGCGGCTCCGCAGGAGATCGAGGAGGGGATCGTACTGAAGATCGAGGACAACCTCAAGGGATTGGTTGGAATTGAACGGGTAACTTCAACATCCCGTGAGAACGGGGGAAGCATTACCGTGGAGATCGACCAGGATGAAGACATTGATGTCATCCTCACCGAAGTGAAGAATGCGGTAGACCGCGTTCCGAACTTTCCAGGAGGCATGGAACCCCTGGTAGTTGCCAAACAGGAGGCCATCCGGCCCACCATAAGCTTTGCGGTCAGCGGGGAGGGGATAAGCCTTTCCACCCTCAAGCAGATTGCCCGGCAAATCGAATACGACCTCAGGGCCATGGATGGGATCTCCCAGATTGAGATTACCGGATATCCCGAAGAGGAGATCGAGATCGCCGTGCGGGAAAAGGATTTGCTGGCTTACGACCTGAGCTTTCAGGAAGTGGCACAGGCTGTGGGACAGGCGAATATCCTGGCCACCGGAGGAAACATCAAGACGGAGGAGGAAGATTACCTGATCCGTGCAAAGAACCGTTCCTATTACGGAAATGAACTCAATAACCTGGTAGTTAGATCCGATATTTCCGGAAACACCATACGCCTTAAAGATGTGGCAGAGATCCGGGATCGGTTCTCGGAAACTCCTAATGCCAGCTACTTCAATGGGAACCTGGCTGTAAATATCGAGGTCAGCAATACGAATAATGAAGACCTGATCCCCACCGCGGACAAGATCAATGCGTATATCACAGATTTCAATGCCACCCACAACAATGTGCGCCTTGATGTGGATTCCGACCGGTCCATCACCCTAAAACAGCGAACCCAGCTCCTGCTTGAGAACGGGGCTATGGGGATTCTGCTGGTGTTGCTGTTCCTGTCTTTTTTCCTGAATACGCGCCTGGCCTTCTGGGTAGCCTTTGGCCTGCCCATTTCCTTTTTGGGGATGTTCATGTTTGCAGGATCCTTTGATGTGACCATCAACGTGCTGTCCCTGTTCGGGATGATCATCGTGATTGGTATCCTGGTGGACGACGGGATCGTTATCTCCGAGAATATCTACCAACATTACGAGAAGGGGAAATCCCCGGTACAGGCCGCCATCGATGGGACCATGGAGGTGATCCCACCCATTATTTCGGCCATTATCACCACCGTGCTGGCCTTTGCCACCTTCCTGTTCCTCGATAGCCGAATCGGAGAGTTCTTTGGGGAGGTTTCCACCGTGGTGATACTTACCCTGACGGTTTCCCTTATCGAAGCCCTGATCATCCTTCCCGCACACATCGCCCATTCCAAGGCACTGGTTCGGGAAACCGAAGCAGACAAGGCAAAGAAGAAAGGGCCGTTGGAAAAGGTCTTTGCCCGACTTCGGGGGTTCAACAAGGTAGGGGACCGCATCATGTCCTATCTCAGGGACCGAAGCTACGGTCCTAGTTTGCGGTTCGTACTGCGGCACCGGTTCTTGAGCTTTTCCATATTCATTGGGTTGTTGCTGGTGACCTTTGCTTCCATTGCAGCCGGAGTGATCCGGGTGACGATCTTCCCTAGCATTGCCAGTGACCGGGTCTCTATCGACCTGCTGATGCCCGAGGGAACCAACCCCGAGATCACATCGAGTATCATTACCCGGGTGGAAGAAGCCGCCTGGAAGGTGAATGAAGACTTCACGGCACAGCAGACGGGGAATAAATCCGTTATTGAAAATATCATCAAGCGGGTAGGCCCCGGAAACAACAAGGCCTCTTTGCGCGTTAACCTTCTTCCCGGAGAAGAGCGGGATTTCCCGAGTCCGGTCATCACCAATGCCATTCGCGAGGAGGTGGGGGCGGTCTACGGCGTGGAGCGCCTTACCTTTGGCTCAGGGGGTAATTTTGGAGGAAGCCCGGTTTCCGTGGCGTTGCTGAGCAATGATAACCAACAGCTGGAGGCGGCCAAGGATGAGTTAAGGGCCTATCTGGAAAACAACCCCAAGTTAACGGATGTTACCGATACCGACCCGGAAGGGATCAAGGAGATTGATATTGAACTCAAAGAAAATGCCTATGCCCTCGGATTAAACCTGCAGCAGGTGATGAGCCAGGTGCGGTCGGGATTTTTTGGGGCCCAGGCCCAGCGTTTTCAGCGGGGCCAGGACGAGATCCGGGTATGGGTGCGTTACGACCGCTTAGACCGTTCCTCCATTGCAAACCTTGATGAAATGCGTATCCTGACCCCGACCGGTCAGCGGGTGCCATTTTCGGAAATTGCCACCTACTCTATTGCAAGGGGTGACGAATCCATCAGCCATTTGGACGGAAAACGGGAAATCCGCATTGAAGCCGATCTGGAAGACCCCAATGAAAGCGCCACCGAAATTATTTTGGATATCCAGAACAATTTTGTGCCGGAGCTGCTTTCCCGCTATCCGGGCCTTACGGTTTCTTATGAAGGACAGAACCGGGAGGCGCAAAAGCTTTCCAGCTCTGCCAATAAGGTGTTCCCGGTCATCCTCTTTCTGATCTTTGCGGTAATCGCCTTTACCTTCCGCACCTACAGTCAACCGGTCATCCTGCTCCTGATGATCCCCTTTAGCATTATCGGGGTGGGTTGGGGCCATGTCATTCACGGATTCCCTATCAACGTGCTTTCGGCCCTCGGGATCATTGCACTGATCGGAATTATGGTCAATGACGGCCTGGTGCTAATCGGTAAATTCAACTCCTTCTTGCGACAGGGCATGAAGTACGACGATGCCCTTTACGAGGCAGGACGTTCCCGTTTCCGGGCCATATTTTTGACTTCCCTCACCACTATTGCCGGACTGGCACCCCTGCTGCTGGAGAAAAGCAGGCAGGCCCAGTTCCTCAAGCCGATGGCGATTTCCATTTCTTACGGAATTGGGATTGCCACCGTCCTGACCCTGTTGATGCTGCCGTTGCTGCTTTCAGTGGTCAACGATGCCAAAGCTAAATTAAAGTGGTTGTGGACCGGGCAGGTAATCGACCGGGAAGAAGTTGAGCGGGTCATCAAGGAGATGAAAACCCAGGAGGTCCTCGAGGGCAAGCTTGCAGAAGCAAATGGCAAAGGGGATGATGGACAGGCCATCAGTACATCCAAAAAAGAAAAATCAACCGTTTTAGAAGAACAGTCCTGATGAAGCATTGCTGTGCAATACTTTTTAGCTGGATCCTGGGTCTGGGAATGACCTATGGCCAGGATGAAATGACCATTAACGAGGGCCCTTTGCTCTCTAAAGAAGAGGCCATTGCCATTGCCCTGGAAAATAACCTGGGCATCAAGGTTTCCAGGAATGTACGGGAAATTGATGAAAACAATGCCAGCCTGCTGAATTCCGGTTATCTGCCAACCTTAAGTGCGAATGGAGGGGGGACTATTGACCGACAGAATTCCGAAGGTCAGTTGGCCAACGGAGAAGTCAGGAGGGCTGAAGGGGCCGAAACCCGTCGCTATAACGCCGGGCTCAACCTGAATTACGTTTTGTTTGACGGCCTGGGCCGCCTGTACGATTACAAGGCGTTCCAGGAGCGTTCCGCCCAGTCGGAACTGGAGGTGCGGCAAACCATTGAAACGACCTTGCTGCAATTGTTTTCAGTGTATTATGAGGCAGCGCGGCTGGAGGAGAATACGTCATTTCTCAGGTCGGCACTTGAGATTTCCAAGGAACGACTGGAGCGGGCCCGTTACCAGTTTGAATTCGGCCAAAATACCGGTTTGGATGTACTGAATGCCGAGGTAGATGTCAATACGGATAGTGTGAACCTGCTCAATGCCGCGCAGCTGTTGCGGAATACCAAAAGGGACCTGAACCTGATCCTGAACCGGGACCTGGCCACCACTTTCCAGGCAGATACGACCATCTTCTTCCTCCCTGCCCTTCAAATGGAGGACATCCGTTCAGAAGCCAAGGTCAACAATGTGCGCATGTTGCTGGCCGAAAAGGACATCCTTATTTCGGAGTATAACATGAAAGCCGCAAGGAGTGGTTATTTGCCGACCATTGGGCTGACCGGTTCTTACGGATGGAATGAACAGAACAACAACAACCCCCTTGCCTTTTTGCTGCAGAATACCACGACAGGGGTAAACGGGGCCATCAATCTCACCTGGAACCTCTTTGATGGGGGACAAACCATCAATGCCAGCAGAAATGCACGGATCGTCTTCGAAAACCAGCAATTGCTTAAAAAGCAAACAGAGCTGGAAGTAGACCGGGACATCAAGAACGCCTGGGGGGACTACCAGAATGCCCTATACGTGCTCGAGGTCCAGCAAAAAAACCTGCAGACGAACCTGGATAACTTCAACCGATCCCGGGAACGTTATGAATTGGGACAGATCTCCTCGGTGGATTTCCGTGTGGCACAGTTAAACCTGCTGAATGCCGTCCTGGACCGCAGCCAGGCGAAGTACAATGCTAAACTGGCAGAGTTGCTGTTGCTACAGGTGAGCGGAGAACTGCTTAACGTAGATTTTTAGGGCCCATGCTAGAGCATTTCCTGCAATGCCCCTATTGCTGGGAGACCATTTCCATATTGCTGGATACTTCCATCGCGGACCAAACCTATGTGGAGGACTGCGAGGTTTGCTGTAACCCTATGGAGTTCAATATTCAATTCCGGGACTACGCCCTGGTGTCCTTCGAGGCGAGGCAGTTGGGTCAATAAGCTTCCCCTACGCCCATCATATTACTATATCTTATTTACCCCTTACACGCCGTCTGATTTTACAGATATGTGCTGAAAGGACGATGCAGGGCGTCCATCTACCTTTATCCCCGGTTAACCTCCGAAACAGGGACTGATAACCCTGTAATCCTTACACGATCCGGAAAATGCGCATTTCCGGGCACATAAGAAGTTTCACCTAAAAATTATTCAATGAAAAATCAATTACTGAGATGGAGCACCTGCCTGGTGCTCGTGCTTTCGGCATGCACCAGACAGGAACCTCCAAAAGGGGAGGCAAGGGACTATTTTATTACCGAGAACCTCGATTTCCTGGCTGAAGAAATCGACGCGGGGAGCAGCAAGGGATGGCCGGCAACCGGGTGCAAGGAGCTACGGGTCAAAGTAAAGATCCCCTTGCTTGGGGATGTTTCCACCTCTTTCTATCACTGCTGTGTGAATTACGCCTGCAACCTTCAGGAAATAAATAATATTCTCGACTTTTTTATAGGGGATAAGTCGGCCAGCCCAATTAGGGAGATAGAGATTGTCTCCTCGGAGATGAATACGTTCAGGCAGTATGATTTCAGGATAAGGCCCGGCAAGTATTCCGTAAACCTGAAGACCGGTAAACTGGAGCGTCTTCAGTACGAGGTTTGGGTAAACCGCAACTAAATGGAACGCCTGATTCATTCCACCCTCGTCCGCAGGATGGGGGCCCTGCTCATTGACTTACTCCTGATAAGTGTGGTATATACCATTGCAATTAATGCGGTACCGGAAGATTTTCTTTGGACCGATCGAATAGGGGTCAAAGGCGAGATGGGGCTGTCGGTTGATCTCTATGGATTGGTGCTGGTTTTTTATTTCATAGGGTGCGATCTGCTGAACCAGGGGGAATCCCTCGGAAAGGACATCCTGGGTTTGAGAACGGTAGGACGGGATGGGCAGCCCCCGAGCAAAGGGCTTGCCGTTGTCCGAACGCTGATCAAGCTGCTAAGTATGGGGGTGTGGCCGCTTGCCCTGATTCTTTTTCTCTGGAAAGGCAGGGCGTTCACCCTTCAGGATTATCTTACGCGTAGCTCGGTACAACTTCGAAAAGGGGATGTGTTAATGCACTGAGCGGTCATAAAATTACCTTTGGACATTGAGCCTCCCAACCAAGGGGGGCTCAATTCATCTGGACCGGTCATGGGTCTTTTGAGTCATCGGTTTGGACAGGACCTGTTCCAGGGAGGATTCCCTCCATCTTCAGGTGGTTGATCACCGGAGACTCATCCATCCTGATCAAACTGATATGATCAAAGGAATTCGGATCCTCCGGATTCTGGCTTCCCCCTGTGGTTCCCAGGATCAGATAGTCCATTCCATGGCGCTTCCGGTGGGAGAAGCTGTGAAAATGACCGCTAATTGCGGTGTAATTTCTTCCCTTCAGCAATTCTTCCAGAGGCCCAAGGCCCTGAGCATCTTCCCGCATCCAGAGCGGTTTGTGCATCAGGACAAAGGTCCACCGGGCATCGGAATGTTCGTCCAGGGCTTTGCGGAAGTAAGCCAGTTGGTCCTTTCCCATGCTGCCCACCCGCCGCTCCGGCATATGGTAATAGGTGGATTCAAGGTAATCCCCCTCCAGGTCACCGTCCAGAATTCGAATGGCAGTGTCCCTGGCGTGGTAGATTTCCATCATGCGTTTTTCGGAATAATCCTCAGAATCCATCATCAGAAATAGCACATCATTGTATCTGAAGTGATAGTAGCGCGGCCCATACCGGTTCTTCCAGAAATCTCTCATGGCGACATTGGTCAGGTCGTGATTGCCACCGAGGTAGAAAAAAGGCATTTTAAGCCTTGCAGTCCGCGCGTCAAAGGAGTCCCATTCTTTTTTGAGTTGGAGGGTGTCTTCCGTACCCCCGTCGATCAGGTCTCCCACGGACAGGACGAAAGTAGGATCCAGTCCATTGAGCTGTTCCACGGCCCGGCTGTAAACCCCGGGACGCTCCCCCCCATTGAGATCGGAAATGATTGCGAAAGTGAAATCCGCTTCCGTCGGCTCAAATTCAGTTGAGGTCCACGGTTTGGGTCCTTCCGCAATAGGGTGCTGGAAGACCTCGGAGACTTCTTGTTTTTCGCTGCATTGCACCGCCAGGAGCAGGAAGAGGCCTAAACTTAGCAGGGATTTTGTTTTTACCATTATACTTTTGATTTTTTCAATTTTTCTGCCTTGCCCAATTCCGTTATTGTCTGTATCATCCGGTCCTGAATCTGTGTTCCAATAAGGTATTTCCGACCGTTTTTAAGGTAAATGGCCAGCCCTTTATTCCCCCTGGCGTTGTAAACGATCCCGTATTTCAGGCTTAGGCGCAATCCATACCCCACAAAGCCATAGCTGACAGGCTCCACTTGTTTTATATCTTCCCATTTCAAAATTTTTGTGCTGATAGGACGAAGCCGGACACGAATCCCCCTCTGATCGATCTCGGTTCGAAGCTCCAGGAACCAAAAGAATCCCATAAATGCCAGATAGGACATAAAAAAGATGATCAACCCCAGATCGGACATGGGATTATTGCCAAAAGGCTCTCCCATGATCAATTGTTTGAAAATCCCATATATTGGAATAGCTGCCATGACAAGGAGCAAGGCCCATAGCCACCATTGGGTGAATTTTTGTATTTCCGTAAAAGAAGCTTTCAAACCGACATTTTCAGTAAAAAGCAGCGGGGGACTGTAAAAGCTTTTTTAACTTACACCTTTATTTTATAGCAGGAAGATACATTATAATTGAATATGAAGGGAAACAAAACAGTGCATCTCTTTTTCCTGATCGGAATTTTGCTTTTGGGTTGTAAAGAGGGGAATAAGGAGGTTTCCTCCGCAGCGGAAATACCCGGAACCCAGCCACCCGAAGGGATGGTCTACGTGCCGGGTGGGAGTTTCCTGATGGGTGGTAAATCCGAGTGGGCTGAGCCCGATGAATTTCCCAGGAGAAACGTGGGGGTCTCTGCCTTTTTTATGGACCAGACCGAAGTTACGAATGCCCAGTTTGCCGCCTTTGTGGAGGCAACCGGATATGTAACCACAGCAGAAAAGGCATTGGACTGGGATGAACTCAGCAAGCAGCTTCCCCCGGATACGCCCAAGCCGGCAGATTCCATCCTGGAGCCCGGTTCCCTGGTTTTCAAGCCCACGGAGGGCCCTGTAGACCTAAGAGACCTGTCCCAATGGTGGGAGTGGACCCTGGGAGCTGACTGGAGGCACCCGGGTGGCCCGGGAAGTAGTATCGAAGGTAAAATGGAGCATCCCGTGGTGCACGTCTCTCATGAAGACGCAAAAGCCTATGCCGACTGGGCAGGGAAACGTTTGCCCACAGAGGCCGAATGGGAATGGGCTTCTATGGGAGGCCTGGATGACCCTGTCTATCCCTGGGGGAATACGCCGGCGGACCAGGCTGCAAAAAAAGCCAATTTCTGGCAGGGGATCTTTCCATTTCGGAATGATTCCCTGGACGGATACGTCCTAACGGCCCCTGTTAAAACCTATCCCGCTAATGGTTATGATTTGTACGACATGGCGGGGAATGTATGGGAATGGTGTGAAGATAAGTATCGGGCGGATGCCTATGCGCAGGAATTAAAGCCCGAAGAAGCCTTTAACCCAAAAGGCCCCCTTGAATCCTATGATCCCGGAGATCCGCTTGCAGCGAAAAACGTGGTGCGGGGTGGCTCTTACCTTTGTAGCGACAGCTATTGCAGCGGTTATCGGGTTGCCCGCCGAATGCGCACCACACCCGATACAGGCATGGGCCACCTGGGATTCAGATGTGTGAAAGACATCGATTCCAAGGGTCCCTAAAAGGTTGTTTTCTCCCGGTCCAACAATAGGCTGATCAATCCGAAGAGGGGACCGAGGGCAAGCAGGAGATAGACCATGGGAGTATCAAATGTTTTCTGCAACCATCCCATGGCTTCAATACTTATAATGGTAATGGCAAATCCAATGCTCGTCACAATGGTCAGGGCGGTTCCTTTCCGCTGAGCCGCCGAATGATGTGCTACCAGGGTCGAAAAAAGGGGGGAGTCTGCAATAACCACCATACCCCAAAACAAAAGAAATAGAAGAAAGATTTCCACGGGAAGCAAATATGCCCAGGGTGCCAGCAGGCAACATATGCCGGAGAGCAAGAGGGAAACTGTGGCTACCCGCTTTATTCCCATTCGGCGGGATAAATACCCTCCCAGTACGCAGGCAGGGCCGCCAATTCCTATGATCATAAAGGACCACAGGGGTGTGGAAGCTTCCAGTTCCGGATATGAGTCCAGATATGTTTCCAGGATCAGAGGGACAAAAGCCCAAAAGGTATAGAGTTCCCACATATGCCCAAAGTAACCGAATGCAGAGGTCCGGAATCCGCGTTTTTGGAATACCAGGAAAAATGCTGCAAATTCGGGTCGTTCCATGGGTTTTCGAAAAGGTCCGTCAGGGAGAACCCAGATCATAATACCGCCCAGGGTTGCCAAAACCGAGGTGACCAGCAGGATGGACTTCCAGGGGATCCCGAGGGATCCGATGTTGAGTAAATGTGGGAAGGCCGTTCCCAATACCAGGGCGCCCACCAGATAACCTAAAGAAGTTCCCAATCCCTTCCGATAGTAGTCCGAAGCAATCTTCATGCCCACGGGGTAGATCCCGGCCAGGAAAAACCCGGTAATGTAGCGCAATACGAGGAGTGTAGTGAAGGTATTCCCTTCCCAAACCATACCGAGGTTGGCCAGGGCACCCAGGAAAGCCGACCAAAAAAACACCCTTGAAGGTGGAAATCGATCGGCCAGGGCCAGCAGGGCAAATACGAGGGTTCCGGAAATAAAGCCAAACTGGACGGACGAGGTCAGATGGCCAAGCGCTGATGGTCCCAGATTAAAGGTGTCGGTAAGTTCCTCCAAAACACCATTGGAGGCAAACCAGAGCGAAGTTCCACAAAATTGTGAAAATACGATTACAGGCAATACATAGGCCGGTACGCGAAAGGTTTGAGACGCCTCAGAGGGATCCAGATCGGTCATGATTCTTCAAAAAAAGGCAAAAAACCTCAGAAACTGGATAAAATAGCATCATCAATAACGCATGTCAGGTCCGTAATTTGGATAAAGCATCGGACATGTCAAACATCAAACCCAATTACTGGGTCCCTTGTCTGGGAGTCGCCTTCATTTGGTATGACCCCGACTCTTCATTGAATGCCAGAGAGGAAAGGACCTTATTGGTCTATCACGGACTTATCCTAAGCCTAATGATCACCCTGGGCTTAGCGATCTGCATTGGCGCGGCGCAGGTTTAGGGCCTGGGGTGTATCTTTGAAAGAAAACCGATATGGAAAAGCATTTCGATTTCCATGAGCTTATGAACCTTCCCGCACGATACCGGGGCACCCTGATAAATAAAATTGCGGGCTATAAAACGGCCAACCTGATCGGTACGCGTTCTGGGTCTGGAATGGAGAACCTGGCCCTTTTCAATTCAGTAGTCCACATCGGGGCCAATCCTCCGTACCTGGGATTTGTTCTAAGGCCCACTACGGTTGAAAGGCATACATATAAGAATTTAAGGGATACCGGTCAGTTCACCATTAACCAGGTTGCTGCCAGTTTCCATAGGGAGGCCCACCAGACTTCAGGCAAATATCCCCTGGAGGTTTCTGAATTCAAAGCTTGTGGACTGACGCCCCATTACGTTCAGGGATTTTCGGCCCCATTTGTTGCGGAAAGCCGGATCAAGATCGGATTGTCTTTTGAAGAAGAACATCTGGTAAACTGCAATCAAACCCGATTGGTGGTAGGCAAGATCGAGCATTTGATCCTGCCAGAGGGAGGGGTCAAAGCAGACGGGGATGTCGACCTGGAGGCGCTTAATACGGTAGCAATAGGCGGGCTGGATACGTATTATACCGGAAAGAAACTGGGGCGGTATGGGTATTACCGGCCGGGGGACGAAGTTCGTGAGATTGATTAACCGGGGGAAATAGACAAACTTCCGGGTCAGGGAATATGGAAACAAGGTTTAAGAAGGCCTCCGAGCGATGGAATATAAAAAGGCAGGGAATTTTCCCTGCCTTTTGCATGCTTTACAAAGGATAAAAAATTTAGTTGCCGTCCGTAGTCTCCCCTGCGGTTTCATCGGCCTCCAGGAGGAAATCCTGCGTGGTTTTATTGGCCGCGATGATCTCGATATCCACCGTGTCGCTTGAAATAAAGGCATCCTTCTCGGCCACGGCTTTGTAGGTGCCGGCCAGAATGCCATCAATGAGATAGTTTCCATCCGTATCGGACTGTCCGGTCTTGTAGACCGTGTCGGCAGCAATAACCGATATCTGGGCTCCCTCAAGCCCGGTTTCAGCCTCCTCCAACATAGTGTTGACCGTTCCTGTGAGGGTGCCGGCAACAGAAGTATTGGAAGCCAGGATTACCGGTTTGAAGATAAATCCGTTGAAATTGGCCTTTTTGATATTACCACGGGCCACGAAGGATTTACTCACATCGAAATCCAGGAGCAGATCAGAAGATAGTCCTCCCTCCACAGTGAGTCCCGGTTTTATAAATACCTTGACTCCTGTCTGCTGTCCGCTGGGAACCTCCAGGCCATATGTTTCGCCATTGGTAAGCAGCACACTTGCATCTTTCACATATACGCGAACAAGGTCGTAGGTGCCGGCTGGAATTTCAACATCAGCCAGTTCCCGGGTGACTCCATTGGTCAGGGTAAGCAGGTTGACCTTCACTTCTTCACTTTCCAACATAACAGGGATAAAAGGAGAACCTCCATCTTCCTCGCCGGAATCCTCCCCTGCAGCCTTTCGAAGCTCGATCTTGTAAATCGTCACATTGGTCTCCTCCACCTCGGAATAAGGGAAAGGGGCGTCCGTTAGGCGGACCGTTAGGCGGCCCATACCGTCTGGATTCTGGTCAATGGCGTCCTCGGCGCAACTCGTAAAGAACAAACTAAGGGTCAACAGGACCCCCATATAGATTTTTGCATTCATAATGTAGGTTTTAAAACTCAAGATTTTGGTTGCTAAATGCAGCACGAGTAAAACAGTCAAAGATGGGTTAAACCCTACCTAAAAAATGAATGAATCTCGAATTTTCGACCAAATGCAGCTTTCGGGTCGGTTTTTTGGAAGGTGAAGGGGTGGGAAAGCCCTCAATCAGATCCCAGGCGGATGTAGTCGATTTCAAGCCTGAAGGTTTCCCGTCGCTTATTTCCGATCAAAAAACCGATTTCCTCCAGGGATTTTCCCCTGAAGTTCGGCAGATTCAGCCTTCGGCCCCTAAAAACAGGGTAGAAGGAATCCAGCGGGATTACAATGGTCTGCCACTCCCCGCTGGTCTCAAAATACTGTATGTAGGAATAGTAATCGGCCTGCCCTTCCCGAATACGAAACTGATAGCGTTTTCCGTCTCCTTTGACTTTTAATTCCACCGTGCTGAAATCATTTACGGCAATGCGGTGGGTCCGATGCCGGATAGATGAAAATCCTCCATAGTTTTCCAGGGAGATCTCCCCTGAAAAAACACCATGTCCCTCCTCATTCAGGATCAGGGAGCCTTTGGAACGGCCGCCCATCACCCCATCGTTGACTACCACCCAGTTGTCCGTGGATGCCCCGGGATTGAACTCATATAGCGTCAGGCTCTGCATCAAGATCAGGAGAACTATCAGGTTGTAAAAAGGCATTTTCGCATTTCCTCTAGTGAAGGGTCCATCTCAAAGATACGGCAGTTTTTCGATGATCCATATGCCAGCCTGTCTCCCCGGACTTTACGATTCTTCCGAATCCGGAGGGCGAAATTACATAAGAAGGCAACGCAGGTTGACTCCCCTGAACAGGACCACAAAGCGCAATATTGAGGACCGCATCAGGGAGTTCTGAATTCAGCAGCCTATTCCCTTACATATACTTGGTCAGGAAAGTAAAAAACTCCTTTTTGAGGTTGTGGAACATCTCCCGCTGGGTTTCCATTTCTTCCCTAAAATTAAGATGCTTTTTCACCAGAGCCCGATCCATGGAAATTTCTCCAGCCTGGCTTTTTCCAGCCATTCGATGCTCATGCACTTCTATGCCTTCCAGGAATTCATCGATCCTTCCTTCGTGCAGGATGAATTCGTTTTGGTAGTGTTCCAATTGCGCAAGGACTTCCTTGTCTGTCCATCGACTGACTATTTCTTCTAATCTGTTTTTAAAAGAGCGCATCTCGTCCTTCCAGAAAAAAAGTTCGCTTCTCCAGCGTTCGTGCTCAAAATGCAGGTCTGAGTTGTAGATTACTTGGGTTTCCATTACCGTTTATTTATGTGTTTGACTTCAGTTTTTGAATGCCGCCGAATTAATATGCAACTGTAGATCCACGGCTTCATTTTTATTTCGTATAAAGTTAGCAGTGGAATGCCTATGTGCCTATGACCTGGGTCAGGAGTGGGTTCATCCCTGTGTTGGAAAGAAAGGGATTCGGTTTTTTGAGACTTTTAGAAGCTGGGGGCCCCCACCCGCCCCCTGACAAGTTATGAACGGGAGATGCAACAATCATTCATTATCCTATTTTATTGCCGGGCATGGAAAGTCTTCCGGCACCAAGAATCAATTAGCAGGGGAAGCCTTTATTAAAAAGATTTAGTCTGATCTCTGTTTGCCAGAACATAACCCAGGAGGGTCACGATAGAAAGAAATAGCAAATTGATACCCAAAGTTCCCCAGTCCGGTTGGCCCAGAAAGATGGAATCCATGGTGATTGAGGGCCAGGAGAACGGAAAATAGCTTCCATCAAGGTGATAGTCCTTGATGAGCTGAGCCAGAACAAAACCAAGGATTCCCACGGCAAGGGGCAACACAAAGCTTTTGAAAAAATAGGAAATAAAATATACCAGAGAAAGGATGCCCATGCAGCTAAAAATAGTTCCAAAACCGAGTTTCATAAGCAAATCAAAAGGTGGATTGAATTGGGCAAATGGGCTTCCCATTACCAGGGGGATCAGCACCAGGAGCAATACGAAAAGCAGGTGGGAGAAAGCAAAAACCAGGGCGACCACCTTGAGCTTGCTGAGGTAGACCATTGCTTTGGATGATGGCAGGGCATACAACATTTTCCAGGACCTCGCCCGATTTTCCATAAGCAGTGCCAGAGCGCATAAAATAACAAGATACATGGGCAATAGCATGGGGAGAATACCCAGGTAGTGGAACCGAATCCAGCCTTCCCAGCTTCCCAGCGGGTCTATTTCGAGATATTCCGAAACAATGGCAAAATTGTAGGGTATGACCGCCATCATCAGGTTGGTGAAAACCGTGCCAGCCGTAGCCAGCCAGAACATCCCCGAACTTTTAAGCTTAATGAATTCCGCTTTTGTATATATGAAAAAATCAAGCATAATTGAGGTAAAAGGATTCCAGGTCCCGATGACCCTGCAGGTTCTCAATAGATCCAAAAAAGACGTTCTGCCCGTTTTTCAGGATCATTACCTCGTTCGCGGTTTTTTCGATCTCTGAAAGTAAATGACTGGATACAATGATCGTCTTCCCTGATTTGCTCAGGTCTTTGATCATTTGGCGGATCTCAATGATACCCTGCGGATCCATTCCGTTAGTGGGTTCATCCAGCAGCAATATTTCAGGATCGGAAAGCAGGGCAGCGGCCAGGCCTATGCGTTGTTTCATCCCGGTACTGAGCTTTACCGTCTTGCGATGCCTGAATTCAAACATGCCTACCTGCTGCAGTACAGATGTAATCTTATCCGGGTCCGTTTGATGATAGAGCGAACGGATCCTAAGGTTGTCCCAAATATTCAGATGTCCGTAAAGTGAAGGCTCCTCGATCATCAGGGACATATTCCTATACAGGGTTTTTCGGTCCAGCTCATCCAGTGCGGTGTCCATAATCCGGATCGTTCCTGATTTTGGGCGCAGCAGCCCGCCGATCAATTTCATCAGGGTGGATTTCCCGGAACCGTTGTGGCCCAGCAGGCCCAGGATACCTCCTTTCTCCAGTTTAAATGAAATGTCCCGGATCAGCGGATTGCTTCCGGAATACTGAAATCCTACCTTATCCAGTTCAATCATAAAATAGCCGCAATTGAGTAATGGAGTACATCCTTTATAAAAGTAAGGATAATCCTGCATGGAGGAATGTGCTGTCAGCTAATAACAAAAAGTTCTCCAGCCCTGTACATAGATTTTAATCAGTTCCTGACAAACTTCCATGAACCCTCCTCCTGCCGTTTCCAAACCGTCTGGAAGACGCCGGTATTTCTACACTGGCCTATTGAATGTGTCTCAGGAAATTTCGGGATCTTAGAATTATGCACATTAGCCTGGCAAAGCTCCGGAATATGGTGTTTTTTGGCTATAAGGACGGCAATATCTGGATGAAGCTGAATTTGGGGGAGATCCCCCCCCCCTCCCCGCAATCAATTTAACTCATAAGCCTGAAAAGGCATTTCACGTTCCCGGATAAGTTCCCCAACGAAC